>CALMVO010000088.1 GCA_937873205.1 uncultured Acetobacteraceae bacterium
CCCCCCCCCCCCCCCCCCCCCCCCCCCCCCCCCCCCCCCCCCCCCCCCTTCCTTCAACCATACCCGGCCATGGCCCGGATCTCGGCAGGAGCGGTCCCGCGATCGAGCAGGTCGCGCAGGCTGGAGGCGGCGTCGCGCTTGGCGAGGCGACGGCCGGTCCCGTCCCGCAGCAGCGCGTGGTGCGCGTAGGCGGGTTCCGGCCAACCCATCAAAGACTGCAGCAGCCGGTGCAGGTCGGCGCTGGGTGCGAGGTCGAGGCCGCGCGTGACCCAGCTGACGGCCTGCAGCGCGTCGTCGTGGGTGGCGCAGAGATGGTAGCTGGCCGGCACGTCGCGCCGGGCGAGCACCACGTCGCCGAACGCCTGTGGCCGGCAGGGTATCCTGCCCTGCCCCGCCTCGTAGCGGCTGAGGCCGGGGCTGGCCTGCCGGCAGGCGCGCGCCATGTCGAGGCGCAGCGCGTGCGGCAGCCCGGCGGCGATGCGGTCCGCGCGCTCGGCGTCGGACAGCATCCGGCAGGTGCCCGGGTAGAGCGCGCTGCCGTCCGGCGCCTGGTGCGGCGCGGCGCCGGCGGCGGCGATGTCGGCCAGCACCGCGGCGCGGGTGCAGAAGCACGGATAGAGCAGGCCGTGCCCGGCCAGGACGTCGAGGCTGCGGCGGTAGTCCTCCAAATGAACGGACTGCACCCGCACGGGTCCGTCCCAGTCGAGGCCGCAGGCGGACAGGTCGGCGAGGATCGCCGCGGCGTGCGCGGGGCGGCAGCGGCCGGCATCGATGTCCTCCAGCCGCAGCAGGAAGTGGCCGCCGGCTGCCTGTGCACGGGTCCAGCCGCAGAATGCCGAGTGCAGGTGGCCGAGATGCAGCGGGCCGGTGGGGCTGGGCGCGAAGCGGGTGACGACCGGCGCCGACGCCGCCCCGGCGGAGAGGCCGTGGGTCATTGGTACAACATCGTGACAGCCCCCGCTTCCGGCTGCCAGCGGCTTGCGGACGGACTCTCGCCCTGCAATAAAAGCAATGGGTTCTCGACGACGCACACCCAGGGCGATTCGGATGCGCGTTTCATTTGCACCGGATGCCCGGGCCGATCGTGTGGCGTCCCATACGAGGAAGCGCTCTTGCCCGATGGCCGGCTGCCTTCGTTGCTCGCGTGCCCCGCGGCATGAGTCATATCCAGACCCTGCAGACGCTGGTTTTGAACGCCGACATGCAGCCGATGAGCTGGGGTCCGCTCTCGGTGTGGTCGTGGCAGGACGCGCTGGTGGCCGTGCTGCAGGACCGCGTCACCCCGGTGATCAACTACGACGCCGTGGTACGGTCCGCGACCCGCTCGTTCCCGATCCCGTCGGTGGTGGCGCTCAAGCAGTATCATCGGCGCAAGCGCGTGGCGTTCACGCGCTACCACGTGTTCCTGCGCGACGGGTTCCGCTGCCAATACTGCAGCCAGGAGCTGTCGGCGAAGGAGCTCACCTTCGACCACGTGGTGCCGCGCTGCCGCGGCGGCCTGACGTCCTGGACCAACGTTGTCACCTGCTGCCAGCGCGACAATCTGCGCAAGGGCAGCCTATCGCTGAAGGAAAGCGGGCTGCACCTGCTGCGGCGGCCGCAGGAGCCGTCGCCGCGCCAGGTGGACGAGGCCGCCCGCCGCCACGCCCCCCGCGACAGCCTGCACAAGACCTGGCTGGACTTCCTCTACTGGGACGCCAACCTGGAAGCATAGCCGGGGCCGGCCATCAGATCCGCTGGTGCAGCACGCAGACCAGAGTGAACAGCCGCCGCGCGGTCTCGTGGTCGACGTCGATCTTGCCGGCGAGGCGACGCACCAGCAGTTCGGCGCCCTCGTCGTGCAGGCCGCGCCGGCCCATGTCGATGGTCTGGATCGCCAGCGTGCGGCCGTCCTGGATCGCTTGGTCGTAGCTGTCCACCAGCAGCTGGTAGTCCTTGATCAGGCGACGGAACGGGCTCAGCGCGAACACGAACATCCGCAAGGGGACGTCGGCGCCGTCGCGCACGTCCAGCACCAGGCGGCCGCCTTCCAGGGACAGGTGGATGATGAACGGCCCGGTCAGGCCGACCGGCGCGAACGAGGCCGCGTGCTGCAGGTCGGCCACCGCCTGCTCGCGGTCGCGCTGCTGGTTGGCGACCCACTCGCTGCCCTGGCTGACGCCCGCCAGAACGACGTGGGCGACCGCGTCGGGCCGGCGGCCGGGAGGGTTCGGGTCGGTCATCGCGTCGGCGTCCCATGAAGTGCGAGCTGCCCCTGAACCTGCGTCACGGCGCCGGCCAGCACGTCCTGGACTCCCGATGCCACGATCTGCACGCCGATGCACAGGAGGATCAGCGCCACCAGCCGGGTCACGATGCGGGCGCCGGAATGGCCGAGCAGCCGGACGAAGCGGGGCGCCCCGGCATAGGCGGCCCAGACGATCAGGCAGACCAGCGCAGCGGCGGCGCAGGCGCCGAGCGTGAACAGGGCGCGGCCCAGCAGCCCGCCATGGTCTGGTCGTTCGGCGCCGAGCGCGATCGCCACCGAGATGCTGCCGGGGCCGACGGTGAACGGCATGGTCAGCGGGAAGAACGCGGTCGAGGAGACGTCGGCCGCCGCGGTGCGGCCATCCTGGCGGGCCTGGCTCTGCTTCTTGGCCTCGTTGGCTTCCGGCGCCTGCAGCAGGCCCCAGGCGCGCACGGCGACGACGAGGCCGCCGGCGATCCGCAGCGCGCCAATGGTGATGCCGAAGAACGCCAGCAGCGTGCTGCCGATCCAGAGCGACACCAGCAGGATCAGGAAGCCGTAGAGGGCCACCTTCCGCGCCAGCATGCCGCGCTCGGCCTGGCTGCGGCCGTCGGTGACCTCGGCGAAGATGAGCGACGCGCCGATCGGGTTCACGATCGAGAACAGGGCGGGAAAGGCGAGCAGGAAGGCGCCGGACAGGCTCTCGAAACTGGCCGCCTCGGCGCTCGGCATGGTTCACGGCTCCGGTCCGGCGCACGGGGCAGCCCCTCGTCGCGACGGCGGACCATAGCCGGACCCTGCCCAGTGTCGAGGCTGGCAGTCGGCACTCAAGGGACTTGTGTCCGTTCGGACGCTGCCCTAAATGCACCGCCACTGGCCATGTCCTGTTCGTCTAGGGGCCTAGGACACCGCCCTCTCACGGCGGTAACAGGGGTTCGAATCCCCTACGGGACGCCATTGTTTTTGCTGCATTCTTGGATCGCCCGTGGGGCGAGATAGTGGTCCATCCGGACCTCTACGAGAGGGCGGCGCTATTCCGGTCCCATCTGCCAGACCTGTTCGGCGCCCTAGACCGCATAGCCGCCACCCCACAGACGTGCCAGCGGCTTTCCGAGAGAGTCCGTGAACGAAAAGAACCGCCGCCAGCTCTAAGAGCACCTAACGAAACTTGTTCTGATGCGTGCCGTATGGCATGGCCAGACCTCTTGTTCCCGGTGATCTGTGGGCGGCGATCGCGCCGCTGCTGCCGCCTGAGGCGCCGAAGCCAAAAGGGAGGACGGCCGCGCCTGCCGGACCGTGCGGCGCTGACCGGCATCCTGTTCGTGCTACGGTCCGGCCTGCCGTGGGAGATGCTGCCCGCCGAGATGAGGTGAGGCTCTGGCATGAGCTGCTGGCGGCGCCTGCGTGACTGGCACGAGGCAGGAGTGTGGGCGGCCTTGCATCAGGTGCTGCTGGAGCGTCTTCACGCGGCAGGACAGCTCGACTGGCGTCGCGCTGCCCTGGACAGCGCGTCTGTGCAGGCAAAAAGGGGGGTGCCGCAACCGGCCCCAACCCGACGGATCGCAGCAGGCCGGGAAGCAAGCGCCACATCGCCGTCGATGCCAGAGGCACGCCACTTGGGGTGCTGATCGGACCGGCCAACCAGCACGACAGCCGCATGCTGGCGCCGACGCTGGATGTCGTCCCCCCGGTGAGAAGCGGAAGATGCGGGCGACCGCGACGACGACCCGACAAGCTGCATGCCGACAAGGGCTGCGACGACCGGCGCTGCCGCCAGGAGGGCCGCACCCCGTGGCATCCTGTCCCGTATCGCCAGGCGAGGCATGGACAACGGCCAACGCCTCGGACGTCACCGTTGGGTGGTGGAACGCACGCACGCCTGGCTGAACCGCTTCCGGCGCCTCAGCGTGCGTTACGAACGCCGCGCCGACATCCACCTCGCCTTCAGCATCCTCGGCTGCGCCCTCGTCTGTCTCAACCAGATCAGACGGTTCTGTTAGACGCTCTTACTCAACAGATGGCGCTTGAGCATCTTCAGCTTCTTGCCGTCCTCCAGGCAGACGATGTCGTCGGGTAGACGCTCTTCCTCGGATGGACCGCCGGAACAGGCTCGGATGATAAAGGATAGGCGGGTCAGGAACGGAATCCTGAGTCTTCAAGTTTCGTCTGTCCAGCCCGGGTTCAGTCGATCAAGTGCCGGTGCGAGTCGCGAGGTTCTTCAGGAGCGAGCAGCTCCGCAAACGGTCGGTGCTAATCCTCCGCAGCTGCTTCATCCTCATGATCGTCAGGCGCTGCAGTCTCGAAGCCGACATCGGATCCGGGCAGCTTGTGACGACGTCGACCTGGTGCCGCATCTGGGGGTTCGCTTGGCTGCTGGCTTCGCGGTAGGTGCCTCCGCTGCCGGCTCCGCGACAGCTCTCGCTCCACGCCGCGGAGCCGGAGCAGCGGCACGCTTCGCTGTCCGCCCGATTCTGACGACCTGCTGCTCGAGCTCGGCCGTCAGCCTCGCGTCCATCATCGCCCACCTGTCCTTCTCGACCTTTTACTTCGTCGTTCAGAAGCAATGGTCCGGAGCCATCTGGCTCACCGCAGCCTAGTTTACCTGCTAGCGGTGCCGATGGTGTTTCTGGACCCGCCGGATGGTCTCCGAGGCATGAACTGCTTAACGAAGCTGCCAGTTGGCGCCTGTAAAAGTGCGTCGTTTCTTGCCAGATACCCATGTGCGATTCTGGTAGCGGCATGCTAGTTTCGCAAAGCAATTCCAGCACGAATATCGTGCTAATAACTGTGCCACTCAGGGAAGTCTCTATTATGATGGAAACCCCGGTTTGTGGAGTGATAAGCGAAACCGATAGTAACAGGGCTCTGATGGTGTTCTCGACGCTGGGTTGCACTCAATCTCACTGACAACAGTTAGCCTGGAAACCTCACCGTCCGAATGCTGACCTTTCTAGGCGCGCGGATCTGTCAGCTCTCGCACCGGCGTTCGGGTCTTCGAGGCGGACACGCGGGTAATCACGCGTTCTGCATGGTATCGAGCGCAATGCGGGTCGCCCTGGCGAAGCGGGAGCGGCGGGGGAAAGAAGAAACGGTCTGGTTGTGGCGGCGACGGGGGCGGAGGAGATGCCGAAGTTCACCATGCTCGCGACAGAAACCGCTGGCTGCATCATGGTCCTTGAAGCCGCGCATACGTCGGATCCGCCCCTTGATGCCGCGATGATCCTGTTCGAGACGGTTGTTCAAGTAGGCACTGGTCCGGTGCCGGACCGTCTTGCCCAGCACGGTGCGGATCGCCCTCGGATAGGAGCCGTGGCCGTCCGTCGTCGCCCGGGTCGGCCGGAAACCCATGGTTGCCCGAGCCAAGCGGAAGAAGGCCTTTGCCGCCCTCATGTCGCGGTGTTCGCTGAGCATGGCATCGATCAGGTTCCCGTCCCGGTCGATCGCCCGATACAGGTACGTCCAGCCACCGCAGACCTTCAGATAGGTCTCATCGACATCCCAGCTGGTGGCGGAGCCGCGCCGCATGCTGTGCCGGCGCTTGCGCAGCTCGTCGCCCATGATCGGCAGCAGCTTTGCCTCCCGGTCGCGGACGGCCTCGTGGCTCACCTCGATCCCACGCAGCGCCAGGATCTCGCTCGGGTCGCGCAGGGTCAGCCGATAGCGCACACGGCAGAACACCACGAAGGCGATGATGTCGTTGGGCAGGCAGGTCCGGTTCAAGATACCGGTGCTTCGCTCGTTGAACTGCCTTCCACAGGTCCGGCACCGGAAGCGGCGGTAGCCGCGCGCCGCCACCTCCGGCCTCTCCGTCACGGCTGCAGACCCACAGCAAACGCAGTTCATCCCGGCAGCCCTACCACCCTCACCACCCGGACCCTACGCGATCAACCCTGATCCAGCGAACGCCGCTCCGGGCGCGAGGGCTAATAGATCCGATCATCGACCCGGCGGCGGGCTCGGTCAGCTACATCCCCACCGGCCGCAGCCCGCACGGGATCTGGCTCAACACCGCGCTGTCGCCGCGCCAGCTCAGCATGAGATGAGGCCGGGACGCTGCGTCAGGCGGCGCGGCTGCGGCTGCGGCTGATCAGGTCCTCGACGGCGGTCTCCAGCAGGGAGGCCTGCTGGGCCAGGCCCAGCGCCACCTCGAGCACCTGGCCGGCAGCCTGGCCGGATTGCTGTGCGGCCTGGTCCACGCCGCCGATGTTGGTGGCGGCGGTGCGCGTGCCGACCGCAGCGCGGTTGACGTTGCCGGCGATCTCCTGGGTCGAGGCGCGCTGCTCCTCGACGGCAGCCGCGATCGCGGTGGCGACGTGATCCATTTCCTCGACCACCTGGCCGATCGCCTGGATCGACTCGACGGCGCTGCGCGTCGCGCCCTGCATCGTCTTGATTTGGGTGGCGATCTCGCCGGTGGCGCGCGCGATCTGGTTGGCCAGGCTCTTCACTTCGGTGGCGACCACGGCGAAGCCCTTGCCGGCCTCGCCGGCGCGCGCGGCCTCGATGGTGGCGTTCAGCGCCAGCAGGTTGGTCTGCGCCGCGATGCTGCTGATGAGGCCCACGACATCGCCGATGCTGCCGGCAGACTCCTTCAGCATGTTCATGGTGCCGTCGGTGCGGCGGGTGGCGTCGTTGGCCTCGCGGGCGATCTCGGCGACGCGGCTAGCCTGCTTGGCGATCTCGCCGATCGAGGCCGACAGCTCCTCGGCGGCGCCGGCCACCGACAGCACGTTAGCGGACGCCTCGTCCGAGGCGCTGGTCGCGGCGGCGGCGCGCTCCCCAGTCTCCTCGACGATGCGAGCGACCGTGCGGGCGCTGCTCTCGACCGCGGCCGAGCCGGAGCCCACCGCCTGCACCACCACCTTCGCCTTGGCCTGGAACGCCTCCAGCTCGGTCCTGGCGGTGGCCCGGGCGGCCTGCTCAGCCTCGTCGTAGGTAATCAGGATTAGGCCGACGTCGAGCGAGGCGACCTTGCTTAGGGCGTGGTGCAGGGCGTTCATGGTCGCGGCGGCGCGGCGTCGATGCCATCCCGAGACGGCAGTTCTCGCCTCGACCTGCTCGAAGATGCCACGCAGCACCATCGCCTGGCTGAGCGAGGCCCCGTAGCCCGGAATGCCGTGGCGAAGGAACGTGGTGGCGAATGCCGCCGCGGATTCGCGGTAGCCGTCGCCAAGCTCCCCGGTCAACACGCGCGTCCAGTGCGATGCCCGGACCTGCGCTACCTCCGGCGCCTTCATCGCGTCCCGCACGCCCGGCCAGATGCTCACCTGCTCGGCGCTGATGGCGAGGATGTCCGGCAGCACCGCCAGCAGCGCATCATGGTGACGGTCGAGAAGCACGAGATCGGCCTGAGCGATCTTGAAGACAGCGAAACGCTTCGCCCGTGCCTCGGGTAGGCTTGCGAGGTTGATCATCTTTATCGGACCTAGTTAGGAGGCGTGATAGGCATGATGCGAACGATCTGGTACATTGGAGCGTCTGCCGGTGCAGGAAGTCTGAGGAAGCCTCTCATCAAGCGTTGAACATTCGGTTAAAAGCGCCTTACAAACCTGTCCGCTGGTCTGTCGATGCGTACAGCGAGCAGGTAGGGGCAACGAAGCCTTGATGGATGCCGCTTCTGCGCTTATGGCGGGTGAGGAACCTGAGGGAGCGGTTGATCCACGCAGAGGTTGTGGATTGGCCCCGAATATTGATTCTGACGCACTTTGGCGACCCTGATCGGAGATTGCGAACGAGGCGGTTTCGAGCAAATCCAGCCTAGCGCAACCATACAACTGTCGCCTGACCAGCTTCAGCCTAGTGACCTGCCCCCTCGATCTGGCCGCTGGACCAGGGCGAGCTGATGGCAGCCAGCACCGCCACCTGATCCTGGCAAATGCCGTGGTTCTATCGGTCTCGCTCAAATCCCGCAGGGTCAGCCGGTAGCGCAGCGGGCAGAACACCACGAAGGCGATGACGTCGCTGGGCAGACAGGTCCGGTTCAGCACGCCGCCGCTACGCTCGTTGAACTGCCGCCTGCAAGTCAGGCAGCGGAACCGCCGGTAACCACGTGCCTTGACCTCAACCTGTCAAACAGCACCGAAATCTGACCCTCATTGGCGCCGACTATTGACCTTCTTCCGGCTGCCCGATCAGGTGGCGAGCGCGGCTAGTTCTGGTTCCTAAACCGCCAGCTGTCGTTGCCGGTCTCAATGATGTCGCAGTGGTGGGTGAGCCGGTCGAGCAGGGCTGTCGTCATCTTCGCGTCGTTGAACGCCGACGGCCATTCGGCAAACAGCAGGTTGGTGGTGACCACCACCGAGATCTGCTCGTAGAGGCGGCTGATCAGGTGGAACAGCAGCTGGCCCCCGCTCTGGGCAAACGGCAGGTAGCCGAGCCCGTCCAGCACGATGAGGTCGAGGCGGGTGAGCTACTCGGCCAGCCGCCCTGTCTTGCCGGTGCGGGCTTCCGCCTCGAGCCGGTTGACCAGGTCGATCACGGTGTAGAACCGCACCCGACGTCCGAGCCGGATGCAGCTGAGCGCGCTCGCCACCGCCAGGTGCGTTTTGCCGGTCCCGATACCGCCGACCAGCACGGCGTTGCGCTGGCCGTCCAGGAATGACCCGGTGGCCATCTTGCGCACCAGGCCCTCGTTGATGGGCGTGCCGGAGAAGTCGAACTCGGCCAGATCCTTGATCAGCGGCAGCTTGGCCACCGTGACCTGGTAGCGGATCGAGCGGGCCTGTTTCTCGGCGATCTCGGCCTGCAGCAGGTTGCCGACGATCTGGGCTGCCGGATGCTGGCGCTTGAGCGCGTTGCTCAGCACCTCGTCGTAGGCGGCCCGCATGCCGACGAGCTTGACCTCGCGCATCAGGCCCATAACAGGCGCAGCGCGTCGGGGGTGGCGATGGTGGGCGGCGTCACGGACGGACGGCGCCGCGACAGGGCGTTGAGCACCACGTCGCTGCTGTGTTGTCGTAGATGCCGCGCTGGCAGGTGCCGCGGTAGAACGCGAACGCCCTGTCATGCGCGTCGAACACCATCTCTTGCGCCTGGCGCGGGTAGGCACGCACGAACGGCATCCGGCTATGGCAGAGCCGGACCTGCGCCCCCTGAACAGGGGTCGTGATGGCGCGCAGGATGACGATCTCGGTCGACCAGTCGAACTGGTAGGCCTCGCCCGGGGCATAGATCAGCGGGATGTAGGCGTCGGATGAGCCGGTGCCCTGCTTTGCGCTGCCGTGCCTGGGCATAGCGACGCACCGCGTCGTAGCCGCCCTCGAAGCCTTCGGCACGCAGATCCTCGAAGATCCGCATCAGGTCCAGGCGCTCCCGGCTGGAGAGCCGGTCATTGGCGGTCAGCCGCCGATCGAGCACCTCCGTCCATGCACCCAGCCTGGGCCGTGGCTGCACCTCGCGCTCATAGGCGAATGCGGTCTCGCCGGAGCGCAGCACCCGCCGCACCGTGTTGCGGGCAAGGTCGAATTCCCGGGTGATCTGCTTGATCGACTTGCCGTCAACGATGTGCGCCCGCCTGATCCGGGCAATCGTATCCACAACCAGCATCTCCCCCACCACCCGTCCCCACGGGCGGCATCATCACCAATCTGGGGGGTCAATTTTGAACGCCAATTACCCCGCTCAGGGAGTTAATTTTCCATGCCGATCTACATACATCGCTTTGCCGTTGCGTTGCGCCTCAGGCCCCAACGTTAGCCGATAGCTTATCAAGCGCAGCCACGCCGGGTCGCCCTCCCGAATGCGCACCAGTTCCGTCCCCTCGAAGTAGGCATCTGTCCAGAACGAGTCGGCGTCGACGACGGCGATGTCGCGTTGGCCGACGATGGCATAATCGCCAACTCGTATCTGCAGGTTGGTCACCTACCCGTTCACAGGCGACCGCATCTAAATGCGCTCAAGGCTCACCCGAGCTTGAGCCAGTTGAGCTCGCTCCTGCCGCACGGAAGCATCGGCCTGAACCGCATTACTCGCGAAGGTCTGCCCTCATCGCGGCCTCGTCCCGGAAGCGGGTGCCTGCTCCTGTGAGCGGCACGGTTCTTGTCAGCTCTCCTTTTCATCAGGGTTGGGCGAGTTGATCAGCTACCGATGGGTTGGGACCGGCGGCAGCACGGACAGCGACCGCCTGTCTCGGAGCCTGGGAATCGGCACGCCATCGGGATGTGCAGTTGCCTGGGACCCGGTCCGGGTGGCGTCGCGTGCGCAACGCCGCGGCGGACCGTGGCATCCGATGAGGGGCAGTCAATGGATGGCCGCTTCCGGCACTCGGGCGCGGGGCACCGAGGAGCGCCCCGCGAGGTCGGCCTTGATCATTTCCAGGCCTTTGCTCGCGATGGCCATGGTGGGCGCGTTCGTGTTGCCGCTCATGATGACGGGCATGATCGAGGCGTCGACGACGCGCAGGCCGCGCACGCCGCGCACCCGCAGGGACGGGTCCACCACGGAGCCGTCGTCCGCACCCATCCGGCAAGACCCGACCGGATGCCACATGCACGTCAGGGAATGGCGGATGTGGGTCATGAAGTCGGCGTCGCTCTGCACCGGCCAGTCGGGCCGGACGGCTGGGTCGTCCGCCAGGATCTCCCGGAGGGCCGGCGTCTTCAGCACGTCGCGCGCGTAGCGCAGGCCCGCGACCATCAGGCGCGCGTCCTCGGGGTCAGTGAGGTACCTTGGGTCGAACACCGGGGCCGAGCGCGGGTCGGCGTCGCGCAGCTTCACGTATCCCCGGCTGCGGGGCTGGAGGACGACGGTTTCCAGGGTGAACCCCGGGTGGCGGTCGGGCCTGCCGAGCGCGGTGTTCATGATGGCGGCGGCGTGGATGCACTGGATGGTCGGCTCGCCATCGGGCTCGTCGGGATTGAAGTAGGCCACGGACTCAA
This sequence comes from uncultured Acetobacteraceae bacterium, assembly GCA_937873205.1. GTDB lineage: Bacteria > Pseudomonadota > Alphaproteobacteria > Acetobacterales > Acetobacteraceae > Lichenicola. Next base: position 11,104 of record CALMVO010000088.1, read on the forward strand.
GCCCGTTTGCGGCCGCCGGACCAGTGTCGGTGAGCAGGTATTGCAAGCCTGCCCGCATCATGCCGGTGCCGTAGGCGTAGCGCGCGTAGCCGTAACCGTTCTTGCACCGAGCCACGACGGGAACTTGCGGATGGTCCTGCAGATTCTGCCCGACGTCGGGGGCATCGACACGGAGGCGGATGTCGTGCCGGGCCAGCTCGTCCTGCGGACCGATTCCCGAGAGCATTAGGATGCGCGGCGTGTTGAGCGCCCCGGCGCTGAGGATGACCTCCCTGGCGAAAGCGCGGTGGAGCCTGCCGTGGCGCAGGAACTCGACGCCGGTGGCACGGTCGCCATCAAGAATGATGCGGGTCACCAGGGCGCGCGTCGTCACTTTCAGATTCTGCCGCCGCATGGCCGGGTGGAGGAACGCCACGGCCGCGCTGCACCGATACCTGCCGCCGATGGTGAGCTGGGCGGGACCCACGCCGCGCTGCTGCGCGCCGTTGGTGTCGGGGTTGTACGGCAGGCCAGCCTGCTGGAAGGCCTTCACGATTGCTTGGTTCAGCGGGTTCAGTTTGGGCTGCGACACCTTCAGCGGTCCGTCGATCCCGTGCCAGGGCTCTGCGAAGAGATCATTGCCCTCCATCGCCACGAAGTGCGGCAGCATGTCCTCCCACGACCATGCGCCGGTTCCGCCTGCGGCCTTGTCCCACTGGTCGTAGTCCCTGGGCTGACCACGGACGTAGAACATGGCATTGATGGAGCTGCCGCCGCCGAGGCCCTTGCCCTGCTGGACCGGGCGCGGACGACCGTCGAGCTGGGTCTGCGGCACCGTCTCGTACGGCCACAGGAACATCCCGTACTGAAGCAGCTTGCTGAAGCCGGCCGGGATGTGGATGAACGGGTCGATGTCCCTCCGCCCGGCTTCAAGCAACAGGACGTTCGCGTCCGTTTCGGAGACGAGGCGTCCCGCGAGGAGGCAGCCGGCTGAGCCGCCGCCCACAACGATGACGTCATGGGTTGTGGTGGCCGGAGCCGATCGTGGGGCCTGGTTTTTCATCGCTGGATTTCTTTCATGTCAGCCAGCGGCTTGCTGGGTGTCGGTGGACGGGTGTGGCCCTGTGCGAGCGGCAGTACGGGCCGGCGAGCGCACGCCCTGGCCAGCAACACGCTGGCCGCCTTCATCATCGTCTTCATGAGCACGGACAGCTCGTGCATTTCGGATAGCGCCTTGTGCCAAGCGGCGATCCGCTCGCGGATGTTGGTCTTGACCGGGCAGACGTTGGAGCCGGACCCCTTGAGCGTGGAGGCGAAGAGCAGCTTGCTGTACTTCTTTGCGTCGAAGGTCGGGTCGAGGATCAAGCCGATCGGCCCGGCGCAGATCGCGCCGTAGCTCAGACCACCGGAGCCACGATGTGCATCTCGCCGCCTTCGCGGGGCGCGCGGAAGTGGGAAGAGTACCGCGTCAGCGGTGAGTTCAGTGCCGACGTCGAAGGGGAAGGCAGCGTCCTCCATGGCGGCCTCGCTCAGCACCTTCGCCACGTGGTGTGGATGGAGTTCGCCGCCGGCGCGCCCGGTGGTCAGGTCGTCCAAGCCCTCACGTGCCTTGTGATAGTTGGCCAGGCTGTCGTCGAGGTGCGCGCAGTCGGTCTTCGGATCCAGAGGCGGCAGCAACGCCTCGATGGTTACGCCCACCTCGCTTATCAGGCCGTGGTCGACGCGGCAGCGCCGGCGCAGACTCTGCGCCCGCAGGTCCACCTGCGCGACCCGGGCGTCACGCGGGCAGAACTGGCGGTAGGGGGAGTCGGTGCCGAGCATCAGCAGCCTGTCGCAATCGAGCATGGCATGGTAGCCGGACGGGAAGCCGATCAGCCCGATCATCCCGACGCCGAAGGGGTTGTCCCACTCGACCCCGTCCTTACCTGGGAGGCGGGCAATCGGCGACTTCAGCATGTCGGCCAACCGCATCAGCGACGTATGGGCGCCGAAGCAGCCGCGGCCGCACAGCAGGGTCACGCGCTCGGAGCCGTTCGGTAGTTTGGCAAGCTCGTCCAGCTCGCGGCGACGCGGGCGCACCACTGCCGGTATTAGGGACGCGGACAGCTTGGCGCCCCCCGGCGCTGCCATCGTCCCGACGTCGCCGGCAGGACGATCACGGCGACGCCGCGCTCGGTAACCGCGACCAGGATGGCTGTTTCCGGCGTGCCGGGCAGCTGCTCGGGGCTGGACACCAGCTCGCACTAATAACTGCACTCCTGGAACAGGTTCTGCGGGTAGGTTTCCTGGAAGTAGGACCGCCCGATCTCCATCCACGCGTGCGGTGGTAAGGATGGCCGAACCTGAGGCAGGCCTCGCCCACGGTTGGGTTCGTACAGGTTGGTGCGGTCGATCAGCCGCGCCGCCATCCGCCGCGACATTGCCCCAAAGTCTACGAAGCCTAGCCTTTGCAGGTCTTCAGGCTTTTGCATCACATTACACGCCCCGAGGCAGGCCGCAGTCCACGGCTGTTGGTCCGATCAAGCATGGCTGACATCTCCGTGACGCCGTCCGCGTTCTCAGGTGAGAAGTTGCGCGTCCGCACGGCTGCCAAACAGGCATGCCGTGAACCTATGACTGCGACTCCTATGTTCACGACTAGAGGATGATCCGATCGCTTAGGCTCACGGATCATCCTCTAGCTTGTTGTTTTGACGAGCATCTTTATCCGATCGAACGAGTCCGTTTGATCGGATGATGCTCTAGCCGGGATGTTCGGCGCTGAAACGGTCATGATCGCCGCCGGACGCTGGCAGGGGCGGGAGGCCGGAAGGGCGAAGGTGTTCATCGTCGGGATCGCGGGCGGCACCGGGTTGCGCCTGGCGCGCCTGCTCAACGCCAGCAGCGACGAGGTGCGCGGGCTTTGCCGTAGGCCCGACCAAGTGGAGGCGCTCGGCGCGCTCGGCATCGCCGCAACGCTGGGCGACATCGTGCAGATCGGCGAGCGGCAGCTCGCCGACCACGTACTTGGCAGCGACCTCATCGTCTTCTCAGCCGGTGCCGGCAGCGGCTGAGAAGACGATGCCACGACGGACAAGATCGATGGCGACGGGGTCACGAAGTCGATTGCCGCGGCGAGGCTGGCCGGGGTCGGCCGCTTCCATCTCGTGTCCGTATCTCCCGAAGCTCGCCGGAGACAGGCCGTGGACCGGGGCTTCGAGCACTACATCGCGGTCAAGAAGCGCGCCGAGGTGAAACTATCCAGGTCCGGCCTGGACTGGGTCATCCTGCGCCCCTCAGTGCTCAAGGACGATCCGGGCCTGGGTACCGTCAATCTCGGCGCCGCACAGCTCCACACGGAGATCAGCCGAGACGACGTGGCGGCAACGCTTGCGGAACTGACACACCCCCCGCCGTACGTTGGAAGGAAAGTTCTGGAGGTGACGGAGGGGCCGACGCCGATCGGGCAGGCAGTCGCGGCGCAGACGAAGCTCTCAAGCATCCCGGAACCCTGAAGCCTCCCGTCCGGATGCTGGGTAACCTACGGATTCCAGTGTCCATGAAGGCGGTTTGCACGACGACCGTAGGTTGTTCGGCGACACCAAGATGACCGCAGCCCCGCTCGACCGCCTCACCCATCGCTGCCACATCCTAGAAATCGGCAACCAGAGCTGGCGGTTCAGGACCAAGCCTAACCTCCCGCTCCAATGTCGTGGTCAACACGCGCCGGAAAGGGTCCCGGTTGCGCGCCGATCTAGAGCATCATCCGATCGAACGGACTCGTTCGATCGGATAAAGATGCTCGT
>CALMVO010000089.1 GCA_937873205.1 uncultured Acetobacteraceae bacterium
CCGCGCCGCGCGCCGCAGCAGCCAGACGCCCGCATCTGGCGCGGCATCCGCCTCCAGCTCCTCCGCCCTCAGCGCCAGGGCGCGCGCCCGTGCCAGCAGCGCGGCGCAGCCGAGCCCGGCCACCAGCACCAGGAACGAAGCGGCGATGCCGAGCCGCATCGCCGCCGCCGCGCCCTGCAGGCCGCCGGCGCCGACGGCGACGATCGCGACCAGGACGCAGGCCGCCGTCCAGGGCAGCAGTCTCGCCGCGCGGGAACCGGCCTGGTTGTACGCAGCCAGCGCGGCGAGGCGCATCGGGAACCCCTTCCGGGCCGGAGAGCGAGACGGGCGTGTCCCAGGCCCGGATTTACCGCAGACCGGGGACCGCCTGACAAGGCCCGGGCGACCGGCCCCATTTCCCGGCCCCAGGCACCCGCTTGGCTCATTCCGCTCTTGCATCGGGGGCGGCCGCTGGCGAGGTTAGGTCATGCCGACTCGCCGCCGCACCCTCCCCGCCTCGATCCTCGCCTGTGCCGCCGCCTCGCTCGTCCTCGCACGGGCCGTCGTCGCCGCCGAGCAGCCCGGTGCGCCGACCGGCACGCCGCCGACGCCGTCGCATGACGCCGTCACGCACCCCGGACCGCCCGGCCCTGCGGCCTCGCCAACCACGCCCGACCCCGCCGTGATCTTCGCCCCGTTCGACGCCGGCAACCAGCCGAACGTCTACCGCTCCGCCGCCGGCATCCCGGGGCCGGGCTACTGGCAGAACCGCGCCGACTACGCGATCGACGCCACGATCGACACCGGACCGCACGTACTGCACGGCAGCGAGACCATCACCTACACCAATAACAGCCCCGACCCGCTCGACGTGCTCTGGGTGCAGCTCGACCAGAACATCTATCGTCCGGATGCGCGCGCGAAGTTCGCCTCGCCCTACTTCTCCGGCCACTCGACCCAGGGCGACGAGATCGAGAGCGTCAGCGTGGAGCACGGCGGCCGGACCGTCTCGGCGCCGTTCCTGATCAGCGACACCCGCATGCAGGTGCGCCTGCCCACGACGCTGGCGCCCCGGGGGGCGCAGCTGAAGCTGCGCATCACCTGGCACTACACCGTGCCCGGCACCTGGGGCGGCCGTACGGCGGTCACGCCGACCCAGAACGGCGACATCTACGAGATGGCGCAATGGTATCCGCGCATGGCGGTCTATGATGATCTGCGCGGTTGGGACACCGGACCCTATCTCGGCCAGGAGTTCTACCTCGAGTACGGCGACATCGACTACCGCGTGACGGTGCCGTGGAATTTCCTGATCGAGGGCTCCGGCGAGCTGATGAACCCGGGCGAGGTACTGACCGCCACCGAGCGCGAGCGGCTGGCCGAGGCCGCCCGCAGCGACCGCACGGTGATGATCCGCGCCCCCTCCGAGATTACCGACCCCGCGACCCGGCCGACCCGGTCGGGCACCCTGACCTGGCACTTCCGGATGCGCCACACCCGCGACGTGGCGTTCGGCGCCTCGGCCGCCTTCGCCTGGGACGCCGCCCGCCTCGACCTGCCGCCGCTGGAGGCGAAATCTCAGGCGCCCTCCTGGCTGCCGTCATGGTTCCCCGGGGCACCCGCCCCGCAGATCCGGCTGGCGATGTCGATCTATCCCATCGAGGCGGCGCAGAACTGGGTTCGCTCCACCGAGTACGTGAAGCACGCGATCGAGTACTTCTCGAACCGATGGTACCAGTTCCCCTACCCGAACGCCGTGAACCTGGCCGGACACGGCGCCGGCATGGAATATCCGGCGATGGCCTTCGACGGCATCACCGACTCCGGCAAGGAGCTGTTCTGGATCACCACGCACGAGCTCGGCCACGGCTGGTTCCCGATGATCGTCGGCACCAACGAGCGCCGGTTCGCCTTCATGGACGAGGGCTTCAACACCTTCATCGACGTCTATGCCTCGGACCACTTCAACCATGGCGAATACGCGCCCAAGCGCGACCCCGAATACGCGCCGGGCGGCGGCAACCCGGTGGATGAGATCGTGCCCTGGCTGCGCGACCCCAAGGCGCCGGCGATGCTGAGCCCGTCCGACCTCGTCTCCGAGACCTATCGGCACCCGATCACCTACTTCAAGTCGGCGCTGGGGCTGGTTCTGCTGCGCGAGCAGATCCTGGGGCCGGCTCGCTTCGACCCGGCCTTCCGCCGCTACATCGCCGCCTGGGCCTTCAAGCACCCGACGCCGTACGACTTCTTCCGGCTGATGGACAGCGAGGCGGGCGAGGACCTGTCCTGGTGGTGGCGCGGCTGGTACCAGCACAACTGGACCCTCGACATGGCGATCACCGGCGCCACCTACACCGACAACGACCCGGCGAAGGGCGTCTCGATCGGCCTCGACACCAAGGGCTGGCTGCTGATGCCGACGACGCTCGAGGTCCGGCTGGCCAATGGCGGCCACATGCGGGTGACAGTGCCGGTCGAGGCCTGGATGAAGGGCGACCACATCACCGTGCAGCTGCCGACGCACGACGCGGTGCGCTCGGTGCTGCTCGACCCGGACGACAAGATCCCCGAGATCGACCGCGGCACCGACCGTCTTGACCTCGCTCCCTGACGCGGTCTTCCGATCGCCTACACAGGTCCGGGAGCCGCTCTGGAAGCGGGGCCGGAAGCGGGGCCGGGAGCTCGTCGGCGGGGTGCCGCACGCATCGCGCATCGTCCGGCAGGCGGAAGCCGCCCTGGCGGTGCTGTGGTGCGCGTGCACGGCGATCCTGCTGTGCTGGACGTTCGTCGCCGGCCTCTCCTTCCTGACCTTCCCGGACGAGGCGGCCCAGGTGTTGGGCGGCCAGATGCTGAACGATGGCGGCGTACTCTATCGCACCTTCGTCGACAGCCACGGACCGTTCATCTTCATGCTGGCGCAGGCCTATGGCGGAATGTTCGGCTGGTCCGCGCCGAACGGCGTGCGCGGCTTCAACATCCTGTTGACCGTGCTCGCCGTCCTGTCGGTCGCGGCGTCCCCCGCACTGACATCTCCGCGCGCTCGCGTCTGGGCGGTCTCCCTGTTCTGCGCCCTGCTGGCCGAGATCTGGCTGCGCCAAGGGTTCTACCAGTTCAGCTTCTATCCGCTGGCCGGAGCGCTCGCGAGCATCGTGCTGAGCGGCCTCGTTCTTCCCGCCTGCCAGGGCGGCAGGCCGTCGCCCGGCCGCGCCCTGCCCGCCGGCTTCGTCCTGGTCTGCCTGGTCGCGAACGCCTACTCGTTCGCACCCTCGGCCGTGCTGCTGGCGCTGGCCGGATCGTCGACCGCGGCGGTGGCCGGACTGCGCGGCGCGCGGATGGCGCTTGGGGCTGGCACCCTGCTCGGGCTGATAGGCTTTGGCGCCTACATGCGCATCTTTGCCGACCTGCGCGGCTACCTGGCTTTCCACGTCGCCGAGAACCAGTTCGTCTACTCGCACTATATCGGCGCGTCCCTCGGGCAGTTCTGGCTCAGCCTAGTCCCCTCGCCCGACCGGCTGGAACGGGTGCAGGACATCGCCCTCTGCTGCACGGCAGCCGGCCTTGTCGGCCAACTGGCGCTGGCGGCGCACCACGTCGAATACCGGGCCCGCCGATCGTCGGTCATCGCCGCGACGTTCGCGGGCATCGTCCTGCTCAACGGCCGCGGCTCGATCACCTTCCAGGACGGCACCTTCGTCTATGCGGCCATCACCGCCTTCTCGATCACGTCGGCCAACGTGCTGGCCCTGCTGCCGTGCCGGGCCCGGATCGCAGGCACGCTCGGAACGGTCCTCGTCGCCGGCGCGGCCCTGCTGGCCACCAGGCAGGCGCCCTACCTGCCGCAGGGGATGACCGCCCGGGAGATCGCCCAGACGCCGCGATGGCCGATCGGCAGCCCGTCGGACGCGCCCCTCTTCAGGTTGATCCGGCGGATCACCGGGCCGGAGCAGCGTATCCTCGCCCTGCCCTACCATCCCCGCTTCTACCTGCTGGCCGGCCGGATGCCGATCGAGGGCTACTACGCCTATTTTCGATGGGATGCGGACTACGCGCGGGCACCCTGGTTCGGGCGTCCGCACGACCTCTGCACGGCACTCGGGAAGACGCTTCCCGCCGTCATCAGCGTCGCCGAGGCCGGCGTCTGGGGCTATCGCCCGCGATCCTACATCCCGTGCCTCGCCGACATCCTGAGGACCCGCTACACGCAGGCCAAAGCCATGTCCGGCAATGACGGCGATCTCTACATCCTGGACAGCCCCGCCACGGGAAACCGCTAGTCAACCGGGCGCGCAGAGACAACTGGCCGGTCGCCACGGCCGCGTCCCATCGGTTCCGGAAAGACTGTCGTTCTGATCGGCGGCCCAGGTCGTGACGATGCCCGGGCCGCGGATGAGGCCGGTAAGCCCTAGCCCCCCGAAGGCCGCCCGGCCACCCCGCCATCGGCGGCCGCCGGTGCCTGCCGCAGGTGCGGCCGGGCCCGCTCCCAGACCGAGAGCCCCTTCAGCGCCAGGTCGGCCATTGCCGGCAGAAGGCGCGGCTGCATGAGCCCGGGGTCGAAGGCGCTCATGCGGCGTGCGTTCTCGCGGTAGCAGTCCTCGACGAAGCCCCGGAACGAGAACCCGTCCAGAAACATGCTGGCCTGGGTCACGCTGAAATCTTGGCCGTCGTTGGTCTCCTGCCCGCGCCGCACCATGCCCAGCAGCCGCCGTCCGGCCCGGCCGTAGAAGCGCGTCGACTTGATGGCGCGCCGCGCCGCACCGAGCCCGCGCCTGCGCTCGCGCCAAGCCATGTAGTTGATGAAGAACACGATGTGCCGCGTCTCCTCGAACATCAGCACGTCAAAGATCTCGAACATCCCCTCCGGCAGGAACTTCGATTCGCGTGCCGTTTTGAAGGCGCCGAAGCCAAGGAACGCGTCCAGGCACTCGCCGAAGCCGAAATCAATGAAGGCGGTCTCGAGGTCGGCCGGGAACGCCTCGATCGGCTGCTCGTGCGCGTCGATGCCGTAGCGCTCGATCATCACGCGGATCAGGTTGGCGTGGCGGCGCTCCTCGAATCCCTGTAGCGCCACCGCCTCCCGCACCACCGGGTCGCTCACCTGCTCGGTGAAGGAGTCGACGATGGCGCCGGCCCGGCGCTCGGTGTGATACACCTCCTGCCAGAACGGCACGCCGCGCAGCCGCGCCAGCTCAGCCTCGCTCAGCTCCGGCCAGGGCAGCGTCTCCGGATCGTAGTCCTGGTAGGTGTCGATGAACTGCCGGCAGAATACCGTCTTGTGCGCCTCCGATCCCGCGGCGACCCGCGCCGTCACCGCGTTCATGCCGCCACCGCCGCGCGCGCCCGACGCGGTCGCAGCAACTGCCTCGTCAGCCGCAGCGCGCCCAGCCCCAGCCGCACCAGCGAGGGCATCGTCGTCGGCCGCAGCAGCCGACGGTCGTAACCGGAGAACCGGCGGTCGTTCTCCGACAGGCACAGCGCCATCAGCTCGGGCACGCTGAGCTCCACATCGGCCACCGCCCTGGTGCCGTTCACGGTGAAGTTGTTGTCCTGGGCGACCTGCTTGCCGTCGCCATCCATCGACTTCGCGAGCCCGATCCGCTCCCAGCCCAGGAACACCCAGACCGCCGCCACCCGCAGCTCGAACCAGGGCCGCCGCCACGCCGGCATGGTGCGGCGGTGCCAAGCCAGCCAGTTGGCGAACAGCAGGATGTGGCGGCACTCCTCCTGCATCACCGGCTCGAAGGTGTCGATCAGCTCGGGCGGGAAGATGCCGGAGCGGTCGGCCATCGCGAACAGCCCGAACGCGAAGAAGCTGTCGATGCACTCCGAATACCCGGTGACTAGGTAGGCCCACTCCGGGTCGCGCGGCTCGACGTAATCCGGCTCCGCCGCCAGCGGGATGTCGTAGGCCGCCACCATCTTCGACAGCACCTCCTTGTGTCGGTTCTCCTCCCAGCCGTTGCGCGCGATGGTCTCGCGCATCAGGGGATCGGCGATCGTGCGCGCATAGGCCGCCATGCGCAGCCGCGCCTTGCCCTCGGTCTGCACCGCGATGTCCCAGATCGGCAGCGCCACGATCCGCGCCAGGGTCGCGGCGTCGAGCTTGGGCCAGTCGATCACCGACGGCTTGTACGGGTTGAAGGTGTCGTGGAACATCGCGCAGACGGCGCGCTTGTGCGCCTCGCTGCCCGGCGCCAGCGGGCCTGCGGCGGAACTGGTCCAGTGCCGAGCGGCGTGATCGGCGGCGCGGATGGTCGCGACGTCGACGCCGCGCGGCGACAGCGGAACGGGATCAGGCGAGGTCATGGGCGTGGTCCTGACTGGAAGGGTCCGTGGCAACATCCCGATTCCTGGGTTCGGGCGGTCATCGTGGCGGCGCGGGACGGGCTGTTGGGCGCGATCCGGTGCACGCGGCACCGGCGGGCTCGGCCGCGACCCGGTGGGCCGCGCGGGTAGGGTCCGGCATCGTCCGCCGACGCTGCGGCGATCGCCTGCCCCGATATCGGAAGCGGCTCGGCCGCCGTCGGCAGCGCCTGGACGAGACGGTCGGACACGTTCCCCGACCAGGGCGGCCAGGCCGGGCGCGAGGCGGCCGCACGGCCGGCCGGCACGTCGCTCATCTGCCCTGGTGGCACTCGCTTGCCGTCCGCCCACGACCAAGCCGGCCGATCGGCGCCGCCGCTGCGACGCCGATCTGACCAAGCCGGGGGGCGGCCGCCAGGGCCGGCCAGTTCGCGGCGGACGGTTGAGGACAAGGCGGATCGCCGGTAGCTCACCCGGCAACCCTAGGACACGATCGGCGAACCGGATACAGCTTATCATCGCGGACTGCCGCCAAGGGCCTCGTCTCGATCCGTCGCGCGCAGGCCGCATGAGACGCCCTCGATATCCGGGCAGGATGCCGCTCCTCGACGATGGCTCCGGCGAGTCCGGCATGGGCGCATACCCCCCCGCAACGCGGGCGGTTGCGAGGGGGTTCCCCCCCGGGGGCCGCGCGGGGGGGGCGGGGGGGCGGGGCGGGGGGCGCGGCCCCCGCGGCTGGCTCGATTTGGCGCCGCCGCAGCCGGCCATCTCGTCCGCGGACCTGCGCATGACCGTCGGTCGATCCGCCGACAGGTAAGCGTGCCGGCCGGTGCCGCGCCGCCCGCCCGGCCCGTCATCAGACCGTCACAGGTGCCGGGTCCGCCGTCGCGATAGACCGTGCGCGATGTCCCGCCTGCCCACGCTCGCCGCCTGCCTGCTGGCCACCACCATCGCCGGCGCCGGCGCCGTCCCCGCCCACGCCGGCGACCCCGAGCTCGTCACCGTCGGCCCGGCCGACAGCCTGGCCGCGCCCCCCGCCGCGCAGCCGGCGGACGCCCCCCAGCCGCCCGCCGTCATCGGCAAGGCGGCACTCGACCGGCTGGTGGCGCCGACCGGCAACTATGACGACGCCATCCGGCTGTCGCCCTCGGTAATCGACGTCGCCCCGAACGGGCCCGGGCTCGGCGAGGCGCAGGTCCTGTCGATCCGCGGCTTCACCGACGGCCAGTACAACGTGACCTTCGACGGCATTCCGTTTGCCGACAGCGACGACTTCACCCATCACAGTTCGGCCTACTTCGTGCTGCGCGACCTGGCCACGGTGAGCGTGGATCGCGGTCCCGGCGACGCCACCACGATCGGCGACGCCACCTTCGGCGGCACCGTGGCGCTGCGGTCGATCAGCCCCGCGGCCGGGGACGCGCTCTCGCCTGCGGTCTCGCTGGGCGCCTTCGCCACCCGTTCCGGCGGCGTGCTGGCGGAGAGCGGCATCCTGCCGGGGGGCGCCACGCTGGTGGTGGACCTGGAAGGCGCCGGCAGCGAGGGCGCCCTCGACGGCGCCGCCCAACGCCGCGGCACCGCGTTTGCCAAGCTGGTGCTGCCGCTCTCGCCGACGACGACGCTGACGGTCGCCGGCAACGCCAGCCGCACCGTGCAGAACGAGCCGCTCGGCGCCACCCGCGCCGAGATTTCGGCGCTGGGTCCCGCAACCGCGCTCGACGGCGATCCACGCAGCCAGGCCTTCGAGGGCTACAACGACTCCGTCTACCACACCGACATCGCCTATGCCGCGCTGCACACCGCCCCGGGCGGCGGGCTGGCGCTGTCCGACACGCTCTACAGCTACGGCCTCGACCGCCACTTCGAGCAGGGACTCGATCCCGACGGCGAGACCCCGAACGGCACGGCGCTGGACGCCAACGACGTGCCGGGCCAAGCCGGCCGCAATGGCCTGCGCGCCTGGGGCGACATCCTGCGCGCGACGCAGGCGCTGCCAGCCGGCCTCGCGCTGCAGACCGGGCTCTGGCTGGAGCGCCAGACCAACGCGCGCAGCCTCACCGAGATCGACCTCAGCGCCGGCGGCGCGTCGAACCCGGTGCTCTCACCGGTGTCCGGCGTGCCGGACTCCGCGGCAATCGACCGGTTGCAGCGCGAGACGCTGCTGACGGTGCAGCCATTCCTGCAGCTGGACTGGCAGGCCGCGCGCTGGCTGCGGCTCACCGCCGGCCTCAAGGGCGCCTGGTTCGACCGCTCGGTCGCAGCACCCGTCATGGAGGGCACACGGCTACCGGCCCGCTTCGACCGCGGCTTCGGCGCGGCCCTGCCCGCCTTCACGCTGCACGCGGCACCGGCACCGGGCTGGACCGCCTACGCGCAGCTGGCCCGCGGCTTCCTGGCGCCGCAGCTGCAGCTGTTCGACGTTGCCGACCCCGCCTCGGCCCGGCTGTCGCCGGAGCGAACCTGGAACATCCAGGTCGGCGCCCGCTGGCAGACGCCTGGCCTCATCGTCGCCGCGGACCTCTATGAGATCCTGTTCGACGATGCGGTCGGCGTGCGCACGGTGGGCGGCGAGAGCCAGGACTTCGCCGAGGGCCGCGTGACCTATCGCGGTCTCGAGGGCGAAGCCACCCGCGCCCTGGCGGCCGGCCTCGACCTCTACGGCAACGCCTCGCTGGACCAGGCTCGGCAGCATGGCTCGGCGGAGGGCGGCGTCGATGGTCCCGCACCGGACACGCCGCAGGCGACGCTCACCGGCGGGCTGCTGTTCTCCCGCCACGGGTTGTCCGCCTCGCTGCTCGACCGCTGGGTCGGCGCTTCCTACGGCGATGTCGGCCGCGCTGCCTTCATCGACCCCTACAACCAGCTGGACCTCTCGGTCGGCGGCACCATCGGCGGCGCTTCGTGGCCTCCGGCCACGCCGCCGATCCGATTGCAGGCGCAGCTCTTCAACCTGCTGGACAGTCGCCGCATCGACGGCCTCGCCGGCTACACAGCCGCCGCCGGCATGCCGCTGTTCTGGACCCAGGCCGGGTTGTCCGTCTTCCTGAGCGGCACCGCGCGCTTCTGAGCCGCGGCGCTCCGGAGACGGGGCTTGCGGGTATTTCCGCCCGCGCGCGCATCGCCTACGCTCGTAGCGGAACCGCGAGGTGGTCGAGGCCGATGATCCCCGTCGCGTGCGCGCGCGAAACGATACCGTTCCTGATCCGCGACCCCCTGCTCTGGATCGACGACAGCCATCATGTGCGGCTCGGGCAGGATGTGGTGCGGGTCCTGCACGGCGGGCTTCCGCTCCGCTCCTTCCTGCCCGGCTGGGGTGCCGAGGCACTGTTCACCGGATTCGCGCCCCTGTTCCTGCTCGAGCTGGTGCATGACGGCACCGGCGAGCACGCGGTCTGGTTCTTCGACCACCGCATGCGGATGGCGGGCAACCATCCCGACAACCTCGAACCGGAACTCCTGAGCCTTCTGAAGGCGAGGTCGCTGCCGGTGCTGCACTGCCTCGCCGCCGAAATGGCCGAGCGCGTCGCACCCGCGCTGGACGACCGCACGCGGGCGTTCCTCAGCCTCGACAGCACCACCAAAGGCCTCATCGCCGGGCTCCATGCCGATCGCCTGTTCTGCCAGCCGACCGTCTGCCGCACCACCGATCTCGCGACGACGACGCCGGTCTGCTGCGACGGCGGCCGGACCCTGGCGCTGATCGACCGCGATCACCTGCAGCGTGGCCTGCAGGCGCCCTGGCAAGGCCGCATCGCCAGCTTCGTCGAGACCGGCGTGACCTGGCCGAGCCCAATCGACGGCCACGACGTGCCGGCGCAGGGCTGCCTCCCCTTCGACGACTTCCACTTCGCCTGCCGCTTCGCCGATCGCCGCCACGGCCTCGTGTTCTACGTTCTCATCGGCGACCACCTCTCGTGCATCGCCGGGATCTGGCTGCCGGCGCTGGCGCTGCTGGTCTCCGGCGACGACCTGCAGCTCGATCTGGCCTATCGCCTGCGTCCGCTCGTCGCCAACTGGTTCGTCGCCCATAGCCTCGCCTGGGCCGAGCACCTGGTCCCCTACCTGGAGCGCGGCGCCACCCGCATCGCCAGCGTGATGCGGGCGCCGCCGGGCCTGCATCTGGGCCACCAGATCTGGAACGAGCTGAGCGGCATCGACAGGTATCTGCGCGGCGGGCCGCAGCGTCTGCCGGACTGGATCGCGCTGGACGCCGCGCACGGCAGCGAGCTCTACGGGCCGATGGATGCGATCTTTCCCGAGCTCCGCGGTCACGTCGAGCGCGGCGTGCCGTCCGTCGCCGGGCTGATCGCGCACGCCTATGCGAACGACCTCTTCGTCCTGCGCATCACCGACGAGTTCGTCTCCGCCGACCTGCGGCGTCGCATCCTGGACCGGGTCGGCAGCCTCCCGGTCGCCGCGATCGTCGCCGATACCATGGCGGCGCTGGACCCGCCGCTCGCGATCGTCATCGGCCTGCGGGTCGAGAACCGTACCCTGACCGATCTCGCCGGCATCCTGCTGCGGATCGCGGACTTCCTCTCCGGACGCCACCCCGGGCTCGCCATCATCTTCGACGGCCACAACAGCCTGGACGACGCAGGCACGACGCTGGCAAGCCACGGCGAGTCCGTCGCCCGCCTGCGTCCGATCGACGTCGAGCGCGAGCTGGTCGCGTCGGTGCGGACCGGTATGGCGCACCGGCCGGTCACGATCCTGGACACGATCGGGGCGCCGCTGTCGGCCAGCCTCGCCTGGACGGCGGCGAGCGACGGCTTCTTGTCGATCTGGGGCGCCAGCCTCGCCAAGTACCGCTGGGTCTGCAACAGGCCCGGCTACGTGGTCACCAACCGCACCAACCTGCTGTTGCGCGCGGCCCTCCACATCTACAGCGACCCGCTCTACATGGAGGGGCCGGCCCCGATACGCTTCATCGACCCTGAGCTGGTCACCGACGATCCGGAGGCCACCCTGCTGGTGAACGGCGCCCCGGGGGACCCGGGATCGTTCAACTTCCACGTCGACGTCGAGGCCATGCTGGCCGAGATCGGCCGCTTCACGGACGGCCTCGCCGAGCGGCGGGGCTATCGTCGCGCGCTGTAGAAGTCGTACGTGGCGCTGTAGGGCACCTGCTCGATCTCGCCGGCCGTGCAGGCGGTTCCGGGTGCGGTACCGCCCATCGTGTTCAGCCGCTGGATGTAGGTCACCGCGCCGAGCAGGCTCGGCGTGACCGCTCCCGGCGTGGTGGCCAGCGCCTTCAGCAGCAGGCAGGGGCGGCGCCACCGTTCGGGCAGGACGAGCCGCTCCCGGCCGCGACGCTGGCGACGGTGGTGCCGTAGACGACGCTCTGGTCGAGCGGGCTCCTCCAGGCCGGACAGTACTGGCGGGTGCCGTCGGCGGCCTCCACGCAGCCCGGGCTCGCGGTGGCGGCCTGGCCTGGTACCGCGTCCAGGATGTTGTCGGCGAGCTCGATCGTCCGGGTCCCTGCGAGCGGCACCGACAGTGCCGATCGCGGCCCGGTGGATCGGAAGGAAAGGGCGCCAGCCTTGGCGCCGGCCGAGCAGACGTAGTTCTGGGTGCCGACACCGGTCATCGACAGGAACGGCACATTGCCGGGCGGCGGGTCCAGCGCGCCTCGCGCTGAGGCCGAGCCGCCGGCGAGGCATGCCAGCGCGCCAAGCACGATGCCGAGGCGGCGAGCGCGGGACGAAGCGACGGGAGCGATCGGCCGGTCATGCATCATGAGGTCGCGACCTGCTCGGCATGAGCCGGAAGTGGCTGGCGCGGCGCATGACGATCCGTCCCTCGCACGCCGTCTAGAGCATCATCCGATCGAACGGACTCGTTCGATCGGATAACGATGCTCGTCAAAACAACAAGCTAGAGGATGATCCGTGAGCCTAAGCGATCGGATCATCCTCTAGAACTGCGTCAGGCTCAGCACGTTGCCGTCGGGATCGCGGAACCAGGCGACCCGGGCGGTGCCGTCCGGCGCGGTCCAGATGCCGAGCGCGTCCTGCGCGTGACCCTCGAAGAGCTCGAACGCGATCCCCCGGCCGCCGAGGTCGCGTACCGACGCCTCGATGTCGGCGACCTCCCAGCCCAGCACCGTATGCGGCTGCGGCACGTGCTCGGCGACGGCGGAGATCCTGAGCATGGTGCCGTTGAGGTCGAGGACGACCGCTTGATCGTCCTCGTGCGAGATCGGGAACCCCAGCAGGTCGCCATAGAAGGCCCGCGCCCGCCGGCGTTCCCGGGTGACGATGAACGCCATCGCCCTCGCAAGGCTGGGGAAGCTCATCGACACCCCCTCGCCGCGCCCTGCAGAAAGCTCCAGACCAGAACCTTCGACAGGCTCTCCCATAGACCGAGCCGGTCGATCACCCGGTCGGCCGCGAGGGTTGTGGTTCGTCCGCGGGACGTCGTCGGCCCAACCACCCGGTTCGGCGCAACCTGGCAGCTCATGATCGACACCGCCCACCCTCGCGTCCCTGCCAACGAGGTCGATGATCCGGAACACCCGGGACCGGGTCAAGGCAGGCCTGTCGGAACACGGCCGCGAGCGGAAGGACGGCATGGCCGCCCGATCCGCGGCCAGCCGCGCGTCCGGGTTAGGCGCCAGACGGCCGGGACAGCAGGGCGCCGGCGCGCTGGCGGATCGGGTCGACGGCATCCAGGATCAGCGTTGCGAAGCCGACGATCGCGCCGTCCATTTCGGCGACCCAGAGACAGGTGTCGGACCGAGCCAGCGCTTCGGCGAACGGGCGAGGCCCGAACGTCGCCAGGTGCCGGGCGAAGGCGGCGGGGTTCCGCCAGTAGCCGCCGTAGGCCTCGGCGCAGGCGGCGGGTGCTACGATGCCGAGCGTCTCGACGTCATCCGGCGTAGCGATTCAGGTGGTCGCGTCCACGAGCGGCGGCCGTCAGGCGGACTCGGCCCAGATCGGCCGATCCACGGTGGTCTCGCCCGTCCGCGCCGGCGCGCTCCAGCCCCGGCGCAGGACCGACCGTCCGGTGGGCTCGGCGGCGGCGATGGGATCGGCAGCGTGGTCCATGGGGAAGCCTGGTCCGGGTGCGTCGACCGCAAGCGCTGGAGGCCGTCCCGGTTTCGCCCGTGGCGGCGTCCTGCGATGGCGGGAAGCCGTGATCCGCATCGAGATGGCGGAGCGACGGACCCCGTCGTGCACGGCGTGCGCCGCGATCCAGCCGTCGAGACGATGGCGCAATAATGACTTGACCCGTACGAACGTGCCCGCGACAGTCTGGATAGCTCCCGGCGCATCCCAGGATCGCGCTCGGTGCATCCCACGGGAGTTGAACGACCGATGACGCGTTACGCCAAACACGGGCTTCTGGGTTCCGTCGCCCTCGCCGCCCTCGGATTCATGATCGGCCAGGCACCTGCGGCCCGGGCAGCCGATGGAGACGTCGCCATCGGCAGCGTGCTGGCGCAGACGGTCTACCTCTCGCTCCGCCATCCGGCCGAGGCCGAAGCCTACGCGAAGGCGATTCAGCAGCCCGGACCCTCCTATCACAAGTTCTTGACCACGGCGCAGTTCGTGTCCGCCTATGCGGCCACCGACGCCGACCTGAAGCGCGTGGAGGCGTCGCTGAAGCAGCTCGGCTACACGATCGGCTATGTGTTCCCGAACCATCTGGCGATCCAGGTGACCAGCAGCGCCGGCACGGCCGAGGCCGCACTCGGCATCAGCCTGAAGCATGCCACCCGCGGCAACCGCACCGGCATGGTGGCCAGCGGCACGATCCACATGCCCGACGCCCTTCGGGGTCTGGTGCGCGGCTTCGGCGGCCTCGACACGCTGAACTTGCCGCACCCGATGAAGGTGCGGGCGGCGGTGGCCGGCGCCAGCACGTCGCACCCGGTGACGGGCGCGCTGGTCGGCGGGACGCCCGGCAATTACCTGCCGGCGGATTTCGCCGCCCGCTACGACGTGAACCCGATCTACGGCCAGGGCATCACCGGCGCCGGCAAGACGATCGGCATCGTCACGCTGGCCAACTTCTTCCCGGCCGACGCCTACAGCTTCTACCAGCAGGTCGGGCTGGCCGTGTCGCCGACCCGCATCACCGTGGTCGACGTCGATGGCGGCGCCGACATCGCACCGAGCGACGCGCTCGGCGAGGGCGAGACCGACCTCGACGTCGAGCAGTCCGGCAGCCTGGCGCCCGGCGCCAACGTCCGGGTCTACATCTCGCCCAACAACACCAACGCGAACTTCATCGACGGCTTCGAGGCGATCGCCTCCGAGAACATCGCCGACACCGTCTCGACCAGCTGGGGCCAGCCCGAGCTCGACTTCTTCGCCGATCCGGCGATGCAGCAGCCGTCCACCACCTTCCTGATCGACGCGTTCCACGACGCCTTCCTCGAGATGGCGATCCAGGGCCAGTCGATGTACGTGGCCGCGGGCGATTCGGGCTCCTTCGACACCGTGCGCGGGTGCCCCAATAGCGGCACGCCGACCGCCACCAACCCGGTCTGCAATGCGCCCTACGCCGTGGATTCGCCCTCGAACGATCCGCTGGTGACCGCGGCGGGCGGCACCACGACCCCGTTCTCGTTCTCGCTCAAGAGCGGCGCAGTGCTGTCGGTGGCGCAGGAGCAGGCCTGGGGCTGGGACTACATCGTCAACGAGACCGCAGCGCAGGGCGAGCCGATCCCGGTCTCCGAGCTGTTCTCGGTCGGCGATGGCGGCGGCGTCAGCTCCTACTTCGGGAAGCCCTGGTATCAGGACGGGGTAGCCGGGATCACCAAGACCAAGCCCGGCCAGAGCTTCACCGAGGATTTCGGCGCCGGACCGGTGACGCAGGTGGTGCTGCCGGCCAAGTTCGCCGGCCGCAACATGCCGGATCTCTCGACCGACGCCGATCCGGAGAGCGGCTACGTCCTCATCGAGGAGGGCCAGGCGGAGAACTTCTTTGGCGGCACCAGCTTCGTGGCGCCGCAGCTGAACGGCGTCACGGCGCTGCTCGACCAGGGCGTCGGCGGCCGGATCGGCGCGCTGAACCCGCTGCTGTACGGGCTGCAGAGCTACGTCTCCACCGACATCACGGCGGGCGACAACTGGGGCTACAACGCGGTCGCCGGCTACGAGAACGCCAGCGGCAACGGCGCGCTGGACGCCACTCGGCTCGGCATCGCACTTCTGGCGCTGAAGTACTTCAGCCCGTAAGCCGAACGGCACGACCGGTCCTCGCCCCGACGGGGGCGGGACCGGCCGATGCGAGCCGATTGTCAGGCGACGGAGCAGCGTGATCCGTCAGGCCGGCGCCAGCATGGCCAGCAGCGCCTCGGCGCTGCGGCTGAGGGTGCGCTCGCGGTGATGCACGACCCGGAACGAACGCTCCGGAAGCGCGATCGGGACACGCGCCAGCAAGCCGGCCTCCAGGCTCGGCGCCGCCACCGAGGCGGACATCACGGCGGCCCCCATGTCGGCCTCGACCGCCGCCCGCATGGCCTCATTCGAGGGCAGCTCCATCGCTACCCGCAGCCGGTCCGGTGCCGCACCGAGCGTGTCCAGCGCCGCCTCCGTCTCCGAGCGGGTGCCCGATCCCGGTTCGCGCAGCACCCAGTCCGCCTGCAGCAGCGCCGCCGCGTCGGGCGCCTCCCCCGTGGCCCAGGGATGCTCCGGCGAGACCACCAGCACGAGCTGGTCGCGCGCGACCGTCGCGGAGATCAGATCGGGGTCGTCGACACTGCCCTCGATGAAGCCGATCTCGGCGAGGCCGTCACGAACGGCGCGGGCGACCTCGCCGGTGTTGCCGATCGCCAGGTGGATGCCGATCAGCGGGTAGCGCATGCGGAAGGTCTTGAGCCGGCTCGGCAGCCAGTAGCTGGCGATGGTCTGGCTGGCGTGCAGCAGCAGCGTGCCGCGCTTCAGCTCGCCCATCTCGGACAGCTTCAGCCGGGCCGACGCAGCCCGCGCCAGCACGGCGCGGGCCTCGTCCAGGAACATGCGGCCAGCCTCGGTCAGCTCGATGCCACGTCCGACCCGGGAGAACAGCTTGATCTGGCACCCGTCCTCGAGCGTGTTGATCGCGTGGCTGACGGCCGATTGCGCCAGGTTGAGCGCCCGCGCCGCCTGCGTCACGTGCTGCCGCTCGGCCACGGCGACGAACACGCGGAGCTGCTCCAGGGTCATCGGACCGATTACCGCGCGGGCTCGGTGGTGAAATCGCGCCCGTCGACGTCGGTCATGCGCAGCGTGGTCGGGCCGGACGTCGAGGTTTCGCCGGCGGCGGGCAGCAGCGTGATGGTGGCCGCGGCCCCCATCGGCGCACGGATGCCATACGGGCCGGCACCGAACTTGTTATAGGCGTAGTCGTTCGCGAACGCCGAGTTCGGTAGGGCGGACAGGGCGCGCGCATCCTAGTGCGCCAGCACCGTCTTGTCGGGTCCGACGAGCTCCGCAGCGACCAGGTGCAGCTGCGCCTCCAGCGTGCCGGCGTCAAGGTAGGCGTGGACGCGGACGCTGCCATCGGCCAGCAGCGTGCCGTTGGTCAGCGTCACGTGGTGCTTGGTCGGGCTGACCGGGCCACCGTGGAACGGCGTCACCACCGAGCCGCGATAGTAGCTGTAGGTCCCGATGTCGTAGATCGCGACGAAGGCGAACAGCGCAAGTGCCAGGTTGCGGAAGCCGCGATCGCCCTGCGGCAGCGGCAGGCTGCCGCCGGCCCGACGGAACCAGGCGTTGTTCGCGAGCGCCGGCTTGCGGCGCAGCAGGACGTTGTCGAGCGAGTAGGCGCCGCTGCCGCCGAGCAGCAGAGTGGTGCTCATGGCAGGGTTGCAGGCGGCCATCGTCCACTCGTCGATGCAGGTGGCGCCCTGCCAGCCGAACATCGCCATCAGCAGCACCGAGAAGCCCATCGTCACCAGGGCGGCGACGCGGGTGAACAGGCCGGCCATCAGCATGGCGCCGAAGACCAGCTCGGCAGCACTGAACAGGATCACGGCGGCATGGAGCGGCCCCGCCGTGACCTGCACCGTGACGCCATGCGACGCGTTGAACGCCGCGGCCGCCGCCTTCATCGCGGGCAGAGGCCCACCCGGGCCGTACACGTGCAGGACGCGGGTTTCCGAAGCCGTCTCCGCGACCCCCGCAGCCTGGATCGGTATCGAGAGCATGAGCAGCGCCAAGGCCAGGCTCAGGCTTTTCCGGGTGAATGCCCGCGCGAAGAAAAGAAAGGCCAGGGCGCTGCCCTGGACCCGCTGGGGCCGGCGGCCCCAGACCCCTTGCTTTGAAAATTGGTTTGCAAAAGCTCCGCCTTCCTAACCGCCACTCGCAGCCTCGCTGCGTCGCTTGAGGCCTGGCCCGGCCGGTTCGTCCCGGACAGACGGCTGATAGGCGGTGTGCATGCGCGCGTTGGCGCGGCGCCAGACCGCCTCGTCGGCATTGGCCGGCAGCACCAGCGAGGACACGCCGCAGCGTTCGAGGAACGCCGCCTGGTCCGGCAGCACCGGGCCGGCGACGCGGATCTCGCCCGCGAAGTCCAGCCGCTCGCGGAGCGTCCGCGCCTGCGTGAAGACGCGCCCGTCGCGGAACGCCGGGACCGTCAGCAGGACCAGCGCCAACCGCTCGATCGATCCGGCCAGCGCCTCCACCGGCTCGTCGATCCGCAGGCTGACGCCGAGCCGGCCCGAACCGGACCGATCGGGCACGCCGCCCGCCCGCAGCCGGGCGAAGCTCAGGATGCAGTCGCCGTCCGGCAGCGGCGCGTCGTCGGCGATCTCCGGCCAGGCGGCGGACGCCCCGGGCTCCAGCTCAAGCCGCAGCATAGACCGCCTCCTTGAACGGCCGGTTGCCGAGCCGCCGGTAGGTGTCGAGGAAGCGCTCCTCGCCGGTGCGCAGCGACAGGTAGGTCTCGACCAGCCGCTCGATCGCCACCACGGCCTCCGCCTCCGGCAGCGACGGGCCCAGGATCTGGCCGATGGCGACGTCGGACTCGGCGGTGCCGCCCAGCGTCAGCTGGAAGAACTCCTCGCCCTTCTTGTCGACGCCCAGAATGCCGATGCCGGCCGCATGATGGTGGCCGCAGGCGTTGATGCAGCCCGAGATGTTGATCCGCAGCGGGCCGATGCGGCGCTGCAGCTCGGCGTCGGCGAAGCGATCGCTGATCCGCTGCGCGATCGGGATCGAGCGGGCGTTGGCCAGCGTGCAGTAGTCGAGCCCGGGGCAGCACACGATGTCGCCGATCAGCCCGGCATTCGCGGAGGCGAGGCCGAGCGCCGCCAGCTCCTGCCAGAGCGAGCGCAGCCGGTCGCGGCGGACATGCCCGAAGGCCAGATTCTGAAGGTGGCTGACCCTGATCTCGGCGTGGGAGTAACGCTCCGCCAGGTCCGCCACCGCGTCCATCTGCGCGGCGCTGGCGTCGCCGGGAATGCCGCCGGTCGGCTTCAGCGAGAGCACGACGCAGATGTGGCCGGGATCGCGATGCGGATGGGTGTTGGTCGAGACCCAATGGTCGAAGGCGGGATCGGCGGCGCGGTCGGCGGCCAGCACCGCGGCCGCATCGGCAGGCGCCTCGAGCGCCGGCGTGCCGAAGCGGGCGGCGATCGCAGCGACGGTTTTGGGCTCGAGGCGGAACCGGTGTCGCGGCATCGCCGCGAACTCGTCCTCGACCGCGCGGGTGAACGCCTCGGCGCCCAGCGCCTGCACCAGGATCTTGATGCGCGACTTGTAGGCGTTGTCACGCCGACCGTGCGCGTTATAGACGCGCAGGATCGCCTCCATGTAGGCGAGCAGCTCCTCCTCCGGCAGCCACTCGCGCATCGGGATGCCGATCGCCGGCGTGCGCCCCAGGCCGCCGCCGGCGTGGACGCCAAAGCCGATCCGGCCGGCATCGTCGCGCCGGGCGACGATGCCGATGTCGTGGAAGCGGGCCGCGACCCGGTCCTGCGGGCTGCCGCTGATCGCGAACTTGAACTTGCGCGGCAGGAACGAGAACTCGGGATGCAGCGTGGACCACTGCCGCAGGATCTCCGCGTAGACGCGCGGATCGACCAGCTCGTCGGCGGCCGCCCCCGCGAACTCGTCGCTGGTGACGTTGCGGATGCAGTTGCCGCTGGTCTGGATCGCATGCATGTCGACGACGGCGAGCTCGGCCAGGATGTCGGCGGCGTCCTCCAGCCTGATCCAGTTGAATTGGATGTTCTGGCGGGTGGTGAAGTGGGCGTAGCCGCGATCGTGCCGGCGGGCGACCGCGGCCAGGCCCCGCAGCTGGATGGCGCTCAGCGTGCCGTAGGGGATGGCGACCCGCAGCATGTAGGCGTGCAGCTGCAGATAGAGGCCGTTCATCAGCCGCAGCGGCTTGAACTCGTCCTCCGACAGCGCGCCGTCGAGCCGGCGCTGGACCTGGTCGCGGAACTCGTCCACGCGGTCGGCGAGGAAGGCGCGGTCGGTGGCGTCGTAGCCGTAGGTGCCGACGGGAAGGCCGTGTCCGCTCATCGATGCGCTCCCTGGTCCCCACCGGCGAGGCAGGCCTGCGGGCCGAGGTCGGTGCGGACGCTAGGGCCGGCGGCCCGGATGCGCTCGCGCTCGGTCACCGGCATCGGCGTCGGGCTGTCCGGGTCGAGCTCGACGCCGTAGATGCCGATGACGACCCGGGCCGCCTCGGCGGCCGCCGCCCGATCCAACGCCTTGGCGATGGCGTCGTTCGGGACCGGCGTCGCCTGCTCGATCCGCTCCCGCCAGCCGTCGCCGAGCGGGTCGCCGGCGCCGAGCCAGACGACCTGGCCGCCGCGCAGGCTGTTGGCGGTGATCACGCTCGAGCGTCCGTCCTGTCTGCGGCTGTTCCTGACGTCCATGCGTATTCTCCCTCCCCGCCTTGTCCGCGCCTCGACGGGCCGGACCGTCAATATGGGGGCGATGCGGCCGATCCGCCCGCCCGGTCGATCGCGCGGTTACGCGACATCGGCCTTGGCATGGAAGTCGGCGATCGGCGCCACGTTGCTGAGCAGGCACGGCGCGAAGAACAGGTCGCCGCGCCAGGCACCGATCACGGTGCGGACCATGACGGTCCCCCACATCAGCACCAGCAGCCCGACCAGGGCCGCGCCGGCACCGTCCAGAACCACCAGGTGCGCCTGTCGCGCCAGCGCCAGCACCGCCACCGCATAGACACCGAGCGGGAAGGTGAAGCCCCACCAGCCAATGTTGAACGGCATGCCGTCGCGGAGGTAGCGGGCCGTGATCATCATGGCCAGCAACAGCCACCAGACCCCGTAGCCCAGCAGCATGGTGCCGCCGACCAGGCCGATGCCCTGCGCCACCGGCCCGAGCCCGGCCATGCCGACGCGTGCCAGCACCGCGGGCGCGTCCTGGCCCAGCAGCAGCAGACCCAGCGCCCCGGTGCCGATCGGCCCCAGCGCCAGCCAGCTGGACGCCGCCATGTCCTTATGCGGGAGCTTATGCAGGATCAGGCGCAGCACCAGGATGACCAGGATGCTGAGCGCCAGCGGCACCGAAAACGCCCACAGCGCACAGTTCAGGATCAGAAGCCGGAAGGCCGCATGCGCGCCCGCGACGTGGGGGATCAGCTGAGCGCCGCTCACCGCCGCCACCTCCGCCGCCACGACCGGGAGCAGCCAGACCGCGGTCATCTTCTCGATGCTGTGCTCCTGTCGGGTGAACATCAGGAACGGGATCACCAGCCCCGACGCCAGCGCCATCGCCACGTCGAGCCACCACAGCACGTGCGCGACCGCGAAGGCCGCCGGACCCAGCAGCGGCGGCCCGAAGGCGATGAAGCCATTGACGATGGTGGCCAACCCCATCGGGATCGCGCCGAAGAACATCGACATCACCGAGTGGCCGAAGATCCGGCGGGCGCCGTCGAAGAAGAAGGCCCAGCGCGCCAGGTAGAGGGCGCTGAACAGAGCGAACAGCACGATGTCGAACAGCCAGATCCCGACCGCCATCGCGTGCAGTCCTGGTGGAGGAACAGGCAGCTGGTTCAGCGCCAGCGCCAGGATGCCGGTCCCCATGGTGGCGGTGAACCAGTTTGGCATGAATTGCCGCACGACCTCGCGCGGGCTTGCCAGCCGGCGGAGCGGACGCTGGAAGTGGTCGTGCTGGAGCATGGATCTGTCGCCGCCTGTCCGATGGGATGCAGCCGGTGCGGCACGGCGGGATGATCGTGGTTCACCTGCCGCCGCGCAAGCGACGTGATCGGCGGCGTCCAGATGACAGGACGGCGACTAGAGGATGATCCGATCGCTTAGGCTCACGGATCATCCTCTAGCTTGTTGTTTTGACGAGCATCTTTATCCGATCGAACGAGTCCGTTCGATCGGATGATGCTCTAGACAACCAGCATCGCGGTCGCGCCGTCGTATGAGTGGCTGTCGGCTTCGTGTGCCGCCTCCCATCCAATGCCGGTGGTGCTGGTGATCGAGGTGCCGCTCCCGCTCTCCGTCAGAAAGATGAGCTGCAGCGGCCCATCCTGAAAGACGAATCATCCGATCGGAACGACCGTCGGCACGGATAATCGGGCGGTCCCGCGCGGGATCGATCGCCATCGCCGATCTATGCCAGCCATCTTCGATACTAGACGCAAGCGGAGGCCGGCCGCCGGTCGGTCGTCATGCTGCAGGCGTCGAGCCGCAATCCGACGCCGGCTCATTTCATGACGTCACCATGCGAGAAGAGCCATGCAAAGTCGTAATGGAACCGTTTTGACAAGATGTGCGGTGCCGGCCGTCCTGCCGCTGGTGGCGCTCGCCGGCTGCGCCAACACCACGGTCCTGAGCAGCGACAACCCGTCCCGCGCGGCGCCGCGACACCGGAGGGATTACGGCAGCCTACCGATCGAGGTGCTGGGCAGCATCCCCGGCCGCTCGCAGGAGCAGCTCGCGTCGCTGTTTCCCACCGCACCGGGACCCTCGATCGAGACCGGGCGGCACATCGTCATGTACGTCAACGCGACGCGGCTGCCGGCCAAGCCGGACCTGTGCAGCGACGATGTCGCCTTTCGGCCCGGCGGACAGTCCGGTGCCACGGCCGACGTCACCGACGCGCTGTGCGACGGCGGTCGGGAGATCACCCGGGTGAGCGGCACCGTCGTCACGGCGCGGGAGTCGCCGCGCGGTCTGGTGCAGGGCTTCGACGTGATCCGCGACCAACTGGTCCAGTCACTCTACCCGGACGCCAACGATTCCTTCAGCACGTCCAAGAATTGAGGCGTCGCTGGGCTGGGCCCGGTCAGATGATGCTCGTCCGGCCCATCCTCGCGATCCTGAGCGGCGGCGTCGTCGGCTTCACGCTCGGGCTGATCGGCGGCGGCGGGTCGATCCTGGCGACGCCGCTGCTGCTGACAGTGGTCGGCCTGCCGCCGCATCAGGCGATCGGCACCGGGGCCCTGGCGGTTTCGGTGAGCGCGTTCGGCAACTTCGCCGCTCACTTCCGCGCCGGCACCGTGCGCTGGCGCAGCGCCAGCCTGTTCGCGGCCGTGGGCGTGGTCGGCGCCTATGCCGGTCGTATGCCGGCAAGGCGATCGACGGCGCCCGGCTGCTGTTCCTGTTCGCGATCCTGATGATCGCGATCGGCCTGCGGATGGCCCGTGGCCAGCGCGACCAGGCCGTCCCGGCACCCGCCCCCGGCCACAGGTTCTGCACCCGCCGGAGCATGCCCCGGATCGGCGCGGCGGCGCTGGCGGTGGGCGCGTTGTCCGGCTTCTTCGGGATCGGCGGCGGCTTCCTGATCGTCCCGTCGCTGCTGGCCGTCGGCAGCTTCGGCGCCACCACGGCGTTGAACTAGGCGGTATCGGGGCTGATCGCCTGGCCGGTGGCGGCCGAATACATCCCCGGCGCCCTGCTCGGCGGCGTGACGGGGATGCGGCTGGCGATCCGCCTGGCCGGACGCAAGGCGCTGCTCATGCCGTGTCGCAATGCGGTGGCGTTGCGGCTCATCTGAAACATTATATCGCCATGGGAAAGTCCAACACGCCGGTGTGACCGGTCAAAATAGTATTGATGACCTGTCTGTAATGCAGTGGCCCGGGATATGTCGACCGCCTACGGTCCCGGCCAAGGTCGCGGCTCAAGGGGTTTCCCGAGTGCGGCCATGGGGAATGTTCGATTGAACCAGCAGGTCAGGATCGGCGCTTTCGCGGCACGCCCATTGCCGGGACGGGTCATGGGGTCCGGTCGTCCCATCACGATGACGTCGTCGCCGTCGCTGGAGCTGGTCAATGTCGGGGCGGAATCCTGCCTCAAGATCTGGTCCCACGGCCTGCCCTATCCGACCGTGCGCTGGCACTTCCATCCCGAGTACGAGATCCACCTGATCACCACGACCAGCGGACGCACGTTCGTCGGCGACTACATCGGCAAGTTCGGGCCGGACAACCTGGTGCTGCTCGGCCCCGATGTACCGCACAACTGGCTGAGCGACGTGCCGCCGAGCGCCGTGGTGGCCGAGCGCTGCCTGGTGCTGCAATTCACGGACGCCTTCATCACCGGCTGCGTCAGGCTTTTTCCGGAGTTGGGCTTTCTGCCCGCGATGCTGAAGGCCGCCGATCGCGGTCTCGAGTTCCAGACCGCGACCGGCACCGCCGCGCGACCCATCCTGCGCGGGATGCTGGCCACCACGGGACCACGGCGGCTCGAGCTATTCTTCTCGCTGCTCTCGATGCTGCACGAAGCGCCGGCGCCTCGACCGCTGGCAAGCGCGCAGCACCGGCCGACGCCCGAGCTCTACATGCGCGAGCCGCTCAACCACACCATCGCGCAGATCGCGGCCAATCCGGCCTCGGACCTGCGGGAGGCCGACCTCGCGGCGCTCAGCGGCTACACGCCGAGCGGCTTCTCCCGTGCCTTCAAGCGCAAGACCGGCACCAGCTTCGTCCGCTACCTGCACGGCATCCGGCTGAACCGCGCGTGCGAGTTGCTGATCTCCGGCGACGCTCACGTCACCGAGATCTGCTTCGAGGTCGGCTTCAACAATCTCGCCAACTTCAACCGCCAGTTCCGCGCGTGCAAGGGCATGTCGCCCTCCGAGTTCAGGCGTCGGCACCGGCAGAACGATGGCGGACTCACGGCCTGGCCGCATGGCCAGCCCTCATGAACAAGGACGGGGAAACCATCATGTCACGCTCAAGAAACATCCTGCTCGGCGCAGCCGCCCTGGTCGCGATGACCACCGCAGCCGGAGCGGCACCGATCCGGATCGGGATGACCTTCCAGGAGCTGAACAACCCGTATTTCGTCACCATGCAGAAGGCGTTGCGCAAGGCCGCCGGCACGATTGGCGCCACCGTGATCGTCACCGATGCGCATCACGACGTGACGAAGCAGATCAGCGACGTCGAGGACATGCTGCAGCAGCACATCGACATCCTGCTGCTCAACCCGACAGACTCCACCGGTATCGAATCCGCGGTGCAGGAGGCGCACAAGGCGGGCGTGATCGTGGTGGCGATCGACGCCAATGCCGCCGGCCCGGTCAACAGCTTCGTCGGCTCCAAGAACTACGACGCGGGCGTCATGTCCTGCACCTACCTGGCCAACGCGATCGGCGGCTCGGGCAACGTCGCGATCCTGGACGGCATCGCCGTGGTGCCGATCCTGGAGCGCGTGCGCGGCTGCAAGGACGGGCTGGCCAAGTTCCCGAACGTGAAGGTCGTGGACACGCAGAACGGCAAGCAGGAGCGCGACGTGGCGCTCAGCGTCTCCGAGAACATGATCCAGGCGCATCCCGACCTGAAGGGCATCTTCAGCGTCAATGACGGCGGCTCCATGGGCGTGCTGTCGGCGATCGAGAGCAGCGGCAAGGACATCAAGCTGACCTCGGTCGACGGCGCGCCCGACGCCGTCGCCGCGATCGCCAAGCCCGGCTCCAAGTTCATCGAGACCTCGGCGCAGTTCCCCGGCGACATGGTGCGGATCGGCCTCGGCCTGGCGCTGGCCGACTACTGGGGCGCCGGCAACACCGTGCCCAAGATTGTGCCGATCGACGTGAAGCAGGTCGACGCCGAGAACGCGAAGACGTTCCACTGGTGAGGATGGCGGGCCGATCGAGGGCGAAGCCGGAACCGCGCGCATGACCGCGATCCTGGAGCTGCGCGGTATCGCCAAGAGCTTTCCGGGCGTGAAGGCGCTGTCGGGCATCGACCTTACCGTCGAGGCCGGCGAGATCCACGCGCTGCTGGGCGAGAACGGCGCCGGCAAGTCCACGCTGATGAAGATCCTGTCCGGCATCTACCAGCCGGACGAGGGCCGGATCAGCGTGGACGGCCGGACCCTGCGGTTCGCCGACTACCACGACGCGGTGGCGGCCGGCATCGGCATCGTGTTCCAGGAGTTCTCGCTGATCCCCTACCTGAACGCGGTCGAGAACATCTTCCTCGGCCGCGAGCGGCGGCGGTTCGGCCTGCTGCGGCGGGCCTCGATGCGCGACGAGGCGGCCGGCCTGTTCAGGCGCCTGGGCGTCGCGATCGACCTCGACGCGGAGGTGCGGACGCTGAGCGTCGCGCAGCAGCAGTTCATCGAGATTGCCAAGGCGCTGGCGCTCGATGCCCGCATCCTGATCCTGGACGAGCCCACCGCCACCCTCACGCCGGCCGATGCCGAGCATCTGTTCGCCATCATGCGCGTGCTGAAGCGCGACGGCGTCGCGATGATCTTCATCTCGCATCACATGGAGGAGATCTTCGAGATCTGCGACCGCATCACCGTGCTGCGCGACGGCCGCTTCATCGGCGTGATGCCGGTGGCCGACACCGACATGGACCGGCTGGTGCAGATGATGGTGGGTCGCCGGCTGGAGCAGAGCTTCCCGCCCAAGCCGCCGCGGTCTCCGGACGCCAGGCTGGTGCTCGAGGTGGAGGGGCTGCAGCTCGAGCGCGGCGGTCCGATCAACGCCTTCCATCTGCACGAGGGCGAGATCCTGGGCTTCGCCGGGCTGGTGGGCTCCGGGCGCACCGAGACGGTCATGGCGGTACTGGGCGCCGAGCCCGCATACGCCAAGACCGTGCGCATCAACGGCGAGGCGGTGCGGCTGTCGAGCCCGGCCGGTGCGCTGGCGCGGGGGCTCGGCATCCTGCCGGAGAACCGCAAGACCGAGGGCCTGATCACCGAGTTCACCATCCGCGACAACATCTCGATCAACAACCTCGGCAAGTACCGTACCCTGGGCGGCTTCCTCGACTTCGCCCGCGAGCGCACCACGACCGCCGAGATGATGCGCCAGGTGGGCGTGAAGGCGCCCGGCATGTCGACCACGGTCGTGACGCTGTCGGGCGGCAACCAGCAGAAGGTCGTGCTGGCGCGCTGGCTCAACCACCACTGCCGGATCCTGGTCTTCGACGAGCCGACCCGTGGCATCGACGTCGGCGCCAAGGCCGAGATCTACGCCCTGATGCGCAGCCTGACCGCGCGCGGCTACGCCATCGTCATGGTGTCGTCGGAGCTGCCCGAGATCGTCGGCATGAGCGACCGCGTCGCGGTGTTCCGCGAGGGCCGCATCGTCCGCACGCTGGAGGCGGGGGACATCGCGCCGGCGGAGATCATGCGGCATGCGACCGCGGGAGACATCGATGAGCTCGTCTAGGACCGTGGCCGATTCACGCCGCGGCCTGCCGCCGGTCGCGGCTTTTCTCCGCCGGTGCGCAAGGTACAGCGCCTTCTACCCGCTGGTCGGGCTGATCGTGGTGTCGGTCGTGATGGCGTTCGCCTCCGACACCTTCCTGTCCGCCAGCAACATCAGCAACATCCTGCGCCAGGTCTCGATCAACGCGCTGATCGCGGTCGGCATGACCTTCGTGATCCTGACCGGGGGCATCGACCTGTCGGTCGGCGCGGTCATGGCGCTGGCCGGAACCGTCGCCGCAGGCCTGATAGCCGGCGGGTTGGATGGCGGCCTGGCGCTGCTGGCCTGTCTCGGGCTCGGCTGCCTGTTCGGGCTGGCCAACGGCGCCTTCGTGGCATTCGCCGGCATGCCGCCGATCATCGTGACGCTGGCCACCATGGGGATCGCGCGGGGGCTCGGCCTGATCTACACCGGCGGCTATCCGATCAGCGGGCTGCCGGCCTGGATCCACTGGTTCGGCGAGGGCAGCGTGCTCGGGCTGCAGACGCCGATCGCGATCATGCTGCTGGTCTATGCGCTGGCCTGGGTGCTGCTCGAGCGCACGCCGTTCGGCCGCTACGTCTATGCGATCGGCGGCAACGAGACCGCGACGCGGCTCTCCGGGGTGCGCGTGCCGCGGGCCAAGCTGCTGATCTACGGCCTGAGCGGGCTCACCGCGGCGATCGCGGCCGTCGTGCTCACCGGCCGGCTGATGAGCGGTCAGCCCAACGCCGGCCAGGGCTTCGAGCTCGACGCGATCGCCGCCGTCGTGCTCGGCGGCACCTCGATCGCCGGCGGTCGCGGCTCGCTAATCGGCACCCTGCTGGGCGCCCTGCTGCTCGGCGTCCTGAACAACGGCCTGAACATGGTCGGCGTGAACCCGTACGTCCAGACCGTGGTCAAGGGCGTGATCATCCTGCTCGCGATCTATATCGGCCGCGAGCGGCGCGCGGCCGGCTGACCTCGAATGCCCGTCCCAGAGAGTATGGCCATGTCACAGCAGAACAACCGGATGACCGCGATCGTCTGCCACGGGCCGGAGGATTACCGCGTCGAGCAGATCGAACGCCCGCATCCCGGACCGTCGGAGATGGTGATCCGGATCTCGGCCTGCGGCATCTGCGCCAGCGACTGCAAGTGCTGGTCCGGCGCCAAGATGTTCTGGGGCGATCAGGCGGGCGGCGTCGCCGGCTGGGTGAAGCCGCCGGTGGTGCCGGGCCACGAGTTCTTCGGCGTCGTCGACGAGCTGGGCCCGGATGCGGCGGCGCATTTCAACGTGCAGCCCGGCGACACCGTGATCGCCGAGCAGATCGTGCCGTGCGACCGCTGCCGCTATTGCCGCGGCGGCCAGTACTGGATGTGCGAGGTGCACAACATCTTTGGATTCCAACGCCAGGTCGCCGATGGCGGCATGTCCGACTACATGCTGATCCCGCGCACCGCCCGCGTGCACACCATCCCCAAGGGCATGTCGCTGGCGGATGCGGCGATCATCGAGCCGCTGTCCTGCGCGATCCACGTCGTCAACCGTAGCGACATGCGGCTCGACGACGTGGTGGTGATCGCCGGCGCCGGCCCGATCGGCCTGATGATGGTGCAGGTCGCCCACCTGCGCACGCCGCGCAAGCTGATCGTCATCGACATGGTCCGGGAGCGCCGCGAGCTGGCGCTGAAGTTCGGCGCCGACCTGGTGATCGATCCCGCCGCCGAGGACGCGGACGCGATCGTGAAGTCGCACACAGGCGGCTATGGCTGCGACGTCTACATCGAGGCCACCGGCTCGCCGGGCGGCGTGATCCAGGGGCTGGAGCTGATCCGCAAGCTCGGCCGCTTCGTCGAGTTCTCGGTGTTCGGCAAGGAGACCAGCGTCGACTGGTCGGTCATCGGCGACCGCAAGGAGCTCGACATCCGCGGCGCCCATCTGGGGCCGTACTGCTATCCGATCGCCATCGACCTGCTCGACCGCGGCCTGGTCACGTCGCAGGGGATCGTCACGCACGACTACGCCTTCGAGGATTGGGACGAGGCGATCCGCGTCGCCAACTCGCTCGACTCGATCAAGGTGCTGCTGCAGCCCGCCGCCGGGCCCGGCTGAGGCGGCGACCGGCATGGACGCGGTCCTCGGCATCGACGTCGGCACCGGCAGCGCCCGCGCCGGGCTGTTCTCGACGGACGGGCGGATGCTGGCGCAGGCCAGCCATCCGATCCGGACCTGGCGTCCGCGGCCCGGCTACGTGCAGCAATCGACCACCGACATCTGGGACGCCGTCTGCCGCGCGGTGCGCGAGACCGCGGCGGCAGCGGGCACGGTCACGGTGCGCGGCATCGGTTTCGATGCCACCTGCTCGCTCGCGCTGGTCGACGAGGCAGGACGTCCAGTATCGATCGACCCGCCGGCCGCCGCGGACGGCGACGCGCCCGTGCAGGACGTGATCGTCTGGATGGACCACCGCGCCGGGCACGAGGCCGACGCCATCAATGCCGGCCGGTACGACGTGCTGCGCTATGTCGGCGGGCGCATCTCGCTCGAGATGGAAACGCCCAAGCTCGCCTGGCTGCGGGAGCACCGGCCCGAAGCCTGGGAGCGGACCGCGCACTTCTTCGACCTGCCGGACTACCTGACGTGGCGCGCCACCGGCAGCACCGTCCGCTCGGCCTGCTCCACCGTCTGCAAGTGGACTTATCTCGGCCATGAGGGCCGCTGGGACGAGGGATATTTCCGCGGTATCGGGCTTGGCGCGCTGGCCGACGAGGGCTTCCGCCGAATCGGCACCGAGATCCGGCCGCTGGGCACCCCGGTCGGACCGCTCGCGGACCAGGCCGCGGCCGCCTTCGGACTGCCGTCCGGCATCCCGGTCGGAGTCTCGGCGATCGACGCCCACGCCGGCGGCATCGGCACCATCGGCGCCGCCCGCGACGGCGACGTGCCGGACGACGGCGCACTGCTGCGCCGCCTGGCCTTGATCGGCGGCACGTCCAGCTGCCACATGGCGGTCTCGCCCGACCCGCGCTTCGTGCCGGGCGTCTGGGGCCCCTATTTCGGCGCCATGGTGCCCGGGCTCTGGCTGAACGAGGGCGGCCAGTCCGCCACCGGCAGCCTGATCGACCACGTCATCACGACGCATGCCGCCCATGCCGGACTGGCGGAGCAGGCGCGGCGGGACGGGCGCAGCCTCTACCAGCTGCTGAACGACAGGCTGGAGCGGCTGGCGCGGGACCTGCCGTGTCCGGCCGCGCTGACCCACGACCTGCACGTGATGCCCGACTTCCACGGCAACCGCTCGCCTCGGGCCGATCCCAGCCTGCGCGGCATGATCTCTGGCCTCCGCCTCGGCGCCGAGGCCGACGACCTGGCGCTGCTGTATCTCGCCACCATCCAGGGGATCGCCTACGGCACCCGCCATATCATCGAGACACTGAACGCCAGCGGTTACGCCATCGACACGGTGATGGCCTCGGGTGGCGGAACCCGGAATCCGGTGTTCCTGCGCGAGCATGCCGACGCCACCGGCTGCGCCGTCGTGCTGGCTCGTGAGTCGGAGCCGGTTCTACTTGGCGCCTCGATCCTGGGCGCGGTCGCCGGCGGCCTCCATCCGGACATCCGCGCCGCGATGACGGCGATGAGCCGCGAGGGCGTCGTCGTCGAGCCGGCCGACGGTGCCGCAAGACGCTATCACGACGCGAAATATGCCGTGTTCCGACGGATGTTCGAGGATCAGACCGCCTACCGCACGTTCATGGCCTGACCGGCCGCACGTCCGGAACATCGTTGCCATCTCCGCACGCCATCGCCGATGCGATGCGATGGATAGTCGATGCACGATGAAAGGATGCTTACGTGGGAACGGGATTTCATGATGCTGTGCATCCGCGCATCGCGCACCGGAGAAAATCGTTATCCGATCTGATTGCGGTTTGACATCTTACTTTCGATAGACGAAGGTTTTTTCAAGGATCCAGAAACGGACCGAGTGAGGAAACGATGCGCTACAATAAATCGAACATCTCCATCGCCACACGCACCGTCGTAAGCCTGCTTCCGGCGGCACTGGCGTTGACGACGCCCCTCTCCTCACACGCGCAGCAATCGCAGGCGGCGGGCGCCGCGGCGCAGACGAACACCATCAACAAGGAGCAGAGCAACGGCACCGGCTTTCCAGGCGCCACGAACGCTCAGGGCATCACCAACACGACGGTGCAGTCGAACCCATCGACGGCCACGTCGCTACCCGCCGGAACCTACGATGCCGGTGGCGGCTTCACCTTCCAGCTCAACTATGTGAGCGAGTCGGCCGGCAACGTCAGTGGCGGCATCAGTAAAGGCGCCGACTACGCCGACCAGATCCTCTACGCGGTGGACATCGACCTCGGCCGCACCCTCGGCCTGACCGGCGGGACGATCCACCTGCTCGGCACGACGCGAGACGGACGCAGCCTGGCCGTGGACCATATCGGCAACAGCCTGGCGTCGCAGGAGATCTATGACGGGTCGGAAAACTCCCGCATCACGCTGGCCTCGTACGAGCAGAAGCTGTTCAACGACCGGCTCGACGTCGAGGTCGGCCGGCTGCCCGGCCAGGGCGCGTTCCTGGTCTCGCCGCTCTATTGCGACTTCCAGAACGTCGCGACCTGCGGCAGCCCCGAGATCGTGTTCAACGATTCCAACTTCACGTTCTTCCCGCCCTCGACTTGGGGCGGCCATGCGAAGTTCTTCTTCACGCCGAAGGTCTTCCTGCATGCCGGCGCCTTCGAGGTGCAGCCGAGCACCCAGACGACCGCGGATGGCGGTCTCAATTTCGGTCTCGACGGTGCCACCGGCGTGGTGATCCCGGTCGAGCTCGGTTACACGACCACCGCCGCGAACGATCCGCTGCCGCGCAACTACGCGATCGGGGCGATCATCGATCAGTCGAGCTACAATGATCCGGTCAGCGGTCCGTTCGTGAACGTCAGGGGCACGGTTGCACCCGGGAACATTGCCGGCCCGGTACGTGATTTCGGGCGCTCGATCGTCTATGGCCGCTTCGACCAAGCCCTCTT
Organism: uncultured Acetobacteraceae bacterium; assembly: GCA_937873205.1. GTDB lineage: Bacteria > Pseudomonadota > Alphaproteobacteria > Acetobacterales > Acetobacteraceae > Lichenicola. The sequence continues at coordinate 31,899 of CALMVO010000089.1, forward strand.
CAAGCGGCGTGGCGCGTTCCCGCAGGAATTGCAGATCTTCGGTGCGGTGCTGGGTGGCACCGGCGGCCGGCAGATCCAGACCTATCAGATCGAGGCTGGCGTCGTCTTCACCGGGCCGTTCAAGAGCCGCCCGTTCGACACGGTCGACTTCGATGTCTCGAACCAGCACTACTCGAGCCTGGGCTTTGCCAACATCATCGCCGCCCGCGCGGCCGAGGGCGTGGTCGGCAACCTCCCATCGCGCGACGAGACGTTGATCGAGCTGAACTACGGCGTACAGCTCACGCCGGCGATCCACATCACGCCCAACCTCCAGTATATCTTCAACCCTGACAACCTCCGCGAGCCGACCCTGACGCGACCGATCAAGGATGCCTTCGTCATCGGCGGCAAGCTCACCATCGATGTGTTCACCCTCCTCGGTCTTGCGAAGGGTCCTGGAAGCCGATAGCGGCCGGGAGGTGGTGGCGGGGCCATCTGGACGTGCGCAAATCGGGATCGCGTCCGATCTTGATTTGCGTAGCGCGGCAAAGGGAAAGAGGTCATGTCATCAAGTTTGATCTCTTGTCACGCAACGGCAATCGGCGTCTGCTCGGTTGATGGATGGGAGACATCGTCGATGCGGGCCACCATCCTGAGCGAGCGGACGCTCGGGCAGATCGCAGAGCCGGTGCGGATGCCAGGCTTCGACCGGACGCTGATGACCCCGGGGATCGTCCATCTCGGCCTCGGCGGTTTCCATCGCGCGCACATGGCGCGTTACATGCAATCGCTGTTCGAGCGCCGGCCCGACATGGCCGAATGGGGTATCGTGGGCGCCGGGTTGCTGCCCGCTGACGCCCGGATGGAGGCGGCGCTGTCGCCCCAGGACGGACTCTACACGCTGGTCGAGCGGCTGGGCGACCGCGAGACCGTGACGGTCATCGGCTCGATCGGCCGGGTGATCTTCTCCGGTGCCGAGTCCGACACGTTGCTCGACGCGATCGACCAGCCCGGCATCCGCATTGTCAGCCTGACGGTGACCGAGCATGGCTACTGCCTCAACCGCTCGACCAAGGCGCTCGACCCCGAGCATCCGCAGGTGGTGGCGGACCTGGCCGATCCGCTGCATCCGCACGGGGCACCGGGCCTGATCGTCGAGGCCTATCGCCGCCGCCGCGATGCTGGCCGACCTGCCTTCACGGCACTCAGCTGCGACAACATCCAGCATAATGGCGCCGTGCTGCGCCAGGCGGTGCTGAGTTTCGCCCGGCTGCGCGATCCGTCGCTGGAGGCTTGGATCGCCGAGAACGGCGCCTTTCCCAGCACGATGGTCGACCGGATCACGCCGGTCACCCGGGATGAGGACCGTGCCCACCTGCGCGATCGTTACGGGATCGTCGATAACTGGCCGGTGTTCTGCGAGAGCTTCACCCAGTGGGTGATCGAGGACCGGTTTCCGGCCGGCCGGCCGGCATGGGAGGAGGTCGGCGCCCAGTTCGTGCCGGACGTCACGCCGTTCGAGTTCATGAAGCTGCGGCTGCTCAACGGCAGCCACCTGGCGATCTCGGCGCTCGGCCGGCTGGCGAGTTACGAGTACGTCGACGAGACGCTGCGCGACCCGCTGATCGCCCGCTATATGGCGGCGCTGATGGACCGTGAGACCGGGCCTACCTTGGCGCCGGTGCCGGGGATCGACCTCGAGCTCTACAAGCGGACCCTGATCGAGCGCTTCGCCAACCCGGGCATCAAGGACACGGTCGAGCGGGTCAACACCGACGCGCCGCTGAACGTGCTGCTCGACCCGATCCGCGACCGGCTGGCGGCGGGCTACGGCGTCCCGCTGCTGGCGCTGGCACTGGCCGCCTGGATGCGGCGCGCGCGCGGCGAGGACGAGCAGGGCCGGCCGATCGAGGTGCGCCATCCGCTGGCAGCACAGCTGCGCGAGCGGGCAATCCTGGGCGGGCCGGACCCGCGCCCGCTGCTCTCGCTCCGCGGGCTGTTCGGCGAGCTGGCTCAGAACCCGGAGCTGGTGCGCAGCGTCGGCCACTGGCTGCGGCGCCTCTATGAGGTCGGCAGCCTGGCCACGGTGGCGGAGGCGGCCGAAACACTTTCATTCTAATGACGGAGTCTTGACCGACGGTCCCGGCCGGACCGCACCAGGATCGATCTCTATCACAAGAACGACGTCGGGCCGGCCACCGGTACGCGACGCGACAGATGGGACGGACACGACAATGAAAATCAGCCTCAGGCGCATCGCCATGGGAGCCGTCGCCACGACGGCGATCGGATGCGCCACCACCACGGCGCACGCCGACGCGACGATCACCATCGCCACGGTGAACAACGGCGACATGGTCATCATGCAGGGACTGTCCGACAGGTTCGAGCAGTCGCATCCCGGCATCCACCTACGCTGGGTGGTGCTCGAGGAGAACACGCTGCGCCAGCGGCTCACCACCGACATCGCCACCGATGCCGGCCAGTTCGACGTGCTGACGATCGGCAACTACGACGCGCCGATCTGGGCCAAGCAGGGCTGGCTGTCGCCGCTCGACATGCCGGCCTCCTACGATGTGGGCGACCTGCTGAAGCCGGTGCGGGACGGGCTGACCTACAAGGGCCAGCTCTACGGCCTGCCGTTCTACGCCGAGAGCGCCATGACCTACTACCGGTCGGACCTGTTCCGGAAGGCCGGTCTCACCATGCCGGCGCAGCCGACCTACGCCGAGGTGCGCGGGTTCGCCGACCGCCTGACCGACAAGGCGCACGGGATCTACGGCATGTGCCTGCGCGGCAAGCCCGGCTGGGGGCTGAACATGGCCACCGTCACCAGCATGGTGCACGCGTTCGGCGGCCAGTGGTTCGACACCGCCTGGAGGGCGCAGATCGACACGCCGTCCTGGCGTCAGGCGGTCGGCTACTATGTCGACATCCTGCAGAAGGACGGGCCGCCCGGCGCCACCTCGAACGGCTTCAACGAGAACCTAGCGCTGTTCGCCGGCGGCCACTGCGCGATGTGGATCGACGCCACCGTCGCCGCCGGCTCGCTGTATGACAAGAAGAGCTCGTCGGTGGCGGACAGCGTCGCCTTCGCGCCGATGCCGACCGGGAGCTTCACCGGCGGCCCGACCTGGTTGTGGAGCTGGAACCTGGCCATCCCGCGCACGTCGCACAACCAGGAGGCGGCCAAGCAGTTCGTCGCCTGGGCGACCTCCAAGCAATACGTGCAGCTGGTGGCGCAACAGAAGGGCTGGGTCGCGGTGCCGCCGGGGACCCGCGCCTCCACCTACGCCTCGCCGGAGTACAAGCAGGCGGCGCCGTTCGCGGGCTTCGTGGTGGCCGCGATCGACAGCTCGAACCCGAACGGCCAGACCAAGGCGCCCCGGCCGGCGACCGGGGCGCAGTTCGTCGCCATCCCGGAGTTTCAAGGCATCGGCACCCAGGTCGGCCAGATCGTCGCCTCGGCCCTCGCCGGTCAGACTTCCGTCGAGCAGGCTCTGCGGCGCTCGCAGTCCGTGACCGACCGGACCATGCGGCAGGCGGGATACAGCGCCAGCGGCGCGCCCAGCCCGTGAGCCGCCGCCTTTGAGCACCGTGGGCGCCACCGTGCCGATGGCCGACATGACGGCGTCGCAGCCGGCGGCCGAACGCCGGGCCCGCCGGCGCATGCTGCCGCTGGTGGCGCCCGCGGTCGGCGTGCTGCTGGTCTGGATGATCGTGCCGCTGGTGCTGACGCTGTGGTTCTCGGTGCAGCGCTACAACCTGCTGAACCCGGCGCTGCACGGCTTCGCCGGGATCGAGAATTACCAATACCTCGTCACCGATCCGGATTTCTGGGCCTCGCTGGTGAACACGCTGGTGCTGGTGGGGGCCGTGCTGGTGGTGACGGTCGGCGGCGGTACGCTGCTGGCGGTGTTGTTCGACCAGCCCTTCGCGGGCAAGGGCATCGCCCGCGTGCTGGCTATCTCGCCGTTCTTCGTCATGCCGACGGTGAGCGCGCTGGTCTGGAAGAACCTGATGCTGCACCCGATCTACGGCATCGCCGGTTTCCTGTGGCGCCTGGTCGGGCTTTCGCCGGTGGACTGGTTCGCGACCTTCCCGCTGGCCAGCGTGATCGCCATCGTCTCGTGGGAGTGGCTGCCGTTCGCGCTGCTGATCCTGCTGACCGCGGTGCAGTCGCTCGACCATTCGCAGATCGAGGCGGCGCGGCTGGACGGCGCCAGCTTCGTGCAGCAGTTCCGGTACATCATGCTGCCGCACCTCTCGCGGGCGATCAGCGTCGTCATCATGATCGAGACGATCTTCCTGCTGACCGTGTTCGCCGAGATCTTCGTGACCACGTCGGGCGGCCCGGGCAACGCCACCACCAACCTCGCCTTCCTGATCTACGCGCGCGCACTGCTGCAGTTCGACGTCGGCGGCGCGTCAGCGGGCGGCATGGTGGCGATCGTGCTCGCCAACATCGTCGCCTTCTTCCTGGTGCGCTCGATCGGCCGGCGGATGGACATCTAGAGATGCAGCAATCCAGGCTGAAGCGCGTCCTGATCCTGCTGGCCGGCTGGTGCGTGGCGCTGCTGCTGTTCTTCCCGATCCTCTGGATGGTACTGACCAGCTTCAAGACCGAGATCGCGGCGATCTCGACGCCGCCGCTGCTGTTCTTCCGCCCGACGCTGAGCGCCTATGCGGCGGTGCAGGCGCAGTCGAACTACCTGCATTTCGCGCTGAACAGCATCGTGATCTCGGTGGGCGGCACCGTGGTGGCACTCCTGCTCTCGATCCCGGCCGCCTATGCGATGGCCTTCCACCCGACCCGGCGCACCCGCGGCACGCTGCTGTGGATGCTGTCGACCAAGATGCTGCCCCCCGTCGGAGTGCTGGTGCCGATCTACCTGCTGTTCAAGACCAGCGGCCTGCTCGACACCCGGATCGGGCTGCTCGGCATCTACGCGCTGATGAACCTGCCGATCACGGTGTGGATGCTGTTCACCTTCTTCCGTGAGATGCCGCACGACATCCTGGAGGCCGGCCGCATGGACGGGGCCGGCACCTGGGGCGAGGTCTGGCACCTGCTGCTGCCACTCACCATGCCGGGCGTCGCCTCGACCGGGCTGCTGTCGCTGATCCTGTGCTGGAACGAGGCGTTCTGGAGCCTCAACGTCACCTCGGTGAACGCGGCCCCGCTGACCGCCTTCATCGCCTCGTTCTCGAGCCCCGAGGGGCTGTTCTTCGCCAAGCTCTCCGCCGCCTCCACCATGGCGGTGGCGCCCATCCTGGTGTTCGGCTGGTTCAGCCAGCGCCAGCTCGTGCGCGGCCTCACCTTCGGCGCCGTGAAATAGGACAATCCCGATGGCAACCCTGTCGCTGCGCGGCGTGCGCAAGAGCTACCTTGCCGGCACCGAGACCATCAAGGGCATCGACCTCGACGTCGCCGACCGCGAGTTCGTCGTGTTCGTGGGCCCGTCCGGCTGCGGCAAGTCGACCCTGCTGCGCATGATCGCCGGCCTTGAGGACATCACCGCCGGCGACCTGCTGATCGACGGCACCCGGGTGAACGACGTCGATCCAGCCTCGCGAGGGCTGGCCATGGTGTTCCAGAGCTATGCGCTCTACCCGCACATGACGGTCGCCGACAACATGGGCTTCGCGCTGAAGCTGGCCGGCCGCCCGAAGGCGGAGCGGGACGCCAAGGTGGCGGAAGCGGCGCGCATCCTGCAGCTGGAGCCGGTGCTGACGCAGCGGCCACGGTCCCTGTCCGGCGGCCAGCGGCAGCGGGTGGCGATCGGGCGCGCCATCGTGCGGCAGCCGCGGGTGTTCCTGTTCGACGAGCCGCTGTCCAACCTCGACGCCGCACTGCGCGGCCAGATGCGCGTCGAGCTGCTGCGCCTGCATGAGGAGCTGGCGGCCACCATGATCTACGTCACCCACGACCAGGTCGAGGCGATGACCATGGCCGACAAGATCGTGGTGCTGCATGCCGGCCGGGTCGAGCAGGTCGGCAGTCCGATGGAGCTCTACAACCATCCTGCCAACCTGTTCGTCGCCGGCTTCATCGGCTCGCCACGCATGAACCTGCTGCCGGGCACGGTGGGCGCCGCGGCACCCGGAGGGACCGTTCCGGTAACACTCGCCGGCGGCGTCACCGTCTCGGTGCGGCCGGCCCAGGTGCTGGCGCCGGGCAGCTCGGTCACGCTCGGCATCCGGCCGGAGGCGCTGCGCCAGGCGGCGGACGGGCCATTCTCCGGCGCCGCGCTGCTGGTCGAGCGCCTGGGCGGCATGACCCTGGTCCACGTCACGCTCGAGAGCGGGGAGACGCTGGTGGCGCAGGCGGACGGCAACGACCCGATCCGGGCGCACGACGTGATCCGGCTGGCGGTCGATCCGTCCGTCTGCCACCTCTTCGCGGCGAATGGGCTGGTCCTATCGCAGGCCGAGCCGCCGCAGGCCAAGCCCGGCGACCTGCACGATCTGGACGCGATGCCATCACTTGCCCGCGCCTGAGGCGGGCCCACGGTGTATCTCGGCATCGATCTCGGCACCTCCTCGGTCAAGGCGATCCTGGTCGACGACGCGCAGGCGGTGCTGGCCAGCGCCAGTCAGTCGCTGGAGGTGCAGCGTCCGGCACCCGGCTGGAGCGAGCAGGACCCGGAGGCCTGGCTCGCCGCGATGATGCGGGCGATCGACGCGCTGGCGGCGGAACGGCCGCGCGAGCTCGCGGCGACCCGGGCGATCGGGCTGTCGGGACAGATGCACGGCGCCGTGCTGCTGGATCGGCACGGCGCCGTGCTGCGGCCCTGCATGCTGTGGAACGACACCCGCGCCACCACCGAGTGCCGCGAGCTGGAGCAGGCGTTCCCGTCGCTGCAGGCCGTGACCGGCAACCCGCCGATGCCCGGCTTCACCGCGCCGAAGCTGCTCTGGGTGCGGCGCCACGAGCCGGACGTGTTCGCGCGGGTGGCGACCGTGCTGCTGCCCAAGGCCTGGATCCGGTTCCGCATCACCGGCGAGCGGATCGAGGAGATGTCGGACGCCTCCGGCACGCTGTGGCTGGATGTCGGCCGCCGCGACTGGTCGGACGCGGCGCTGGCGGCGACCGGGCTGTCGCGTGCGGCGATGCCGCAGTTGGTCGAGGGCGGTGCGCCGGCCGGGCGGCTGCATCCGGACCTGGCTGCGCGCTGGGGCATGACGAACGCGCCAATCCTGGCCGGGGGCGCCGGCGACAACGCGGCCGGCGCCGTGGGGCTGGGCGCCACCCGCCCGGGCAGCGCCTTCATCTCGCTCGGCACCTCCGGCGTGCTGTGGGCGACCACCGACCGCTTCCGCCCCAATCCGGACGAGGCGGTGCACGCCTTCTGCCACGCCCTGCCCGGCCTCTGGCACCAGATGGGCGTCACGCTGTCGGCCGCCGCCTCGCTGGCCTGGTGGGCGGGCGTCTGCGGCCACAACGAGGCGGCGCTGCTGACGGAGCTGGGTCCGGCGCCGCCGTCCTCGGTGCCGATCTTCCTGCCCTACCTGTCGGGCGAGCGGACGCCGCACAATGACGGGGAGGTCCGCGGCGCCTTCGCTGAGCTGTCGCACGACACCGATCGCGTCGCCATGAGCTGGGCGGTGCTGGAGGGCGTGGCCTTCTCGATGCGCGACTGCCTGGACGCGCTGGCGCGGGCGGGCACGCGGATCATCGAGGCGGACGTGATCGGTGGCGGCTCCCGGTCGCGGACCTGGATCCTGCTACTTGCGGCCGTGCTCGGCATCCCGCTGCACCGGCTGGCCGGCGGCGAGCAGGGCGGCGCGTTCGGCGCGGCTCGGCTGGCCCGGCTGGCCCGGACCGGCGAGGACCCGGACGCCGTCTGCCTGCCGCCACAGCGCGTGGAGACGATCCAGCCGGACGCCGCCTGGACCGACGCGACGCAGGCCCGGCTGCGCCGCTACCGCGAGCTCTATCCGGCGCTCTCGCGCACACGCTCCCGCTAGCCGGCCTTGGCTCCCCGATCCGTGACCGCGAGACCCGAAATGGCTCTTCGATCGGGAGGCGGGCCGGTTGTCAGGCGCGTCTCGATCGCCGACTGTGAGTGCGGCGGCCGGCCGACCCGAAGACTGTAGTCGCGGCCGCGGCGCGAGCCGGGCTCGGGACGATCCGGTCCAGCGGCCTCGGCAGCGACGATCCGGAGGTCTCTCGTGTTCGCCACGACCATGGATCGACAGGCGAGCTCGCCGCGATCAACGTCGTCATCCTTCGGGGCGTCTGCCAAGCTCGAGCCCCCTGCTGTGACAGGCCGCCCAGCGCGCCATCGACGCCACTTGACGCCAGATCGGCAGGCTGCTCGACCGCCTCTCACACAGCGAATGCGGCAACTACCTCGTCAACTCAGGATACACTTCAGCGTAAAGTCATCATACGCTCGTTCCGATTGGTGCGCCGGAAGACGCTGCCAGGACGATATCCGGCAATAATTTGCAGCAGGTCGATGCACCGGGCGATACACGTCAGACCCTTACGCTGTGGCGAAGAAACGATCTTAAGATCATCCGTCGAACGGTGGTGTCTAAACGGCTGTCGCAGAATTGAGGAGGTGCGGACACACGGTAGTCACCCGTTGTGACCGGATTGCAGTCGAGTCGGTCTCTGTCGCGCCGCAAATATTTGGGGAACGTACGTAGCTGCTCACTGGGTCCGAGACGATACCGATAAGCGGCTCAGATTCAGCCAACGTTGACACAGGAACTTCAAATCAAAGCTTCAGGCTGCAGGTCGATGATCCCTAAAATGAACAGCATCGGCATGAGTATTGACGTCAAGAACCTGGCAAACATTGATCAGTTCCTTGACGAAGTCCCTGACCAAATCGCTTTGAACTTGCTCGGATCGCAGGATCAGTTGCATCCAGTAATCCGTCGGCGCATCAAGTTCGACCAGTCTGAACAACTTCAATCGATGCTCATTGAGGATCGAGAGGTCCGAGAATATTCCGCACGCATCCGAGTTGAGTACGATCTCCTTCGCTACATAGATCGAGTTCGAAATGATAATTTTCCTTGTCAAGTTTAAACCAATCGTCGAGAAGATTTGGCTCAAGCCGAACAGCTCGCCGAGCTCATCCTGCGGGCATACGAACGGATAAACCGAAATATCACCGAGTTTGAAATCTCCGGTCAGAGGGTGCCCGGCCCGTAGGCAGAGGACACGCCTAACCCGGCACAAGGATATGGTCCGCATGCCCTTCAGATCGATCTCGCGAGGCCGCTGACAGACCAGCATATCGACGGTCCGGTCTTGCAACTGCGTCAGGAGCGACTTGATCGTAGGCTCCTCAGAGATCCGTGTGTCGATTCCGGCGACGAAGGGCTGAAGCCGACAGATCGTCAACGCCGTGAGCGAGGCGGCCGCACCCACAGTCACGCCGACCCTGAGCGTACCCTTCTTTCCACTCGTAAGCTCCCTGATATCTTGTGCAGCCTTAATCAGTTCGCGATCGACTGATCTCGCATGCTCGTAGAGTATCCGTCCATAGATTGTTGGTTCGATGCCGTGGGGCGTGCGGTCGATGAGCTTCACCCCGACCTCCCGCTCTATCTGGCCAATGCTCTGAGACAGGGCGGGCTGAGTTATTCCAAGGTGGCTGGCGGCTTGCTTGAAGCTGCCATGCTGGATAAGGACCGCGAGCCTGATGAGACGTTGTGGGTCAACTCTCATGACGATCGCACAGCGGCACCTATGCCGCGATGGTTCTGCATCGGCCTAGACGCATAGACCATGATCGTCGGGCCGCGTCGCAAACTCCTAGCGGCTCAGGCTGTGAAGGAGTGCCGAGGCATTGTCACGACCGATCGCCACATGCTCGACCTCTGACAGAAGCGGGCTCGCATCGAGCGCCGAAGTGAAGGCCTCTGCCATCCCTCCAGGTACGTAGGGGAAGTCGGTTCCAAGCAGGATACGCGACGGATCGGCAAAATTCATGAGGCTTGGCAGAGTAGACGGGCTCGACGAAAGCGCGGTGTCAAAATAGAATCGACGAAAAAACATGAGAATCTTGTCGGCATCATACAAGTCAGGTTTATAACCTGCGGCGCAGGTCGCGAAACGATTCGCAGCGTAAGGCAGGAACCCGCCAGCGTGCGCCAGAATCACCTGCAAGTTCCGATAACGGTCGAGCACGCCCTTCAGCACCATGTCGACGGCCGTTCGAGTCGTATCGGACGGAAAATCGACCAACGGCGGCGGGATACCGTCGAGCGGGGCCAGCGCGTTTCGAGTGGGGTGGATGAAGACGACCGCATTTCGTCGATCCAGATCCGACCAGAGCGGCTCGAACAATGGATCGCCCAGGTAGCGGCCGCCGTAGTTGGACATCAGGACCACACCATCACTCCGAAGCACATCGAGGGCATAGGCGACTTCGCGCAGCGCGCCATCCACGTCAGGCAATGGGAGGGTGGCAAAGTTACCGAAATTCTTAGGCCATTTCGCGACCACCTCCGCAGTATAGTCGTTGACCTGACGAGCAATGTCGCGATGCTCATTCTCCTGCCAGTCGGCGATGCCGGGTGCCGTCAGCGAGAGGATGCCGCGGTTGATCCGACGTGCTTCCATGAACCGAAGTGCAGTATCCGGCGACCAAGCCGGTGGCCGATGGGCCGATCCCCGTTTCTGCAGGCCATCCACCCACAGGGGAGGCAGCACGTGCTGATGGACATCGATCCTATTGTTTACTACCACTTCTGCACCTCGTCGGCCAGCCGGTCACGAACCATCTTATAGACCCGATCTGGTGGCACGGATAGCGGCGCTGCGATGCCGCTCAATATTCGAGCCAAGCGGCTGCATCGGAAAGAACCGTCGAAGCCAGAGCGCGTTCTATCCGTAGAGCGCGACCCGATGATCGGAAGGCTGGATCGATGTTCGACGTTGCCGAAGCGACAGCCCGATGGACGCGGGTGCGCGAGATGATGGAACGCCACGATCTCGACTTGGTCCTCGCGATCGACCTGTCGCGCGACGAGATCCTGCAGGGCCATCAACGATGGCTGACCGGATACATTGCAATGGGCGGTCCAGCGGCGACATTGCTGCACCGCAACGGCCATATCGAGCTGATCTCGGAACGCATCGGCAAGCCGGTGACTCGGCACTACCAGACCAACGCCTTTCCGATCGAGCTGGTGAACGGCTTCACGCCGGCACTGCTTGCCGAGCGCATCGGCCGGCTGCGCCCCAGGCGGCTTGGTATCGCCGGGGCCGATAGTTTCCCGGCCTCTCTGGCCGGATTGCTCGGCGAGCAGCCGTTTCCCCCTGAACTTGTCGATGCGAGCTTGCAGTTCCAACGTCTGCGCCTGCGCAAGAGTGCCTACGAGCTGGCCCTCATCCGGAGGAGCTGCGCCATCGCCGACGCGGTTTGGGAGCAGGTTCCCGACATCGTGCGCATTGGCCGGAAGAACTACGAGGTCGTTGCCGATATCGATCACCACGTCCGTCTGCAGGGCGCCGAGGCCGGTTTCCACCTGGTTCTGCCGCTGCCCTTCGCCGGCCGGCCGATGCGGTCAGTTGCCAATCCCGCGACGATCGAGCCCGACACACGCTACCTGGTCGAGATCTCGCCCCGCTGCGATGGCTACTACGCGCAGCTTACGCTCCCCGTGACCAGTCGCGCTGACGATCAGGTGGCACTGGACGCCTATCAGGATCTGGTAGATGCAAAGCAGGCGGCGCTGCCACTCATGCGACCGGGTGCTGATCTATCTCAGGTGGCACGATCCGTGTCGACCTTCCTGGCCGACCGGGGTCATACCATGACCTCGCTATCCCTCGGCCATTTCTGCGGAATGGCGCTCGAGGAGCCACGTCACGACCCGTCTGTCCCATTCAAGCTCGAGGATGGCATGACCCTCATCTTCCATCCGATCTTGGCCGAGCCCGAGTTCCAGTCCTTGATGCGCGCCGACACCTATCTGATCACTGAGTCTGGCGCCGAGAGGCTGACCCGATATGATGGCGGCATGCTCACGCTGGTCTGATGCCAGCCGGTCTTGAGGTCGACCCAACAAGGTCAGGCTCTGCCCTAGACCCGCTCAAGACGGAGCCTTGAGAATCCTCTTGTTGAGCGGGTCAATAGGTGGAGCCTAGGCTCGCTCGACCTGCGGTCAAACATGATACGACGACGGTGCGTTCTTCATTTCCTTGAGCGGGATGGTCGTGTCCGCAAGCATCGAGCGGTCAGCAATGATCCTTTCCGTCACGAGCCGCTTGCCCTGAACGAAATCCCGGGTCGCGTTGACGCAGTCGAGCGCAACCACCTTCCTGCCCTTGAGATAGACGATGGAGAAGCTGCGTTCCGCAGGGCGCCCGCGCACGACCAGGTCGTCATAACCGATCGACAGGCCGATGGTCTGAAGCTTCAGGTCGTACTGGTTCGACCAGAACCACGGCATGGAGTCATAGACGGCCGATGTCCCCGTCAGCACCTTGGCGACGACTGCCGCCTGGTCCGTGGCATTCTGCACCGACTCGAGCCGGATCATCGCGTCATCCGCGTAGGCGCTGACATGGAGCGCGCAGTCCCCGATCGCGAAGATGTCGGGCAGGCTGGTGTGACACCGGGCATCGACCTCGACGCCATTACCGCCCCTCGCGCCAGCGACAAGAAGCGGCTCGACCGCGGGCACGATGCCGATCCCGACGACCGCTATGTCGCATGCCAGGACCTCGCCGCCCACGAGCCGCACGCCGCAGACCCGGCCTGACCTCTCCTCAAGGCACTCGACCGCCACGCCCAGGCGGATGTCGACGCCGTGCGCACGGTGCTCGGCCTCGTAGAACCTCGACAGCGGCTCTCCGGCGACCCGGGCCAGCACCCGGTCGAGCGCCTCCAGCACGGTGACGTGCTTCCCGGCCTTGGCCAGCACCGCCGCTGCCTCCAGCCCGATGTAGCCGCCGCCGATGACCACGGCGCGAGTCGTCGACGCAAGCTCGGCCCGCATCCGGTCAGCATCGGCCCGGGTCCGCACGGTGTGCACGCCGACGAGGTCGTGGCCGGAGCAGACCAGCCGACGCGGCGATCCGCCCGTTGCCCAGATCAGGTGGGCATAGCCGATCACCGTGCCGTCCGCGCACGATACCCGATGCTCGTGAGGTTCGACCTTCGTCACGCGCCGACCAAGCAGCATCGCCACCTCGGATTTGGCCCAGAAAGCCGGGGGATGGATCAGCAGTCGATCGAGCGGCTTGTCTCCGGACAGATATTCCTTGGACAGCGGCGGTCGCTCGTAGGGGAAGTCGGGTTCGTCTCCCAGCAAGGCGATCGAGCCCGTGAACTTCGCTTTCCGGAGTGCTGCGGCGGCCTGCGCACCGCCATGTCCGGCCCCGACGATCAGGATGTCATACTGTTCCATCATCTCGTCGGACGATCGAACATCCAGAAACGGGCGAGCCAACGACGACATGATCGCTCAGTCCTCCGGCGCGATCGTCACGCCCAGCCCGTCGAGAGCCGGCGTGAACGGGATCTGGCAAGACAGACGCGAGCTCGGTCGACGGTGGAGCGAGCTGTCGAGCAGCTCGTTCTCGTCGCCGCTCATTGTCGGCAGGCGGCTGGCGAATGCTTCTCCGACATAGACGTGGCAGGTCGCGCACGAGCAGCCGCCACCGCACAGCGCGAGCAACTCGTCGGTGCTCTCGCGGATCGCCTCCATCACCGAGAGGCCGCCTCCGGCGTCGATCTGCCTCTGCCCGCCCTCGCGCATGGTTACGACAAGTCTTGGCATGATGTCCTTCCTCGCCTTCAAGTGTCCGTTGATGCACCCAGTCTGCGCCGGGATGCGATTGACCGCCCGCTCCTCCACTCGAGGATCGAGCACCAGATGCGAATAGCGCCCGCACCACCTGAAGCCATCAGCAAGTCCAGCTCGTCGCTCGTGCGAGCTGTGCGCAGGCCGTATCCGAGCGCGTCTGCACGCCCTCTCGGGCGTGCCCGTCTCCCGTCCGGGATGCCTTTGAAGGCAGCGATGCCGTTCGAGATAAATTCGATAGCAGGCTTCACACCATGTTACGGGACCGCTCCCCGATCGGACAGGCACGTCGCACCGTATCCGGCGGATCAGGTCTGCTTCTCGACCAGCGCGAAACCCCTCCGCTGCGTTGCCGGGACCGCGTCGAACCGCGGGATGTGACGATCGACGATGAGGAGGCCAGCGATGACGACCGTGGTTAGGGCTGCGGTCAGCGCGAAGAACCCGCCCGCGTGGGCAATCGCGAGCGCGGCGGCGCCGGCAAAGCTGCTCAGGATCGTTCCCACGCGACCTACCAGGGAGGCCGCGCCAATGCCTCTCGACCGGACGTTCGTCTCGTAGGCGTTCGCTGCCAGGACGTAGAGAGAGGCCTGCAGTCCGCCGGTGCACAGGCCCTGCAGTGACAGGCCGATGAAGATTGCCGGCAACAGACCGCTGCCGGGATGTATGGCGAAAGCGACCATGCTGAGCCCGATCGCGATGATCAGCGAGCAGGTCGACAGGAACACCATGACGGGACGGGAACCCAGTCGGACCAGCAACCAGCCGGTGGCGAGCGTGCCGAAAATCGCCGAGAAGCTGAACACCATCGGACCGCGCAGCGCCGTCGTCAGGGGAAGGTTGAGCCCGACCAGAATGACGGTCAGCCAGCCGGCGATCGCATAGGTCGCCAGGCTGTTGCCCAAGACGGCGAGCCACAAGCCGGTGTTGACCCGGGCGTTGCCTCTCGTCAGCAACCGCTCTCCGCCTTCCTGCTTCTGTTCGAGATAGAAGGCCTCCCGGCTATCGCCGATCGGTCCGCGCCACGCCCTTGCCAGGAGCGCGTGGGTCTCGCGCTGACGTCCGTGGAGGATCAGGTAGCTCGGGGATTCCGGGAGTTTCCAGAGCAGCACGGCCGTAAAGACCAGGCAGACGATGCTCGCGGTGGCAAAGCAGCCACGCCAGCCGAAATGGGGTAGAAGCCAGGACGCTGCCATCGCGCCGCCGATAGCGCCGATCGGAAAGCCGAGCGTCATGATGCTGATGGCCTTGCCGGTCGCGCGGCGGGGCATCCACTCGCTCATCAGCGCCGTCGCCACCGGAAAGGCGGCGCCGAAGCCGCAGCCGCTCAGGAACCGCCACAACATGAATGTTCGGGGGCCGCTGGCGCCGGCACAGACCAGTGTCATGACGCCGAACGAAAGCACGCTTGCGATCAGCGTCGGCCTACGTCCGTAACGGTCGCTCAACCAGCTGCCGGTCAAGGCGCCGACCGCCATGCCAATCATCGCGGCTGCCAGCAGAGGTGAGAGCCCAGGTTTCGTCAGATGCCACTGCCGCATCAACAACGGCGCAGAATAGGATGCGAGTTGCAGGTCCAGTCCGTCGAGAATGATGACGCATGTCAGCATGCTGGCCACGGCCCACTGGAGCCGTGCGATCGGCGCGGCGTTCATCGTCTCTCTGAAGCTGATCGGCATGATTTCCTCCCCTCGGTTCTTTACAGAACAAACCGTTTGCTTTTGTTTTTTGGCCTACGAATGCTCAACGCATCCGGACAGGAATGTCTTGTTCAACGGATGATCCAGGAGTCGTTTTTGCTGGTTGTCCGCCCGCTCCGCTCGCGGATCGATATGACAATGGCTGCAATCCAGAGGATCCTTCCGAACTCAGTCGGTGGCGTCATCCTCCAGGCGGGCGCGGTGTTTCGTCATCGAGCAGATTCCAGTGCCGGAGGATGAGCGAGATCTTCTGCAGCAAGGCCTCGGCATTGCCAACGTCCTGCGCCAGCCGCTGCTGCTGGTTCAAGGTGACCGGCGGCGGCTCGCCCGAGACTAGGCAGGCGCTGATCGAGATCCGCAATATGCCAACCTCTCGACCGGCCAGCGACAATCCGATCGGCGATCCCATTTGGAAGCGCCTGCGTGCCAGGGCGAGATCGGGAGGCGCCGCCACCGTCGGCAGGTGAGCGCCGAGATCGGCAGCGAGCCAGATGCAGACGCGTGCCACAGCGTCCGGCGACAGCCAGCCGGGTCCCGTCGGATCTTGCAGGGCAAAGCCGAGGATGGTCCCGATCTCGTCCCAGCCGGCCCCGTGCCATGTCATCCCGTTCCAGCCCACGTCATCCGACGCCATGGCGATCCTGGGGACGACACGGCGTGGCGCGGGCGAGTCGACTAGGGTGAGGTCGGCATTGCCGAGGATGGCCGAGCGGACGCTCGAGACGAAGCGGTCGATGACCTGCCGCTGCTCCTCGGCTGGCATGGCGTTGAACGCGCGTAACTCGGCGAGCGCCGCGGCCCATCGGAGCGCCAGCCCGACGTCGCTGCCGGGTGGCAGGCCCTGCACCGCAGCCAGGCCCGGCGGCCATTCGGCGCGACCCGAATAATCGCGCAATCCGCTCGGAACCGCACGACCGAACCTGTCGCGCAGGGTCTCCGGGACGAGCACCGCGCCCGAGGATGAAGGGCCGGCCAGGAACCTGGAGCCGGTGAGGATCACGATCCAGTTGAGCGACAGGTATTCGAGGATGCGATCGGGCGACAACCGCGCCTGCGAGGCGTCCACGACGACGTCCACTTGGTCGGGATGGCGCTCCTGAAGCCTGTTCAGGGTGGGGATGTCGGGGGCGAGCAGGCCGGTCTCCGAGGTATCGACCCGGTGCAGGACCACCCGCCGTCCGGCCGCCACCGCGGCGTCCGCAACGCGCTCGCACTCGGACGCGATGTCGTCCGACGCGCGCACCACACCGTCGACGGTGCGCAACGCGATGCTCTGCACCTGCGTGTCGTCACGGAAGCCGTCGATGAGGGTGGACATCCCCACCGCCGCACCCCGCGCGGTGTCCTCGGCGACGTGTCGGCCCGCGGCGGCAACCGGCACGAGGCTCCCAGTCCCTCCGTCGGCCATCAGCACCATCGTCAGCGGCCGGGGCGTCGGATGATTCTGGGCTGCGGCAAGGACGAACAGCTCGCACTCGACCTCCGAGGGTGCCAGCGCGACGAAAGTTCCAGGCGGCAGCCCGTAGGCCGTCCTGATCACACCGCGAATGGTCGCGAACGCGTTGCCGACGGCCCGGGCATCGGTGGGGATGTTGGCGAGGATGGCGCGCCGCATCGCCTCCGCGCCGCGATGGCCGCGTTCCGAGGTGACGGACACCGTCGCCGATGCCGACGTGACGGCGCGGCGGCGCGGGCGATGGCCGTCATCGTCTCGGTTCACGCCGCTTCGGCTGACGGGCAGGCGGCGGTCGCCATCGCCCTGCATGAGCCAACTGGTCGGACCCAGTAGGGGCCAGGCGCGGGCGAGCAGCCTGCCGACGTCGAACGGAAGCTCGTCGGGCGCCCCGGGCTGGTGCCGGGCCAGCAGCGACCAGAGCGCCGCCGCCGCCTGGAGGCCGATCGGCGCGTCCGACGTCAACGCGGCATCGTCCGGCATGCCGTCCATCCCGCCAGTCACCAAGTTTCGGGCGTCCGGCCGTTCGAGCCTCGCGAACAGGGCGGCGGTTCGTGCGGCGGAGAGACCGGCGAGCGCAGGCCTATCGGGCCAAAGGCTGCGCAGCATCAGCAGCTCGATCGCATGGCGGAGCACGACCGCCTGAGACTGCGTCGTCGAGGCGCTGACGGGACTGAGCAGGATCTCGCCGTCGCCGGTCAGCGCGAACGAGCACGGCAGGTCGGCCAGGACGCGAACGCTCACCCCGACCGACAGATCGCGGAAGTCGGCACGGGACAGCGTCCGCAAGACCTGATCCGGGAACTCGATCACAGTCATTACGCCTCCTCTAGCCTGGTCGGCGTCGGCCGTCGGACGGACGCCAATTCCTGGCTCCACCACGACAGGGGGCTTGGTGTCTCGCACCCGACCGCCCCAGGCCGTCTCCCGATCCGGTTCCGAAGGGCTGCACGGACGTTCCCGATCGCCTCTATTCGGCCGCGACAGCGGCCTCCGAGGTCACGAGCTTGCCTTCGCCGCTACGCCGCCACTCCTTCAGCGGCTGCCCCTCCTGCAAGGCGTTCATCTCGCGCGCCCAGATCCTGCGCAGCAGTCCGATCGCGCGATCCGAGGCACCGAGATGCTCGCTCTTGCGATCGGCGATGATTCCCTGGCCGGCCATGCACACCGTGTCCTGGATCACCGGCAGCAAGGGATGGTTCTGGTCGACGTCGTCCAGGCTCATCTCGCCAGCCATGATTCGAGCCGAGAGTTCGTTCGGGTCAGTCATCTCCTTGAGCTTCTGATGCATGGTTGGGTCGGGCTTCGCCACGCGGTCGATCATCACGCTGAGCGTGCTGGTATCGTCGATCGGCACGCGCCAGGCCGCATGGATGGTCAGATTGTCGCGATCCTGCTGAATGACGACATCCCGGAGCATGATGTTGGGCATGAAGGCATGCGTGAACAGCTTGCTGCCATCGGCACGGGCGGCAATGCTGACCAGACCGTATTCGGTCTCCCTGGCGGTGATGCGGGGTATGTCAACAAGGCCGAAGCTTCCGGCGAATTCGCCGTGCGTGTAGTGGATATGTACCTCGTCGACATCGTTTTCGATGCGCTGGAAGTAGTTGTAGGGGAGGACGACCGCCAGGGTGAGCAACTCGCCCGCACTCTCATCCTCAAGCTCTGGGAAACGCAGGAACGCGGGAGCCTCGCCCTCGCCGAAAAAGCCGAAGATGACACCGAGGTACTCCTGAACCGGATACACCTTCAGGCACATGCTACGGGCGTAGCTCTGCGTTTCTGCCGGGAACTCCTCGCCCCGGCCGTCGCCCGAGAACTTCCAGCCGTGATAGCGGCAGCGGATCGAGTTCCCTTCGACCCAACCATAGGCCAGACTCGTCCCGCGATGCGGGCAGCGATCCTGAACGAGGTTGATCTGACCGTCCTGGCCGCGATACAGCGTGTAGAAGTTCCCGAGCATCTTGATCCGCTTGGCGGTCCCCGGCTTATGCTCTCTCGACAGGCCGATCGGCTGCCAGAACTGCGCCAGATACCTGCCGGCGATCGCACCGTTCTCCACGAGCGAGAAATCATCGAATGAATGTCGGCCCTGCAGTGCTGCAGACATCTCTACGTCCTCCGGAACGTGTCGTTACGCCCTGTCGGCGCTGATGTTGAAGTTGATTACGGAACTTGACCATCCTGTCGCACCATTCGGGGCAGGAAGCGGCCACCTGTAGGAAGTTGTTCTCCACATAACCCTACGACACGCGCGCGACAGCAAGCTGATCATCTTAGACCGGTGCGGCAACGCCTGTTTGATGAGGATACATCCTTTGGATGATCCCAAATCAGTGTTAGGTGGCGCTCGCGCATCTTGAGTAGCTAGTTCCTTATCAAGTCCCTGTCGATTTGACTGCAGGACGATTGACCGATCATCGACATCCGGCAGCCTATCCAATCCCTAAGATCAACCTAGGACCGGCCACATCTGCTGGCAAATTAGAACTTCTTATCGATCATAAGTCTTTCTAATGAGGATGGAATTGCCATCTAGTTCGTTGACAAGAATGATTGAGCGACGCTCTTCTACAAGTCGACGTGAGCGAATTCTCATCGGTCATCACGTGACATCGCTTCGACGGACAGGAGGCCACACAGCAAGATCGATCCGGCCGCAAGTTCCCCCGTTGCTCACCCAGCCCCCCCTGGCGGCCCCATGGGATGTAAGCGCTGCAACGGAGGACAACGCACGATCTCGACCAGGAGGGCTCGTTGCCGGACGAATTCGAACATACCACGAGCAGATGTGCATGAAAGCGAGGTGGCGCGAGACCATCCGCTTCGGGAGAGAACGAGATGCGTCCCTATATTCAAAGCGTGTTGGCTGCCGTCATAATCGACGCAGCCTTGGCCATGGCCGCGCAGGCCGCCGACCCATCGTCCGCAACCGACCCGTTCATGTCGGCGCTCAACGCGGACGCTACCCTACCATCCGATGGTTCCATGGCCAGTATCGACATCGCCAGCGGCGGATCCCCACTGGCTACGCAGCCAGGTTCCAGCTTGAGTAGCGTGAGCAACGGGAGCGCATCAGGCGTTTCCACTAATCCCAGCAACAACACGACGGGAGCCTACACCCTCCCCGGGATCCCGTTGCCCAACTCTCCGCCTCCGCGGATCGGCCTGTTTACGGGCCTTGGCAAGACGCTCCTCGATAGTGGTATCGACTTTCACGGTGTCGCATTTGATCACTTCCTGACAAACCCGACAGCCGGAGTCGTTCCCGGTCAAATTGACAACCTTGCCGTTCTTGGCCTGGAGGCCGATCTTGATCTCAACAAGCTTGTCAGCATCCGGGGCGGCAACGTGCATGTCCAGTTCACGCTGTTCGGCCTCAAGGACGACATCCCCCAGTTCATCACCGAATCCGGCGGCTTCCTGACCGGAACCCAGAGCACGCCGGCCGAGCCGAGCAACGCCCTGTCCGTCCTGACCTACGAGCAGAAATTAATCGACGACCGGCTGTCGATCGAGATCGGCAGGACGAACGTGTATCATTACTTCTTTCTTCCGAACTCCCTCGACCCTTTCACGTATTTCTCGAGCACGGTCAACGTCGATGGGGACTTCTCGACCAATCCTTGGCCGAACTGGGCGGGTCGCGCGACATATCACTGGACGCCGGAATGGTATGCGCAGGTTGGAGCGTTTGAAGACAACTTCATCCGTTCGACCAGTAATCCCGACAATTTCGGCATTACGGACAATACTGGATTCCAGACCTTAGGCGAAGTCGGCTACCGCAGTGAATTCAACAATGCGGCCTATCCGGCCAATCTCGAGCTGGGCGCACTATGGGATGACCGGACCAGTCCAACCAATCTGAAGGGAACGGCCGCGTTTTACAACGGACGTAACTCGCCAGTGCAGTACGGCAGCGCGGGCGTACTATATTTTCAAGGACTGAAAACCTTGTGGCGTGGCGCAAGCCGGCACCTGGGACCGCCAGCCAACGTCGCCGTCTATGGTTCCGTCGACGTCGCTGTAGACAAGCCGCAACCGGTCGACATGGACGCCCTGGCTGGTATCACCTTCACGGGCTTCATCCCACGACGCCCATTCGACGCACTGGAGTTCCAGGCACACTATCAACGCCTGAGCCAGGTCGAAGCAAACTACGAGACACTTCTCCACAACATCTTCGCAGGCCGTGGTCCCTCTCAATCTCGCGATGGCTATACCTTCGAGGTTAATGGAAACATCCAGTTGACACCTTGGTTCGCGTTGCGGCCCATCGTCGAGCAGTTCACCAACCCGGACAACCTCTTTGATCCCGCCCAGAAGAGGCGGTCGTCCGATGGTTTTATGACCGCCATCTTCGCGACCATCTCGCTCGGAAAGCTTCTCGGTACAAGTGACAAGCCGTTCTAATTCGAATACCGCAGAGGTGCTGGATCTCGCCTCTGCGGTCTCGGCGGGCGACGGGCCTGTGGTGGCGGTCGAGCTAGTCGTGTGGACAGACGGTGCCATATCCACTAGGGGCCGATAGATCGCCACTCCGTCGGTCGTTACCGGATCTCCACGATTACGACCGGGCCGGCTTCCGACGCCGGGCGCGGAGCCTCTCGTCTAGTGGCCGCCAATAAGCCGGAGATGCGATACTAGGTGATGAAGCGATGCAGCGTCGACTGCATGACGGTCCGGCTCGCCTCCGCGGGGATCGGTGCCAGAAAATTCCCCTGTGGATCCAGGAGATAAATCACGGCACTGTGGTCGAGATCATCCCGTCCGCCGGCCAGATCGGGCTCCACGACGACATGGAAGAGCCGTTCGACGGCCTCGAGTTGCTGGGGGGTTCCGGTCAGACCGACGAGGTGCGTCGAGAAGCCCATGATGTAGTGTCGCAGCCGGTCCGGCGTGTCGCGTGCGGGATCGATCGTGATGAAGACGGGCTGGACACGCTTGGCGTTAGGATCGAATCGGCCCAGGGCTTCAGACATCTCCGTCAGGGTCCGTGGGCACACGTCGGCGCAGTTGGTGTAGCCGAAGAACAGCAGCACGTAGCGGCCACGGAAGCTGGTGTCGCTGCGGGGCCGCCCCTCGCTATCGGCAAGCGTAAAGGGTCCGCCGATGGCGGCCGCGGGCCCGGGTCCAAGCACCTGGCGGTAGAGGCCGGCACATGCCAGCAACCCGAGCACCCCGGCGGTTGCGATGGCGAAGCCCTTGCGCTCAGGACGCACGGTCGCCTCCGGCCGCCGCCTGCCGTGACGTCGCGTCGGACGCCTGCCCTCGTTCCTGCCCATCTGCCCGATCCCTTGGAACGCCGTTGAGCCGGTTTCCAATCTAGTTGCACCTGGCGAGCCGGGCTACCCCGTGCGGGACTGTCGATGCCGCAAGATCAATCCGACTTCAGACCGGGCTAGATCAGCTTCAAGAAATGGATTCTCAAGGCTCTGCCTTGAGCGGGTCCAGGGCAGAGCCCTGGCCTTCATCTCATCATTCTCAAGACCGCGGCGGGTTGGCAGTTCGGTTCGGCCTGTTATCATCGACCCGATGTCGCGTGGCTCAGCAAGTGTCTGGCGATCAATGCCGTTCCTGCGGAGCGTTCTGGCCGCGGTGGCGCTCGTCAGCCAGCTCCTGCTCGGGTCCCTGGCCCTGCCCGACGATGCGGCGGCCGGAGCGGCGGCGCAGCTGCGTGCGGTCGTTGTCCTCTGCTCGAGCCGCCCGACCGCACCGGCCGCGCCCCTGCATCATCGGCACCACCCGATCGATCCGGCCGCCTGTCCGCTCGAGATCGCGCTGGAACTGCCGGCCGTCATCCTGATGCCGACCGTGACGGTGCCGTCACCGGCAGTATCGGCTCGGCCGACGCCGTTCATCCTGCCGGCGGCACGCGCGCCGCCCGTCTCCGTCGCCTGGGCGCAACATGCCCGGGCACCGCCCAAACTGGCCTGAGATCCACGGAACGGCGGCGGCGCGATGCGTCGCCGCCCGTCGGTTCATCTCTCGTCAGGATACCGTTCATGACAAGGCCTTCCACGGCCGCCGCCCTCGGGTGTGCGAGCCTGCTCGCCGTCGCCGTTCCCGCCCGTGCCCATGTGGTGGCCGGCGCCCGGGTGTTCCCCGTCACCCTCACCTTCGACGATCCCGGAGTCAGTGACGAGGTCTCGCTTCCCGCTTTTTCCTACCAGCGCGGCGGCGCCGATGGCGGAACCGGGCCCAGCCACGAGTTCGACTTCGGCTTCGAGTACGACAAGACGATCACCCCGGACACCGCGCTGATCTTCAACGACGGCTATGACGTGATCCAGACCAACGGCTCCAAGACGCAGACCGGGTTCGAGAATACCTTCATCACCGGCAAGTGGCAGCTCTACACCAACGATCCGCACGAGTTCGTGGTCTCGCTGGGCATCATCCGCGAGCTGGGCGGCTCGGGCACCGATCATATCGGCGCCGACCATTATGGCTCCACCGCGCCCACCGCCTATTTCGGCAAGGGCCTCGGCGACGTGCCGATCCCGGCCCTGCGACCCTTCGCGGTCACCGGCGAGCTCGGCTACACGATCGCCGACCGGGAGCTGAAGTCGTTCACGCCGCCGGTCATCGGCCCTGGGGGCCCCGGCGGCGGGGAGGCGGCGTCCAGCGGGATCGCCGCCCAGTTCAACACGGGCAACAACAATGCATGGGCCGGGGCGGCCTCGCTGCAATATAGCGTCCCCTACCTGCAGACCCAGGTGCACCACTACGATCTGCCGCGCCTGTTCGACAACCTGATCCCGCTGGTCGAGGTGACCTGGACCTCGCCGGCCTCCTCGCCCAGCACGCAGGGCACCACCTGGACCATCGCCCCCGGCGTGATCTACCTCGCACAATGGGGCGAGGTGGGCGTCGAGGCGCTGATCCCGGTCAACAAGGCGGCCGGTACCAATGTCGGCGCCGTGGCGCTGTTCCACATCTTCCTGGACGACCTGCTGCCGCAGAGCCTCGGCAAGCCGATCTTCCAATGACATCCAATGACGAGGACATTCTCATGAACAGCCGTCGCCTCGTGACCGCCTCGCTGTGCTCCCTTATCGCAACGGGCGCGCCGGTCGTCGCCTCAGCCCACGCGTTCCTGCAGAGCTCGATGCCGGCCGTCGGCAGCACGGTCCGGGTGGCGCCCACCGAGGTCAGGATCACCTTCACGGAGGGCATCGAGCCCGCGTTCACCACCATCCAGATCACCGACGCGCAAGGTGGCCGCGTTGATCGGGGCCGGGGGCATCTCGAGGGTGACGACACGAATTTCGCGATCGGTCTGACGATGCTTCCGCCCGGCGCCTACCACGTGACCTGGAGAGCGATCGCCACCGACACCCACCGCACCCAGGGTGCGTTCACCTTCACGGTCGCCCCCTGACGGTGGCGGACGGGACAATTTCAGGCTTCGCGATCTCCGGCGGGATCCCGCTCGCCGGGCTCCGCGGCCTATTTGACGCGGCCCTGTTCTCGAGCTTCGGGACCCTGCTGTTCTCGATCGGCGTGCTGCCCCGGGCCCGCGGCAGGATGCGGGGCGAGGGGGAGGCGGCACTCGATGGCTGCCTGCTGCTGCTCGTGCGCGCCAGCCTGATCGCGGCGCTGGCGATCGGCGTCGCCTGGCTGGCCTTCGAGTCTGCGCTGATGGGGGATGCCGACAGCCTCGCCCAGACGCTGGAGACGGTGCCGACCGTCGTCACCTCGACTGCCTTCGGTCACCTGCTGGTCGCGCAGGAGATCGGGCTGGGACTCGTCCTCCTCCTGCTGCACCCCGATGCCCGGCCGCGCCATCGGACCCTCGCCCTGGCCGCATCGGCCGGCGTGCTCCTGCTCCAGGCGGGGCACGGGCACGCGATGTCCATGTATGGCCCCAGCCTGCTGCTGGCGTCGGAGGCGGTGCACCTGCTCGCCGGCGGCGCCTGGCTCGGCGGCCTGGTGCCCCTGCTGCTGACGGCACGGCTTGCGCCGCCGCGGGCGGCCGCGACCGCGGCCCGATCGTTCTCGGTGCTGGGAAAATGGTGCGTCGCTCTGGTGGCGGCCACCGCCGCCTATCAGGCCCGGATCCTGGTCGGATCGATCGCCGGGCTCGTGGGTACCTCCTATGGCTGGATCGCCTGCACCAAGCTGCTGATCTTCGGCGTGCTGCTCGGCTTCGCCTGGGTGAACCGCTATCGCCTGGCCCCTGCCCTGGTTGGTGCGGAGCCGGATCAGGCCAGACGCCGGTTGGCCGTCAGCATCGGCGTGCAGACCGGCTTCGGCGTGCTGGTGCTGCTGGCGGCCGGGGTGCTGAGCAGCCTGCCGCCCAGCGTGCACGTGAAGGCGATCGATTCAACGCCGGGCTCGGACCGGACTTGAACGCGGCGGGACCTCCTCCCGACAGCCAGAAGCGGCTCAATCCCAGGGCCGGAGCATCATCCGATCGAACGGACTCGTTCGATCGGATGATGCTCGTCAAAACAACAAGCTAGAGGATGATCCGTGAGCCTGAGCGATCGGATCATCCTCTCATGGCTGGACCTGGTGTCGCTGCCGCTCCGTGTCGCTCGCCGACATGCTCTACGCCGCCGACGACGATCAAGTTGCGGTTCCGCAACAGCTCACGGGTCCGGCGCGTGCGGTATGGGCGCGCGTAGTCGATCTCGCCGCCGCGGATGCGGCCAAAAGAATGACCCGGGAAGAACCGGGCTTGTCTGCAAGCGATGAGTCGCGTGTCCGCTCGATCACGATGTACGGTGAAGTGGTTGTCCCATGATGGAACATGATCCCCTCCTGCCCGGCCGGCTGCTGCGCCGGCCCGGACCGCCCAAGCCGGTCGCGGCGTTCCGGGGCGTGCAGATCGACGATCCACGCCTTGCCCAAGTGCTGTCGCCCGATGCCAAGCTGCTCAGCCTCTACGAGGGAACCCTGCACGGCGAGGGCACGATCTGGGACCCGGCCCAGGATCGCTTGGTGTGGTCCGACGTGCCGAACCGTCGGCTGCTCGCCTGGCGTCCCGATGGCCAGGTTGACGTGCTGATCGATGGCACGTTCTTCATGAACGGCAACGCTCTCGATGCGAAGGGACGCCTCGTGCACTGCGAACACGGACGGCGCTGCATCAGCCGCTCCGACGAGGACGGCATCATCCGGCCGATCGTCACGCACTACGAGGGACGGCGGCTGAACTCGCCGAACGACATCACGGTCGCCGCGGACGGGGCGATCTGGTTCACCGATCCGATCTTCGGCCTGCTGATGCCGAGCCAGGGCAGCCTCGCGGAGCCTGAACTCGACCA
Source organism: uncultured Acetobacteraceae bacterium (assembly GCA_937873205.1). Lineage (GTDB taxonomy): Bacteria > Pseudomonadota > Alphaproteobacteria > Acetobacterales > Acetobacteraceae > Lichenicola. Next base: position 58,094 of record CALMVO010000089.1, read on the forward strand.
TCGCAGCGTCTACCGCTTCGACCCGCAGGACGACTCGTTGCGGCGCATGGCCGATTTCGAGCAGCCGAACGGCCTGTTCTTCTCGGCTGACGGGCGCACGCTCTACGTGTCCGACACCGCGCTGTCGCTGAACGAGATCCCGGGCGACCATGGCGGCGGCAGCACCCATAAGATCGAAGCCTTCGCCGTCGCCGCAGACGGCACGCTCTCGGAGCGACGCTTCTTCTGCCACACCGACCACGGTTACCCCGACGGCTTCGCCGTCGATCGGCGCGGCTGGGTGTGGACGACCGCCGGCGACGGAATCCACATCTTCGCTCCGGACCGGACCCGCCTCGGCTTCTTCGCCACGCCGGCGGTGGCGTCGAACTGCGCGTTCGGCGGCCGCGGCGGCACGCGGCTGTTCATCGCGGCGACGAGCCATCTGCTGGCGATCGACCTCACCCTCTGAACCCGAAATCCCGGCGACCGTTCAACCCGTCTGCACCCGGACACAACGATGGAGCGGCTCGTGAAGCTACCCTTCCTCAGCAACCACGACGACGAACCCGGTCTTGAGCCGGACGCGAAGTCGGGCCCGAAGCCGACCGTCTCCTACTGGCATCTCTGGACCGACGGGAACGGCATCAGCCACCAGCAGCGATGCAGCCTGACGGAGTTCAGGCTGAAGGGCGTCGGCGGCGCCGATCCGCAGTGGAACAACAAGCAGGAGAAGGTCTCCAGCACGACGGTGTTCACGGTGCAGCCCGTCGGCTGGGTCGGCGACTGGCACGAGAACCCGGCGCCGCAATGGATTGTCGTGCTGTCCGGTCGCTGGTGGATCGAGAGCATGGACGGGACCCGGGTCGAACAGGGGCCCGGCGAGTTCTCGTTCGGCGAGGATCAGGACTGCACCGAGACGGACGGCCGAAAGGGCCACCGGTCCGGCACCATCGGTGATGAGCCGGCCGTGCTGATGACCGTGCAGCTCCACGTCAGCGCCAGGAAAGAACCCTGCCACATCCGGTAACGCGGCCTGTTCACCGCCCTGCCATCGTCAACGACCGCGAGGGAAGCCGGAGCCGTCTGCAACGGGCCGGCGTGGCGCCGGCGGCCGGCTTCGGCAACATCACGGCGCTGATCGTCGCAGCGGACCTGCTGGCGATGATGCCGCTGGCGGCGGCCTGGCTGCGAGGCGACATGACGCTCCGGCTGATTTGGCTGCGCTGGCCGCTGCCGATCGCGATGTCGAGCCCCTAATCGGGCTTCACTTCTACGCGCTTGACCGGTTGGTTCCATATCGGCATCGGGGCCATGTGCAGAACGCTGCTGTCCAAATCGAATACTTCGGGCCCTGCGTCCTGGTCATGCCGGACCGGGCCCGCGAGAGTGAGGCCTCGCAACTGATGCTGCCCGGCACGCCCCCGTCCGTGCCTAGAGCGTGATCCGATCGCATAGGCTCACGGATCACGTTCTAGCTTGTGGTTTTAACGAGCATCTTTATCCGATCAAACGATTCCGTTCGATCGGATGATGCTCTAGGCGGCGGCGGATACCGGCGGGTTGAGCACCGGGCCGCGGCTGCGAACCGCGTCGGCCAGGCAGTCGAGCACGGCACGGATCCGCGGCACCTGACGATTCTCCCGGTGGACGCCAAGCCAGACCTCCGCAGGCGGCACCGGCACCGGCGTCGCCAGGCGGCGCAGGCTCGGCTCGGCATCCGCCCGGAACCGGGGCAGCAGCGCCAGGCCGCCGGCGCAGGATGCCACCGAATGCTGGGTCTCGTAGCTGTCCGCACGCAGCGTCACATGCGCCCGGCCGGCGTGCTCGGACAGCCAGCTCGCCTGCTCCGACAGGTCGCGTTCGTCGAGCAGCGTGATCAGCGTGTGCCCGGCGCAACCGCCGGCCAGGTCCGGGTGGCCATGCCGCTCGAGATAGGCAACGCAGCCGTACAGGCCGAACGCGATCATGCCGACATTGCGGACGACGAAGTCGTGCTGCTCGAAGCGGCGCAGGCGCACCGCAACATCGGGCTCGGCCATCCCGGACGTGCTGCTCGTGGCGTCGACCACGGCCTCGATCAGCAGGCCGGGATGGCGGGCATGGACGGTCGCGAAGCAGGCGGCCAGGACGTGGCTGGCGAGCAACTGCGAGCTGGCCACCCGCACCAGGCCCTCGAGCCGCACGTCGTGCCCCGCGACGGCGCGCTCGACCGACAGCGCCTCCGCCTCCACCCGCTCCACCCGTTCCATGATGCTCTGCCCGGCGAGCGTCAGCAGATAGCCCTCCGCCGAGCGCTGCAGCAGGCGCACGCCCATCCGCTCCTGCAGCGACGCCAGGCGCCGGCTCACGGTGGACTGGGTGACGTGCAGATGCCGGGCGGCAGTCGCCAGGGTCCCGTGTCGGGCGACAGCCAAAAAGAAACGGAGGTCGTCCCAATCCAGCATCGTCCCAGACCGCCTCGCGTTACGGTGAGCTGAACTCTGCGATTATGCGTTGGGTTTCATCAAGAATGCTGCTGCGCCGGTGGCATGAGATCGGCGCATAATTCGTCGATGGACAGGATATGCCGCTCCGGTCAGCTTCCGCCTCATCCGGCCTCGGGGCCGCTGTGGCGCGTTACGCCGTGAGCGGGCCGACGCGGTCCTCTTCCGGCAGCTCAGGCGCACCGGCCAGGCTGCGCTGCCGCACCGTGGCGGCCGGCGGCTTCAAGAACCTGAATTACGTGCGCGACCTCGACCCGATCCCGGTGGAGGAGAGGCTCGGACCACCGGACCGAGCGCCGGTCGCGACGCCGTTCGAGACCTTGCTCGCCGCGCTCGGCTCCTGCCTCGCCTCGCGCATCCACGCCAACGCGACGCTGGGCAACATCACGGTGCAGGCGCTGGAACTCGAACTCGATGCCGATGTCGCGACCAGCTCGATGTGGCGCACCGACATCGACGTGCCGGGCCTCCTCGGCCTCGACGCGATCCGGATCCGGGTGCATCTGCAGGCCGACGCCGCGCCCGCCGAGCTGCAATCGCTGATCGCCAACGCGCTGATGCTGTCGCCGGTCGCGAACACGCTGCACGGACCGGTCGATCTCGACGTGGCGTTGGCCGAGGCGCCCGTGCCGGCGCCGTGATCCGCGCTGGCGCCGCGTCCGCGGCATCGACGGGTAGGCTGCCGGTGCACCCCGCGAACGCACCCGACCGCCCTGCCCCGGGTCCCGACAGGGCATGATCGCACGCCTGCGCAAGTTCCTCAGCGACCTGGGCGATATGTTCTGGGTCCTCCCTGGCCTGATGGTCGTGGGCGCCACTCTGACGGCCGTCAACTCGGTCCATCTCAACCGCATCGGCGTGGTGCCGCAGTGGCTGATCGCGAGCCCCTGGCTCGATAAAGGCGGCGCCACCGGCACGCGGACCCTGCCGGGTGCGGTCGCCTCGTCCACGATCGGCGTCGCCGGCACGGTGTTCTCCATCGCCATCGCCGCCCTGTCGCTCGCGGCCGGCGAGATGGGCCCGCGGCTGCGGCGCGACTTCACCAGCGACCGCGGTAACCAGGTCACGCTGGAACCTTCCTCGGCACCTTCTCCTTCGCGTTGACGGTGCTCCGCATCGTGCGCATCGTGCGCACCGAGGACGAGGGCGAGTTCGTCCCCACCTGCCCTACACACTGGTCGCGGTCTTCGGGGCGCTGCTCATCATGGGAGCGCTCGGCAGCCTGGCACTGCAGCTCGTGCTGAGCATCCTGCGACGTGTCGAGAAAGGCGGTCGGAGTCATCGCAGTGACTTGACGGAAGGCAAATGAAAACGCCGCCGTGCTGGCGAAACCAGTCTCGACAGCCACCTCGGCAATCGCTTTCCCCCGGGAAAGCTGTTCGATCGCCAGCACGATCCGGGCTCGTTGCCGCCAGGCCTTGTAGGTCAGACCGGTCTCGGCAGGGAACAACCGGCTCACGGTGCGCGCCGACGTCGCCGCGCGGCAGGAAATTTCGTCGATGCCGGGTTGGCGCCAAGGATCGGCAAGAACCAGATCGGCAACACGTCTTCCTATAACGCTCGAAGGCAGTGGCAGGAACGTCGGCGCATCCGGCGTCTCCGTGAGCTCATGGAGAATTAACCGGGCGAGAAGTTCTGCCTTGTCCGGGTTCGCCCGCGCGTCGAACGCCGCGAAGATCAGCTCCCGCAGAAGGGGGGTTACTCTCAAAGCAAACGCTCGGTCCAGGAGCTTCGACGGAGCCCATGCCCGCGCGGCCGGGGCGAGCCAATAGATCATCCACTGTTCGGTATCGGACAGCATCTCGTTTCGATGCGGAACCCCGGCGGGCACCCACACGGCAAGCTGCGGCGGGACGAGCCATCGACCCGAGCTGGTGGTGACCTGCATCGTGCCGGACGCGGCGAAGATCAGTTGGGCCTCGTCGTGGACATGAGAGCCGGCCACCGCTCCCCGCGCTTTGAAGCCCCGTAATGTCCGAACGGACGGCTGCCCGAGCGGTTGGCGTTTCATCGATGTCATTTGGCGGAACATCGCAGAGGAGCTTTGCTAGGTAAACCGCTGCCGGGCAGCCCAAGAAGCGGAACACAGCCATGAAGATGACCGACAACACGATCCTCGTGACCGGAGGCACCAGTGGGATCGGCCGCGCGCTCGCCGAAGCCCTTCACGACCGGGGCAACCGCGTCATCGTCGCGGGACGTCGGCAGGCGCTGCTCGACGAGATGACGTCCGATCGCGCCCGCATGGCCGGAGTGCCGCTCGACCTCGCTGACCCAACCTCGCTGTCTCGCTTCGCCTCGGTCATTCGCACACGCTTTCCGGACCTGAACGTGCTGGTGGCCAATGCGGGCATTTCCAGCATGGAGGACATCGTGAACAGCTGGGACCTATCCGCCGCGGAAGCCATGGTCGAAACCAATATCCTCGGCACGCTGCGTGTGGTGGGAGCCCTTCTCCCAGATCTGAAGCGACAGCCAGACGCGGTGATCATGGCGACGACGTCGAATCTCGGCTTCGTGCCGAAAGCTGTTTTTCCCACCTACTGCGCCACCAAGGCCTTTCTGCACTCCTGGCTGCAATCGCTGCGCCACCAGCTCCGCCACGTTCCGATCGAGGTCCTGGAGCTTGCGCCACCCTACGTCCGAACCGAGCTGACCGGCCGGCACCAAGCTTCCGATCCGCGTGGCATGCCGACTGACGCCTTTGTGGTGGAAGTCATGAGCTTGCTGGAAGCACACGATCATCCCGACGGCGAGATTCTCGTCGAACGGTCTCATGAAGAGCGAATGGCCGAGCGCGACGGTCGCTACCGGGCGGTCTTTTCAGCCATGAACCCTGTGTAGCCTATGCCGACGAGAAGCCGTCCATTCCGGCCGTCCGCAACCTCGGGCGCTCCCGGGTGGGCGGACCACGACGTCCAGCGCGTGCTGTGGCTGACGCTGGCGCTGTTCCTTTCCTACCTTTGTGTCGCGATCTCCCTGCCGGTCACATCTCTCTACGTCATCACCCGATTGGGTTTCGGCGGCGCAGCTGCGGGGCTCGCAGTGGGTATCTCCTTCGCGTCCACGATTCTGACGCGCGGGCTAGCCGGTCGGATCGCGGACCATCGCGGCAGCAAGTACTGCATGACCTGGGGGCGCTGTGTGTATGCGCTGGCCGGGCTCGTCTGCGGTGGCGCGAGTTGGCAGGGCTTCCCGAGCCTGGCCGCCTATGGCGTCCTGCTGGTCGGCCGACTTCTGCTCGGCGTGGGCGAGAGCCTTACAGTCGTTGGACTGATTGCCTGGTGCCTCGGCATCATGGGAGCAGGACGCACGGGAAAGGTCCTGGCACTGGTCGGAATGGGTTTATACGGAGCGTTCGCGGTTGGGAGTCCGATCGGCCTTGCCCTGTTCGATCAGGTGAGCTTTGCGGACGTCATGGGTGCCTGCGCGCTCGTTCCGCTGGTCGGTCTGGTGATGGCGATGCCGATCACTGCCGTCGCGCCTCAGGTGGGGAAACGACAATCCTTCGTCAGCATCATCGGACAAATCTGGGAGCTGGGCCTTGTCGTCTGCCTCCAGGGAGTCGGCTTCGCCGCGATCGGCGCCTTCATGCCGCTGCTGTTTCTACATCACGGCTGGTCTCATGCCGGCTTCGGCCTGACCTGCTTCGGCGGTGCGTTCGTGCTGGTCCGCATCCTGTTAGGGCACCTTCCCGACCGGATCGGCGGCATCCCGGTCGCCCTCGCATCGATCTCCATCGAGGCGGTAGGGCAGGCGCTCTTGTGGGCAGCGCCGAATCCCGCCGTGGCACTGGCCGGGGCGTTCCTGACCGGGCTTGGTTGTTCCTTGATCTTTCCGGCGATGGGGATCGAAATGATCCGGCGCGTTCCGCCGCACCTCCGCGGAACCGCCATGGGCGGCTTGGCGGCATTCCAGGATCTGGCCTTCGGTGGGACAGGACCCGTAACGGGTCTGTTGGCCGATCGCTTCGGGTATCCCGTCGTGTTCCTGGTGGGTGGATTGGCTGCAAGCGTCGGTCTCATTTCAATCAGTGCCATCGCGAGACAAGATTGGAGAGACGTCACGCGAACGAGAGGTTCATTATAACCGGCCAGGATCGCCAGTGCGACGCGTCGCACTGGCGATCCGTTCTACCGGCATGCGGCCCGGCCGCTGGCGGGGGTCTCGATCGAAGTCCGGTCGCGACGCCTCTACTGTCGCATCCGCGTCTCGTCCGTCCCCGTCGGCAGCGTCTTGATGACATGCAGGGACAGCCGTCGCGACCGGCTCGGTTCAGCCGGTCGGCCAGGCTCGGGATGATCCCGGAGTTCAGATATCGAGCCGCTTGGCCGCCTGGTGCAGCACGGCGATCGCCGCCACGCCGGCCGCGGCCCAGAATGCGGCGCGATGGCGGTCGGTGAACATCTCCCAGCTGCCGGTCTTGGCGCGGCCGTCGAAGCGACCGTGCGCGCCGTAGGCGCCAGGGACCGGATCGTAGAGATTGGCCGGCGCGTCGGGCGCGAGCGGGATGTCGGTCAACTGGCCGCTATAGCCGACCTTGGCAAGATACTTGTCGATCAGCCCCGGTGCGATGCGGTTGGCCAGGATCGCCTGCACCGTGGGATAGCCCACCCAGACCTGCCGCCGCCGATGCGAGGCGGCGAAGAAGATCGCCCGCGCGGGCACCTCGGGCTGGTAGATCGGCGCCACGGGCTTCGCTTTCTTGCCCATCCGGTTCATCGCCCAGTCGAACTGCGGCGTGTTGACCGCCGGCAGGTCGACCATGGTCAGATGCACGTCGAGCTTGTCGTGGATGATCTCCGACCGCAGGCTGTCGGTAAAGCCGCGGATCGCGAACTTGGCGCCGCAATAGATCGATTGCAGCGGCACGGAACGATAACCCAGCGCCGAGCCGACGTTGACGATCGTGCCGCGGTTGCGCTGCCGCATCCGCGCCAACGCCGACATGGTGCCATGCACCTGGCCCAGATACGTTACTCGCGTGCCGCGCTCGAACTCGGCCGGGGTCAGCTTGCTGACCGGCGCGAACACGGTCGCCATCGCCACGTTGACCCACACGTCGATCGGTCCGAGTTCCGCTTCCGCCCGGTCGGCGGCGGCCTCGACCGCGGCGGCGTCGGCGACGTCGGTGGGGATCGGCAGCGCGCGAACGCCGCACCGGCGCAGTTCGGCCGCCGCATGCTCCAGCCGGTCCGCGTCGCGCGATAGCAACGCCACGTCGTAGCCCTGGCGGGCGAACTCGGTGGCGGTCGCGCGGCCGACGCCGGCCCCCGCCCCGGTGATGACGACAACCTTGCTCATGATCTGATCCTATCCGCTGAAGCGTGTTTGGGTCCGGCCGTGCCGGTCGGCTGCATCGCCGCCGCGTAGTCACACACGGCCGTCAGGAAGCCCGCGTGCGCCAGCCCGGGCGGGAGGTTGCCGAGCAGCGCCCCAGATTTCGCGTCGACCTCCTCGGCGGACAGCCCGAGATCGTTCGCGCGGCCGATCCCCTGCTCGAGCAGCACCCGGGCGCCCTCGCGACGCTGCGCACGGCCGTCGGTGACGACGAGCGCTCTAGCGGGATGTCGCAGCGTGGTCTCCAGCACGGCGCTGTGATCCCGGTAGCGCCGGCCGGCCGGCTCGGCCTGCGGCAGCTCGATGCGCCAGGCACCGCCCACGTCCCGGATCGAGCAGCGAGCCCAGCAGGCTCGGCGCGTCGAAGCGGCCCGGGCAGTACCAGCAGATTTCGGCCGCCGTGGTGACGACCGCGGCGGTGGCGCGATCGCCGATCCGGCCGAGTGCGGCGATCGATGGCGACGGGCGCACGACCCTGGCCGCGCCGACCCGCCGCAGCGCGCGTCCCAGCAGACGGTGGCCGCCCCGCGTCGCCGTGGCGACAGTCATGCCACGTCCTGCTCCACGACCAGCTCCAGCCCGTCGCCGCCGCCCACGATCCGGGCCTGCACGCCGGACGCTCCGCGCGTGAAGGCGAGCGAGACGACGACGCCCGCGACCCGGACGTCGTGCAGCTCGAGCTGATCCACCCCGTCCAGCAGCAGCGGCCGCCGCACGTGCAGTCGCTTGGCGAACCCGTCCGCCTCCAGGCCCAGCAGCTCGGTGACCATGAACGGCAGCGCGGCGGCCGACCAGGCCTGCAGCGGGTCGGCGCGGGGCGTATGGATCGGCCCGTCGCCGGGCTCGCGCTGGTGGCCGGCGATGAACTCCGGCAGCCGGCCGAGCCGGCACCCGTCCGCCGCATCCAGCGTGGCGGCGGCGATACGCAGAGCCACCGCATCCTCGCCGTAGCGCCGCAGCCCGGACACGATCAGCGCGTTGTCGAACGCCCAGACGCTGCCCTGCTGGTAGGCCAGCGGGTCGAACCGAGCGTGTTCCGACGACAGCGTGCGGACGCCCCAGCCGGAGAACATGTCCGGCCGCATCACCCGCTCGGCAATGCGGCGCGCGTGCCCAGGCGCCGCGATGCCGGTCCACAACACCTGCGCCGCGTTCGAGGTGACCGACGTGACCTGCCGGCCGCCCTGCTCCAGCGCCAGGCAGTAGCTTCCCTCCGTCTCTATCCAGAAATCGGCCAGGAAGCGAGCTTGCAGCGCGGAAGCGGCCGCGTCGAGCCGCTCCGCCGCCGCGTCCTCGCCGACCCGGCGCAGCAGGACGGCGATCAGCCGGCGCGCCTGGTAGGCGTAGCCCTGCACCTCGACCAGGGCCAGCGGCGGCGTCGGGTAGGAGCCGTCCGCGCGCAGCACACCGGTGCCGGAGTCGCGCCAGCTCTGGTTGACCGGCTGGTCGCCCTCGGCCAGCCCGTCATAGGTGACGTAGCCGGCCTCGTTGTCGGCACTGCGCCGCTCCAGCCAGGCCAGTGCCCGGTCGACGTTGGGCCGCAGCGTGGTGAACAGGCCGAGGTCGCCGGTCCAGGTCACGTGCCGGGCGATCGCGATCAGGAACAGCAGCGTGGAGTCCGCCGCCGCGTAGCTCGGTGTCTGCGTCACCTCGTGCAGGTGCGCCAGCTCGCCGACGCGCAGCTCGTGCAGGATCTTGCCGGGCTCCTCGCGGGTGTCGTCGTCGTCCCTGGTCCCCTGCCAGTGCGCCAGTGCCCGAGTGGTGCGGCCACCGAGGTCGGGATTGAAGGCCAGGCACTGGATCGTCGGCAGCAGGCTGTCGCGGCCGAACAGCCCCACGAACCAGGGCATGCCGGCGGCGGTGAAGCGGTGCGACCCACGCCGGACCTCCAGCAGCGCCAGATCGGCGAGCGAGCGGGCCAGCAGCCGGCCCACGTCGCGACTGGGGGTCCGGGCCCGGGCGTAGCCGTCGAGCAGGGCTGCCGCAGCTTCCTCCTTGGCCTGGCGCATCGCCGCCTCGTCCCGCAGCGCCCGCGACGAGGCCGGCGGGGTGTCTCCCACCGGACGCTCGTCGACCCGGAAGGTGACGATCAGCGTGCGACTCTCCTGCGGCGCCAGCACGAGCTCGAAATGCGCTGTGCTCCGTTCCGTCGTGCAGGGGGCGACGATGGGGGGTAGAGAGAAATCGACCAGCAGCGTCCGCAGCACGCCGTCGGCACCCTCGTAGGCGAAGCGCAGCGCGGCCCCGTCCCAGACCGGCGCCTGCAGGCGCCCCCGCTTGCCCACCGGCGCGCCGCGCAGCACGAACATGCTCTGGAAGGTCGTCGCGAGGTCGAGCGAGATCGGGAGGGTCACGGCGGCGGTGCTGTGGTCGCGGATGGCGATCGTGTCGACGAACACCGGCCCGTCATCCAGCACCAGCAGGGTCCGACGCAGGCTCAGCGTGTGATCGGCGATGTCGTCGCCGTTCGCGGCCGAAAGGTGGCTGTTGGTCAGGCCGATCTGCGCCGCGATGCCCTCGCTATCCGACGACATCAGCAGCAGCGGTACGGTGCCGTGCAGCCGCAGCCGATACACTGCGAGGGCGCAGGTGTCGCGATAGAACAGCCCGAAGCCCGGGATGCCGCCCGGGATGTCGCCATCCTCCTGGGTCAGCAGCACGAGATCGTTCGCCTTGAGCAGAAGCGGGCGCTCGATGTCGATGGAGAGCGGCTGGTCGGCCATGCCGGGCGCCCGTCAGGCCGCCAGCCGGTGGCGGATCACGTCGGCCACCCTGAGCGCGTTGGCGACGATGGTGAGCGTCGGGTTCACCGCGCCGATCGAGGGGAAGAAGCTCGCATCGGTCACGTACAGGTTGTCGAGCTCGTGCGCCTTGCAGTCGAGATCGAGCACCGAGCTCGCGGGATCGGTGCCGAACCGCAGCGTGCCGGCCTGGTGCGCGGTGCCGTTGATCGGGATCTCCTTGCCGAGGTAGAGGCGGCGGTCGATCAGTTTCGGCCAGGCGCCCATCGGCACCAGCAGCGCCTCCAGCTTCTGCCGCAGCCGTCGCGCCGCCTCCTCGTTGCCCTCGGTGATCGACAGCACCACGCGGTCGCCGTCATAGGCGATGCGGTTCTCCGGCCGTGGCAGGTCCTCGCTCTGCAGCCAGAAATCCATCGAGTGCTCGGCCATCTTCGCGAACGGCATGTCGGGGACGAGCGGCATCAGCGCCTGCAGCGGCGCCTCGCCGCGGATCTGCTCGCCGTGCGACGTCGCGCACATCTGGATCAGGCCGAGCGGATACTCCCAGTCGGGCGCGTCGAAATAATAGTCGCTGAGCGCCAGCGTCTTCTGGAACACGGTGTGGTTCGGCTCCTTCAGCAACGCCATCACCACCGACATGTTGTGCCGCATGTAGTTGCGTCCGACCTGGTCGGAGCCGTTGGCGAGCCCATGCGGATGCGCGTCGTTCACCGAGCGCAGCAGCAGCAGCGCCGAGCTCAGCGCGCCCGCCGCCACCACCACGATATCGGCCGAATACCTCTCGAACTGGTTGTCGCGGATCACGTGCACCCGGGAGACGCTGCGTCCGGACGCGTCGGTCTCCAGTCGCGTCACGTAGGCGCCGGTCAGCAGGGTGAAGTTCGGGTGCGCCGCCCGGGTCGGGTCGACGCAGATCACCTGCGCGTCCGCCTTGGCGTTGACCGCGCACGGGAAGCCGTCGAACGCGTCGCAGCGGATGCACGGGCTGTAGGTGGTCGCACTCCCGTCCGGGTTCTGGTCGAGCTTGATGCCCAGCGGCAGGTGGAACGGATGCAGCCCCTCGCCGCTCAGGATGTCGCTCAACCCCTGGATGCGCGGCTCGTGCTGCACCGGCGGATAGGCATAGGGCGCACTCGACCAGGGTTCGGTCGGATCCTCGCCGCGCTGGCCGTGCACGTGGAAGAGGGTCTCGGCCTGCGTGTAGTACGGCTCGAACACGTCGTAGCCGAGCGGCCAGGCGGGCGAGATCCCGTCCTTGTGCCGCAGCTCGCCGAAATCCCGCTCGCGCAACCGGAACAGCGCCGATCCATACACCTTGGAGTTGCCGCCGACATAGTAGTGCAGCCCCGGATGGAAGCTGCTGCCGTCCTTGCCATACCAGGTGTCCGGCGCCTGGTAGCGGCCGTCGACGAACACCGTCTTCGCGTCCCAGTTGTCGCGGGAGCGTGGCAGGTAGCCGCCGCGCTCTAGCATCAGGATGCGCTTGCCGGTCGGCGCCAGGCTCTGCGCCAGCGAGCCGCCACCCGGACCGCTGCCGATGACGATGATGTCGTAGTGGTCGTCCGGCATGGGTGCTCCTGGCGCGACGGGATCGCTGGTCGCCATACGTGGCGTTGCTCGCGGGAATGCCGGTGGGTCCCGCAAGCCAGAGTTCTCCAACGTGTGGCGCAGGACGAGCGGAAACCAGCTGCTTTTCCGCAACGTCCGATGCGATTTTCGCACGATGCGGGACCGCCTGACCGATCCGGCCGTTGGGCAATGGAAGCGCGGGCCGCGAACGCCTCCGGACCGCGAACGTCCGGCCGCCGCCCCATCCTCTGCCGATGTCGCCGCCGACATGCCCTCATCTCCACTTCGCGGTTCGGCCGCGTGCCCTCCTGGTCGGAGCGTGGAAATCGTTCGGCTTGGTCCGCACCCAGGCTACGAAGCGGCTCAGTTCCGGATCGTCCCGCAGCGCCTCGGGGGCGGCCAGATGACGGGCGATCTCCGCCTCTGTGTAGCGGGCGTGGATGGCGGAATGGCAGATCTGGTGCAGCCGGACCGTGCCGCGATGGGTACCGCCCTTCAGCCTGGGCGTCAGGTGATGCAGGGATGATCGGGCATCCGGCGGGATCGGACGGTCGCACAGGACGCACACGACCGGCTCATCCGGCTCTGCCCCGCACATCCTGGTCTTCCATCGCACGCCTCCCAGATGGGGATGGCGTGCCGACGTGGGAACCGGCCGCGTCAGGACGGCGTCCGGCAACGGGCGCCATCTCGTCCGACGCGCTCGCTGCCCTGCCGGCGCCGCCCGTCCCGCCACGATTGGCTGATCGCCCAGGTCGGCGACAGCCCCCGGCGCGATCGGGTCCTGCTGAGGGCCAGATCCGCCACCGCCGCGCCGACGAATGCTCGGATGGCGATGCCCGCGAGCCGGGACCGATGCCCGACAGGCTCGACGATCCCAGATGCCCTTCGGCCCGGCGTTTCCCGTCCGACGCGGCTGGCGACCCGCCTCCTAGATTTTTATTTAGAGGGCAGTTCGCCGTCTGGCGTTGCGCGTTCATCCCGGATCGTCATATCCGCGAACCATCAAAAGGTCTGGAGCCCTCCTTGTCCTGGCGCCCCGTCGTGCCTGCGCTCGTCCTCCAGCTTGTCGCGCTGTCGGCCCCCGCCGCTCTTGCCGCGCCGGAGGGTGGCAGTCCCGTCCCGGTCTCGACCGCGCAGGTCCAGCGTGGCAGCACCGAGATCGTGCTGACCGGCCTTGGCACCGCGCAGGCCTGGCAGTCCGTCACCGCCCGGGCCCAGGTCAACGGCTACCTGTCCGCGATAGAGTTCCAGGAAGGCCAGGCGGTCCACAAGGGTGACCTGCTCGCCATGATCGACCCGCGCCCCTACGCGGCGACCCTGGCCCAGGCGGCCGCCCACAAGGCGTCGGACCAGGCCAACCTCGCCAACGACCGGGTCAACCTCCACCGCGACACCGACCTGGCCCAGCGCGGCTTCGGAAGCCAGCAGCAGGCCGACAACGACGAAGCCCTGGTGCGCGAGTACGAGGCCAACGTCCAGGCCGACGACGCCGCCATCGCCAGCGCCCGACTCAACCTCGACTTCTGCCAGATCCGGGCACCCATCGACGGCGTGGTCGGCTTCCGCCTGGTCGACGTCGGCAACCTCATCGAGGCCAGCGCCGAGACCGCCATCGTCACCGTCCAGCAGATCCAGCCGATCGCCGTGGTCTTCACCCTGCCCGAGCGGGAGTTCGAGCAGATCGAGAGCGCCATCCAGCTACACCCGCTCGTCGTGCGGGCCTACACCGCCGATGTCCGGACCTTGCTCGACACCGGCACCCTCGTCGCCCCCGACAACAGCATCGCCACCGCCAGCGGCACCATCGCGCTGAAGGCGGTCTTCCCTAACGCCGGGCGCCGGCTCTGGCCCGGCCAATACGTCCAGTCCCGCCTCGTGCTGCGCACGGAAGCAAACACCATCGAGGTCGCCGACGACGCCGTCCAGCATGGCCCGGACGGCCTCTACGTCTACACCGTCGACCAGGCGATGGTCGCCCACCACGCCGCCGTCACCGTCGGCTACGACGACGGCAAGTTTTCGGTGGTCCGGTCCGGCCTCGCCGCTGGGGAGACCATCGTCACCGGCGGCCAGGAGCGCGTGCAGGATGGTTCCAAGGTCGAGTCCAACCAGAAGCCGGCACTCAGGGGCTGAGGATCGACCTCGATGAACATCTCCGCTCCCTTCATCCGACGCCCCATCGCCACCTCCCTGCTGATGGCCGCGATCTTCCTCGTCGGCGCCGTCGCCTATCCGCTGCTGCCCGTCGCCAGCCTGCCCGCGGTCGAGTTCCCGACCATCACCGTGCTCGCCGCCTATCCGGGCGCCAGCCCCGCCACCATGGCGTCGGTGGTGGCGCAGCCGCTGGAAACCCAATTCAGCGAGATCCCTGGCGTCACCCAGCTCACCTCGACCAACGTCCAGGCGACCAGCCAGATCGCTATCCAGTTCACTCTGGCGAGCAATATCGACGTGCAGATGACCAAGGTGCTGGAGGCGATTAACGCCGCTCAGGGCCAGCTGCCGAAGGACCTCCCCACCCAGCCGACCGTGCGCGAGGAGAACCCGGCCGACCCGCCGATCATGATCATGTCGGTGCAGTCCGATGCGCTCCCCGTCACGACGGTGGACAACTACGCTGAGACCGTCCTCGAGCAGCAGCTCACCCACATCCCCGGCGTCGGCACCGTGGTCGTCGGCGGCCAGCAGAAGCCCGCCATCCGGGTCCAGGTCGATCCCGGGCGCCTGGCCGCCATGGGCATGACCATGGAGGACGTCCGCACCGCGCTGGCCGCGGCCACCGTCGACAACCCGCTTGGCAGCATCGACGGCCCGAACCGCTCCCTCGCCGTGCTCGACAACGACCAGCTCCTCGCACCCGCCGGCTACCAGAACATCATCATCGGCTACCGCGACGGCGCCGCGATCCGGATCTCCGACATCGGCCGCGCCATCGGCGGTCCGCAGAACCGCGAGCTCGCCGCGTGGCAGGCGACGAACGGCCACGTGAAGCCCGGCGTGGCGCTGATCGTCTTCAAGCAGCCCGGCACCAACGTCATCGCCGCGGTGGAGTCGATCCGCAAGGAGCTGCCCCGCCTGCGCGCCAGCATCCCGCCCTCCATCAAGGTGCGGACCATCGTCGACCGGACGGCGCTGATCCGCGCCTCGCTCGCGGACGTGAAGTTCACCTTCCTGATCGCGGTGCTGCTCGTGGTCGGCGTGATCTTCGCCTTCCTGCGCAGCCTGCGCGCGACGCTGATCCCCAGCCTCGCCATCCCGATCGCCATCGTCGGCACCTTCGCCGCCATGTACCCGCTGGGCTACAGCATCGACAACCTGTCGCTGATGGGTCTCACCATCGCGGTGGGCTTCGTCATCGACGACGCCATCGTCGTGCTGGAGAACATCTACCGCCACGTCGAGGAGGGCATGGAGCCGCGCGAGGCGGCCTTCAAGGGCGCCGGCGAGATCGGCTTCACCATCGTCTCGATCTCGCTCTCGCTGATCGCCGTGTTCATCCCGCTGCTGCTGATGAACGGCATCGTCGGCCGCATGTTCCTCGAATTCGCCATGACGGTCTCGATCGCGGTGGTGGTGTCGGCCTTCGTGTCGCTGACGCTGACACCCACCCTCTGCGCGCTGTTCCTGCAACCGCACCGCAGCCACGGCCGCGTGTACCGCGCCAGCGAAGCGGTGTTCGAGGCGATGATCGGCTTCTACCGCCGCACCCTCGACATCGCGCTGCGCTTCCGCTTCGTGACTCTGCTGACGTTCTTCGCCACCGTCGCGGTGACGGTCGTGCTCTATCTCGAGATCCCGAAAGGGTTCTTTCCGCCCGAGGATTCCGGCCTCATCGTCGCCACCACCCAGGGTGCCGAGGACATCTCCTTCGAGGCCATGGCGACTTTGCAGGAGAAGGTCAACGCCCTGATCGCCGCGGATCCGGCCGTGCAGGGCTTCATCTCTCAGATCGGCGCCGGCACCTCTGGCCAGGCCGGCAACAACGGCCGCCTCTACATCACCCTGAAGCCTTGGGGCCATCGCCCGGAGATCAACGACGTCATCCGCGAGCTCTCGCTTAAGGCGGCCCGGATCGGTGGCGTCCGCCTGTTCATGCAGGCGGCACAGGACATCAATGTCGGCGGCCGCCTCGCCAAGACCACCTACCAGTACACAATCCAGGATGCCGACGCCGGTGAGCTCAACGGCTGGACCCCGAAGCTGCTGGCCAAGATGCGTGCCCTGCCGCTGCTGGCCGACGTCGCCAGCGACCAGATGAACGCCGGCACCACCGCCACGCTGACCATCGACCGGGACCAGGCCGCGCGCTTCGGCATCCTGCCGCAGAACATCGACGACGTGCTGTACGACGCCTTCGGCCAGCGCGAGGTCGCCCAGTACTTCACGCAGCTCGACAACTACTTTGTCGTCCTCGAGGTCCCCCCGGGCCTGGAGGGCCAGCAGGCAACGCTGGACAAGCTCTACGTGAAGGGAGCCGGCGGCACCGCCGTGCCGCTATCCACCCTGGTCCATCTCGACACCGCGCCCGTCGCCCCGCTCGCCAACAACCACCAGAGCCAGTTCCCGGCGGTGACGATCTCCTTCAACCTCGCCAAGGGTGCCTCGCTCGGCGACGCCGTCACGCAGATCGACAAGGCCGAGCAACAGCTCGGCATGCCGCCGTCAGTGCTCGGCACCTTCCAGGGCACCGCCGAGGCCTTCCGGTCCTCGCTCGCCGGCGAGCCGTACCTGATCGCCGCGGCGCTGGTCGCCGTCTACATCATCCTCGGCATGCTCTACGAGAGCTACATCCTGCCGCTGACCATCTTGTCCACGCTGCCCTCCGCCGGTGTCGGCGCCCTGCTCGCCCTGATGCTCACCGGCACCGACCTGTCGGTGATCGCCATGATCGGCATCATCCTGTTGATCGGCATCGTCAAGAAGAACGGCATCATGCTGGTGGACTTCGCCATCCATGCCGAACGCGAAGACGGCAAGGAGCCGCTGGACGCCATCCGCGACGCCTGCCTGCTCCGCTTCCGCCCGATCCTGATGACGACCGCCGCCGCCATTTTCACTGGCCTGCCCCTGATGCTGGAGAGCGGCGCCGGCGCCGAACTGCGACGCCCGCTTGGCCTGGCGATGGTCGGTGGCCTTCTCCTGAGCCAGGCCCTGACCCTCTACACGACCCCCGTCATCTACCTCTACCTCGACCGGCTCAGCACCTTCCTGTCCCCCGCCCGCCGCCGCACGCTCCCGCGGCTCGCCGCACGCATGCGCGAGCCCGCATCATCCCACCATGCCGCCGAGTGACGTCGGGAAACCTCTCCGCTATCCTGGCCTTCTTCACGCGGCCGACCACCTCATACTGGAATCTATGCGCCATGCCGCTTGATCAGACGGGACGGTTTGGTGGCGAGCCAGACCGGCAGCCCAACCGCAACGTGCTGGGCAGTGCGCTTGAAGCCTGCTCGATCAAGCCGCTCACCGGATTCTTCCGGGACGGCTGCTGCAATACCGGACCGCAGGACCGTGGCAGCCATACCGTCTGCGCGATCGTGACGGCTGAGTTCCTGCGCTTCAGCCAGGAGCACGGCAACGACCTGTCGACGCCTCGGCCCGAGCAGGGTTTTCCCGGCCTCCGGCCCGGTGACCACTGGTGTCTCTGCGCCCCTCGGTGGCAGGAGGCGTTCGAGGCCGGCTGCGCGCCCAAGGTCGTTCTCGCGGCGACCCATGTCGGGGCACTGGACGACTGCGCGCTGGAAGACCTGGAGCGATACGGTCAACCTTGAAGCGGTGGCTACACCGGGACATGCGCGATCCGATCGCGACGCGACCAGCCGGCGCTGTTCCAGACCGGTTGTCCGCACCAGCTGGCCTACGACCTCCCCAGCTGCGCCTCAGCCTCTATCTCGACCTCGTAGTCGCCGATCAGACCAGCCACCTGGAGCATCGTGTTCGCGGGCATGACGCTGCCGAAGACGCGGCCGTGGGCCCGCGCGGCCGGCTCCCACGCCGAGATGTCGCGCAGGTAGATGCGTGTGCGGATCACGTCCTCCATGCTGCCCCCGAGGGCTGCAATCGCGGCCGCGATCTTGTCCAGGATGTAGGTGGCTTGGGCACCCGCGTCCCCGGGCGCCACGCAACGCTGCGCCCCATGGGTCGCCGTGGTGCCGGAAACGCAGATGTGATCGCCCACCCGGACGGCCCGACTGTAGCCGGCAAGCGGTTCCCAGACGCTGCCCGACGCCACGCGGGAGCGGCCGGGGCGGCCCGGCACCGGTTCGGCCCGGTACAAGCCGGGGATGGCCGCGAGATGGTGGCTGAGGTCACCCGACGCCGTAAGATACGGTGGCCGCCGATACTCATCGCCGCAATCGCCGGCGATGGGGCAGGTCGCGGCGAAGGCGGCATCGAGCCGCGCCCGATCCTCCGCGTCGAGCGCCAGCGAGAACACCCGCCGGTTGTCGGCCCGATGCTCGCTCTCGGTGATCCGGGCGCCGACGATGGCCGCGGCGACCGAGGCGTGATCGAGCACCCAACGCGTCGCGACGTTGGAGACCGAAACGCCATGCCTGCCGGCGACCGCCGCCGCCGCCGCCAGCACCTGCTGGAAGGCGCCCCAGCCGCCGGCCGCGTCGATGAAGCGCTTGTACTTGGCGCGGCTCCAATCGGGCATCGCCCCGGGTTCCAGCCTGCCGAGCCAAGTCTCGGACAGGAAGCCGCCGCACAACGTCCCATACGCCAGCAGCCGGACGCCGCTCCTGGCGCATAGCTCGGAGAGTCCGCCGGCGGCGCGGCGGTCGATGAGCGAGAACGAGACCTGGTTGGTCGCCACCGCGATGCCGTCGGCGAGCGCCAGCGCCAGATGCGCCGCATCGAAATTGGTCACGCC
Source organism: uncultured Acetobacteraceae bacterium (assembly GCA_937873205.1). Lineage (GTDB taxonomy): Bacteria > Pseudomonadota > Alphaproteobacteria > Acetobacterales > Acetobacteraceae > Lichenicola. The sequence continues at coordinate 77,086 of CALMVO010000089.1, forward strand.
GATGGCGCCGATCAGGCCTTCGTCGCGCAGCGTCTGCAGCGCGTGCAGCGCATCCAGCCAGGCCGGATGATCGAAGCTCCACCAGTGCAGCTGCAGGAGGTCGACGCGCCCGACGCCCAGCCGGTGCAGCCGCTCCTGGACGCCTCGGCGAACGACATCCTCCGTCATCGGTCCGGGCTCCGGGCACCACTTGGTCAGGGCCACCGGACGCCGTTCCCGATCGGCGTGACGCGCCAGCAGCCGCCCCGCGACCAGCTCGGCGCTGCCATAGTGGTCGGCCATGTCGAAGGTGTCGAAGCCCGCCTCGACATAGGCCTCCAAGGCGTCCGCCGCCCGCTCGGCATCCAGCGGACCAGCCCCCTTCTCGATGTCGGCGATCTGCCAGAGGCCGCAGATCAGGCGACTGACGTTCAGGTCGCCCGGGAGGTGGACGCGGTCGGAGGTGACGATCATGTGGTTCCGCTCGGACGGCGACGGCGACTGTCCCGCGGGACGGGTCGTCGGCGGCGATAAGGACATAGGCGACGCGGTGGTCCGCGATCGAGAGAAGCCGCTGATCGACAAGAAAGCCAAGCCTGGTCCTTCCCTCGAACGACGCCGAGGTCTCCCGAACCAGGCGCGCCTTCAAGGGGGTCTACACGTCCAGGTTGGCGACCTTCAGCGCGTTGCCGACGATGAAGTCGCGCCTTGGCTCGACGACGTCGCCCATCAGGGTCGAGAACACCTGCGCCGCGCTCTCGACGTCGCCGACGCGGACCTGCAGCAGGGTGCGCAGCGAGGGGTCGAGCGTCGTGCTCCAGAGCTGCTCGGCGTTCATCTCGCCCAGGCCCTTGAAGCGGTTGATGGCGAGGCCCTTGCGGCCCTGGCCCAAAATACGCTCGTAGGCGGTAGCCGGACCGGCGGCGGCCAGCGTGGTCTGGTCCAGCGCCAGCGTCGCCGCGGTGCCGAAATCCCGCTCCAGCAGCTCGGCATGCTCGGCCGCCCACAGCACGTCGGTGCTGCGCAACGTGACCGGGTCGAGCCGGTAGAGCTCGCCGACGCCGCGCACGGTGCGGCCGAACTGCAGGCCGTCCGCGTCGGCGGACACCTTCCAGCCGCGCTCGTTCGGCGGCGACGCCGCGTCGAGCCGCGCCGCCAGCGTTTGTGCCCGGGATTGCGCGCGAGCGACGTCGCCGGTGAGTGCGCCGGCGATCGCCGCCTGCTCCAGGATCCAGACCGGCGCCTTCACGCTGAGCCGGCGCAGTGCGCGCGAGGCTTCGCGCAGCCCGCCGGTCTCCGCGGCGAGCTCCGCCCCCGCCAGCCTGCGTCCGTCGGCATAGGTGAGCACTGCGTTGCCGAGCGCCTTGTCGAGCAGGTACTGCTCGAGCGCCGCGTCGTCCTTCAGGTAGCGCTCGTCGTTGCCGCGCTTGGCGCGGTAGAGCGGCGGCTGCGCGATGTAGAGGTGGCCGCGCTCGATCAGCTCGGGCATCTGCCGGAAGAAGAAGGTCAGCAGCAGCGTGCGGATGTGCGAGCCGTCCACGTCGGCGTCGGTCATGATGACGATGCGGTGGTAGCGCAGCTTGTTGATGGCGAACCCGCCCTGCTCCGGCTCGCCACGGCCGATGCCGGTGCCGAGTGCGGTGATCAGCGTGCCGATCTCGGCCGAGCCCAGCATGCGGTCGAAGCGCGCGCGCTCGACGTTCAGGATCTTGCCCTTCAGCGGGAGGATCGCCTGGAACCGGCGGTCCCTGCCCTGCTTGGCGGTGCCGCCGGCGCTGTCGCCCTCGACCAGGAAGATCTCGGCCTTTGCCGCGTCGCGCTCCTGGCAATCGGCCAGCTTGCCGGGCAGCGAGGAGATGTCCAGCACGCCCTTGCGCCGGGTGAGTTCGCGCGCGCGCCGGGCGGCCTCGCGGGCGGCGGCAGCGTCCATCACCTTGGCGATGACGAGGCGCGCCTCCTTCGGGTGCGTCTCGAACCAGTGCGAGATCGCGTCCGCCACCGCGGCATAGACCACCGGCTGCACCTCGGAGCTGACCAGCTTGTCCTTGGTCTGGCTGGAGAACTTCGGATCGGGCACCTTCACCGACAGCACCGCGGTGAGCCCTTCCCGCATGTCCTCGCCGGAAAGTGCCAGCGCGTCCTTCTTGCCGATGCTCTCAGCATACTTGCCGACGACGCGGGTCAGCGCCTGACGGAAGCCGAACAGGTGCGAGCCGCCGTCGCGCTGGGGGATGTTGTTGGTGAAGCACAGCATGGTCTCGTGAAAGCTGTCGTTCCAGGACAGCGCGAACTCGACCTTGACGCCGCCGACCTCGTCGGCGCCGTCCGCGGTGATCGCGTCGGGCAGCACGGCGACCTTGCCGCGATCCAGCCATTGCACGAACGCAACGAGGCCGCCGACATAGCAGAAGCTCTGCTCCTGCACCGGCGTGTGCCGCTCGTCGCGCAGATTGATCTCAAGACCGGAGTTGAGGAAGGCCAGCTCGCGCAGGCGGCGCTCCAGGATGGCGAACTCGAACTCGGTCTTGGCGAAAGTGGCCGCACTCGGCTTGAAGATCACCTGCGTGCCGCGCGGCTCGTCGCTCGGGCCCACCACGGAGAGCGGCCCCACCGCTTCGCCGTGCCGGAAGCGGATCACGTGCTCCAGGCCCTGGCGCCAGATCCGCACCTCCATCCATTCCGAGAGCGCGTTGACCACGGCGGCGCCGACGCCGTGCAGCCCGCCGGAGACCTTGTAGCTGTTCTGGTTGAACTTGCCGCCGGCATGCAGCCGGGTCAGCACTACCTCGGCGGCGCTGATGCCCTCCCCCTCGTGCATATCGGTCGGGATGCCGCGGCCGTCGTCGCGCACGGTGACGCTGCCGTCGCCGTTCAACACCAGACTGCAGCGCGTGGCGTGGCCGGCCTGCGCCTCGTCGACCGCGTTGTCGATGATCTCGAACGCCATGTGGTGCAGGCCGGAGCCGTCGTCGGTATCGCCGATATACATGCCCGGACGCTTGCGCACCGCATCCAGGCCCTTCAGCACCGAGATCGAGGCGGCGTCGTACTCCGCGGACGGCGGCACGGCGTCCGCCCGATGGTCGGACGCGGGCACGATGGCGGGATCGGCGTTATCGGACATGCCGGTGGGAAGCTCCAGGTCTGCGGGATTCTGTCTTCAGACTATAGGGCTTCGGGGGTCCCGGAACCAGCGTCGAACAGCCGGCCGTCCAGAGCACGGATGGCCTCCGCGGCGCCGTGCAGCGGCCGGAACGGCGCGAGGTCGGTGCCGGTCATCAGCACGTGCGACGGCGCCCCCGCCACCGCCTCGAACAAGGCGAGCCGGCGCGTCTCGTCGAGATGCACGAGCGGCTCGTCGAGCAACAGCAGCGGCGCGTCGCCGCGCAGGTCGCCGATCAGCCGCGCGTGCGCGAGCACCACGCCGATCAGCAGCGCCTTCTGCTGCCCAGTGCTGGCCGTGGCGGCCGCCTGACCGGTGCGCAGGTCGGATAGCAGCAGGTCGGCCCGGTGCGGCCCCAGCGACGCCGCACCTGCCCTGGCGTCGTCGGACCGCAGCGCCGCGAGCGCGCCCCGCAACCAGTCCTCGACCGCCAGCGCCGGCGCGTCCCGCAGCCGTGCGGCCACCGGGCAGCTGAGCTCGAGCCGCGCCGGCGGGAAGCCATCGGCGGCCGTCTCCGCCTGCCCGTTCAGCCGCGCGACCAGGCCGCGCCGCGCCGCCGCCACCGCCACCGCATGGCGCGCCATCGAGATCTCGAGACCGTCGAGCCAGGCGCCGTCGCCCCGGCCGCCGGCTAGCAGCCGGTTGCGGCCCTGCATGGCCTCGTCGTGAGCGGCAACCTCGCGGGCATGGCCAGGCTCCAGCGCCAGCACCAGCCGGTCCAGGAAGCGCCGACGCCCCGAGGCGCCCTCCACGAACAGCCGGTCCATCTGCGGCGTCAGCCAGACCGCGGACAGGCGCTCGGCGATGCCGGCCCGGTTGCGCACCGGCTGGCCGTCCAGCCGAAAGACCCGCCGGGCGGCGCCGGTCGGACCCGGCTTCGCATCCGGTTGCGCGCCGGTGGCGATCTCGACCAGATCCGGTCCCACCTGCAGCCGCGCCGCCACCGCCCAGTGCAGCGTGCCGTGCCGCGGCAGCTCGGTCATGCGGGCGCCGCGCAGGCCACGACCGGGCACCAGCAGCGATATCGCCTCCAACAGGTTGGTCTTGCCGCTGCCGTTCGGGCCGGTGATCACGCTGATCCGCGCGCCGAAGGTCCAGGTCAGCGATGGGTAGTTGCGGAAATCGGTGAGCGAGAGCCGCTTGATCATGAGGGAAGGCCAGGGCTCTGCCCTGGACCCGCCAAGGGCCGCGGCCCTTGGAACCCGATCCTAGAAGCGGTTTCCAAAGGCTCCGCCTTTGGCGGGGTCCAGGGGCAGAACCCCTGGCCTTAAACGCGCATGGGCATCAGGACATAGAGGGCGGACGGACTATCGACGTCGCGCACCAACGTCGGCGCCGCGCTGTCGGAGAACGCGAACTCGACATCCTTCTCGATCTGGTCGGTGATGTCGTTCAGGTAGCGCGCCTGAAACCCGATCTCGATCGGCGTCGAGTCGTAGCTGACACGGCCGTCATCGAGCTCCTCCTTGGCGGTGCCCTGGTCGGGACTGGCGGCGGACAATGTGAGCAGGTGCCGGGCGAGCGAGAGCTTCACCGGGCGCGAGCGCTCCTGGCTGATCGCGGAGACTCGCGCCACCGCATCGGAAAAGTCCTTCTTGCCGACGCGCATGATCTTGTCGTTGTCGCGCGGGATCACGCGCTCGTACTCGGGGAAGGTGCCGTCGATCAGCTTGCTGGTCAGCATGACGGTGCCGACGGTGAACTGGATGCGCGTGGCCGACAGCGCCACCTCGACCTCCTCGCCGGCCTCGTCGAGCAGCTTGCGCAACTCGGCGACGGTCTTGCGGGGCACGATCACGCCGGGCATGCCGGCGGCGCCGCTCGGCAGCTCCGTCTCGACGCGGGCCAGGCGGTGGCCGTCGGTCGCCACCGCGCGCAGCATGTCGCCCGCCTCGCCCGGGACGGCATGCAAGTAGATGCCGTTCAGGTAGTAGCGGGTCTCCTCGGTGCTGATCGCGAAGCGGGAGCGGTCGATCAGGCCGCGCAGCACCGTTGAACGGATACGGAAGCTGTGCGGCAGCGACCCCGCGGTCATCGACGGGAAGTCGTCGATCGGCAGCACGTTGAGGCTGGTGGCGTAGCGCCCGGCCCGCAGCGCCAGCGGCGCGTCGCCGCCGGCCTGGTCCAGCTCGACCACGGCGGTGTCGGGCAGCTTTCGCACGATCTCGAACAGGGTCGCGGCCGGCGCGGTGGTGGAGCCGTCGCGGCTGCCGGTGGCGGCGACCTCCTCGACGATGGCGATCTCCATGTCGGTGGCGGTGAGCGTTAGCCGGCCGCCTTGCACCGCGATCAGGACGTTGGCCAGGATCGGGATGGTGTTGCGCTTCTCGGCGACGCTCTGGATGTGGGCGAGCGCCTTCAGCAGCGTCGCGCGGTCGGCCTTGAGCTTCATGGGTGCTGGTCTCGCCGGAAGTCGTCGAACGGGGATCGCGAACGGGACACTCTATCTAGCAGCAGGTGCAATCCGGGGGAAGCAGCCGCCCCGTCGGTCATGGCTTGGTCGGGAGGTGCGACGGGCGAAGACGGTCCCGTCAGCGCGCTGCGTCCGGATCGTCGTTCCGCTGCAGCAGGGCGAGCAGGATGTCGACGGTTGCCTCGATGCTGCCGAGCCCTTTGCGATCCATGGCGCGCCCGCCGAGCTCGAGATCGATCGCGCCGTGCAGGGTCGCGTAGATCAGGCCGGTCAGCTGGACCGTATCGAGGGAAGGAGCCCACCTTGGGCCTGACCGTTCCGGACGATGGCGCTGAAGGCCACGAACGCGTCGAAAGCAGCCAGCCCCAGGAAGCGACGTCCGGATCGCTGAACAGCAGGCGGTAGCGCGCAGGGCGCGCGCGCGCGTAGGCGATGAGGACCTGCCCCGCGGTCCGGAGCGGCGGCTCCGCACCCGCCGACGCTGCCGCCTCGCGGAACCCGTCGCTCAACGTCCGGAAGTCGTACTCGGCGACGGCGGCCATGAGGGCGTTCCGATCCGCGAAGTGCCGATAGGACGCGTTGTGCGACACGCCGACCGCTTCCGCGGTCAACCATCTCGGCCATTTCCTGCTGGCCAATCTGCTGCTGCCCGACACGGTCAAGCATGGCCGCATCACCTTCGTCTCCAGTGGCGTGCATGATCCGGCCGAGAAGACCGGCCTGCGGGCGCCGCGGTTCGAGACGGCACGGGCGGTCGCCGATGATGTCGTGGAGACCGGCGGCAAAGCCGGCAGGCGCCGCTACTCGACGTCGAAGCTCTGCAACGTCTACTGCACCTACGAGCTGGCGCGGCGGCTGGAGGCTGCCGACGATCCGCGGTTCCGCCCGATCCGCATCAACGCGTTCGATCCGGGTTTGATGCCGGGCACCGGCCTCGCCAGGAGCTATCCCGCACGGCTGCGGTTCGTATGGCATCACGTCATGCCCCTGCTCAGGCCCTTCATGAGGAACGTCCACACCACGGCGACCTCCGGCAGGCGGCTTGCAGCCCTCTCGGCCGGTCCTGGTTACGAAGCGACCGGCACCTACGTCTCCAACGGACGCGAAACCCGATCCTCGACGCTGTCCTACGATGCGGGAAAGGCCTCCAACTCTGGGAGACCAGCGCCGTGACGGCCGGGATCGAACCGAACCTCGCCCGGTAGGGGGCGATCAGCTCTCCAGCATGCGGCGGAGCAGCTCGACATCCTCGGCGAAGGCGGTGTCGGCGTTCATGAGCTCGGTGACGCGGCTGACCGCATGCATCACCGTGGTGTGGTCGCGGTTGCCGAACTTGCGACCGATCTCGGGCAGCGAGCGGCTGGTCAGTTGCTTGGCGAGATACATCGCCACCTGACGCGGCCGCGCGACCGCGCGGGCGCGCCGCGCCGACGACATGTCGGTAAGCCGGATGTTCCAGTGCTCGGAGACCTTACGCTGGATCTCCTCGATGGTGACGCGGCGGTCGTGTGCCTTCAGGATGTCGTGCAGCACCTCCTGCGTCGCGTCCAGCGTCACGGAGCGGCCGAACAGGTTGGCGTGCGCGATCATGCGGTTGAGCGCGCCCTCCAGCTCACGCACGTTGGTGGTGATCTTGTGCGCCAGAAACTCCAGCACTTTCGGCGGCACCGCGACGCCGGACGCCTCCGCCTTGGCCTCCAATATCGAGATGCGCAGCTCGAAGGTGGTGGCGTGGAGGTCGGCGACCATGCCGCAGCCGAGCCGGGTGCGCAGCCGGTCCTCGAGCCCGGACAGGTCGGAGGGCGACTTGTCCGCGGAGACCACGATCTGCTTGCCGGCATCGACCAGCGCGTTGAAGGTGTGGAAGAACTCCTCCTGCGTATTGTCCTTGCCGATCAGGAACTGCAGGTCGTCGATCATCAGCACGTCGACGGACCGCAGCTGCTCCTTGAACTCCATCGTCTGCTGCGAGCGGATCGCGGCGATGAAGCGGTACATGAACTTCTCGGCCGACATGTAGGCGACCGAGACGGCGCCGAACGGTCGGGCCGGACTGGTGAGCTCGAGGCCGATCGCGTGCATCAGGTGGGTCTTGCCGAGACCCACGCCGCCGTACAGGAAGAGCGGGTTGAAGCCCGGGCTCGACGGCCGCTCGGCGACGCGACGGGCGCAGGCATGAGCGAACTCGTTCGGCTTGCCAACGACGAAGCCCTGAAAGCTGAAGCGCGGGTCGAGCGGCGCCGCGAGGTCGCCGCGCGGCTCGGCGGAGGACACGATGGCAGGCTGGGCCGTCGCGCCGTTGGCCGTCGAGGCTGCCGGCGGCGGGGCCGGTGATGGCGCGATCGCAGCCACCGGGGGCCTAGTCTCGCTTCGCATCTCGGGCGCCAGGGTCAGCTCGACGCGGCGGATCACGGCGATCTCGGCGTTCCAGAGCGCGCCGAGGCGATCGCCGTACTGGCTGCGCACCCAGTCGCGCAGGAAGCGCGTCGGCAGGTAGAGCGTGATCTCGTCGTGCTCGACCGGGCCCAGGGTCATCTGACGCAGCCAGGTGCGATACTCCACCTCGCCGACCTCGGCCTGCATTCGGCTGCAGATCCTGACCCACGCGGCGGCGTGGGGATGGGCGTCCGCGGGGGCTCCATGGACCGGAGACTGCGTCCGTCCCGACGATATTGCGTCGACGGCGTCGACATCATGGAGACTGGACGTCACGCTCACCCCGCATGCTTCCGCCACAGACGCCGGGATCCCGTCGCAATCAAACAATCTCGCAGGTCCGGACGCGATGATTCGCCATCCGCCGAGCGGTGGTTCAAGCGCGTGATGCGAGGATTTGCCGTCTGTTACAGCGGTTGGTCGGCGTCATGACCGTTACCGGAGAGTAGGCCGTGGCCGCGCGGAGAGGCAACGGGAATCTGGACGGAAACCAAAACTACCAGTATCAGCTGGCAAGTCTCCAAAACGTGACATGGGCGTCACGATTTTGCGACATGCTTTCCGCGGGTCGTGTACGACGCGGTTGCGCAACGATTTTAGCGTTAAAGAGGCGTTCGTGGGGAGACGCCGGCGGACGAGGCCAGCGTATGGGACAGGCGGCTCCGCGCCCGCTTCATCGGATCAGAGGCGTAGCCTCTGGATCACCTTCAGGCGGCGGCAATCGCCTTGATGCGCTTGGAGAGGCGCGAAATCTTCCGGGCGATGGTGTTGGCGTGCACGATACCCTTGCCCGACGCGCGTTGCATTTCCGGCTGCGCCAGGCGCAATGCCGTGACAGCCTGCTCCTTGTCGCCGCCGGCAATCGCCGTCTCGACCTTCTTGATGAAAGTGCGCAGGCGCGACTTGCGCGCGGCGTTCCGCGCGCTACGGACTTCATTCTGCCGGATGCGCTTGCGCGCCGATGCGGTGTTCGCCATGGGTCTCTGTTCAATTAAGCGTATCTGTGCGGCCGGATGATCCGGCAGAGGGTCGGTCTTCTAAGGCACGGCTTGGCTTCAAGTCAAGCAACCGCCCCGTGATCTCTCGGGGCCGGCTGCAGGCGCGGGCAGAAGAAGGTGCTGCGGCCGCCTTGCACGATCCGCGCGATGCCCGGGCATCGTGGTGGGCCGGGACATTCGGGGCAGCGTTCGCCCTCGCGGGCATAGACCCGGAAGCCGTGCTGGAAGTAGCCGAGCTCGCCGTCCGGCTGCACGTAGTCGCGCAGGCTGGACCCGCCGGCGGCGATCGCCTCCTCCAGCACCGTCCGGATCGCGCGCACCAGCCGACGCAGCGCCGGCCGGCCGACGGCGCCCGCACTCGCCTCCGGCGACAGCCTGGCCCGGAACAGCGCCTCGCAGACATAGATGTTGCCGAGCCCGGCCACGATCCGCTGGTCCAGCAGCGCCGCCTTCAGGCTGGTGCGGCGATCGGCGAAGGCGGTCCCCAGCGCCGCGGCGTCGAAGCCTGCCTCCAGCGGCTCCGGCCCCATGCCAACCAGCAGCCGGTGGCGGTCCTCGTCCGCGGTCGGCACCAGGTCGACGGCCCCGAACCGCCTGGGATCGACCAGGCCGAAGCGGCAGCCCTCCTCGGTCTCGATCACCATGTGCTCGTGCCGGCCGACCGCGACCGGCAACGCCGGGTCCAGGCGGGTGAGGTTGACGCGGCCCGACATGCCCAGGTGCAGCAGCATGCTGTCGCTGCCTGAGAGCCGCATCAGGATATATTTGCCGCGGCGCCGGAAGCCCAGCACGCCGGCGCCGCGCAGCCGTTGAGCCAGGCCCGCCGGCATCGCCCAGCGCAGGTCGGGGCGCAGCGTCTCGGCACGGATGATGGTGTGGCCTTCGAGCTGCGCGCGCATCCCGCGCATCACGGTCTCGACTTCGGGGAGTTCCGGCATGGGTCCGACACAGGCTATAGACTGCGCCGATGAGCGACAATGCGCAGGTCCCGCCTCCCCACGACGCGACTGCGGCCGGACCGGGTGCGACGGTCGATTTCGGCTTCCGCGAGGTGCCGACGACCGCCAAGAAGCCGATGGTGCGCGCCGTGTTCGACAGCGTGGCGCCGAAATACGACCTGATGAACGACCTGATGTCGCTCGGCATCCACCGCGCGTGGAAGCGGGCGTTCGTGCGTGCGCTGGGACCACGGCCGGGGCTCCGCCTGCTCGACCTCGCCGGCGGCACCGGCGACGTCAGCTTCGGCTGGCGGCGGGCCGGCGGCGGGCCGGCGATCCTCTCCGACATCAACGCGGCGATGCTGGCGGTCGGCTACCGCCGCGCCGTCGATGCGGCGCTGATCGGCGGTCTGAGCTTCCTGGTCGCCGACGCCGAGCGGCTGCCGCTGCCGGACCGCTGCGTCGACCGCGTCTCGATGGCGTTCGGGCTGCGCAACTGCACCGACAAGGATGCGGTGCTGGCCGAGGCCCGCCGCGTGCTGGTCCCGGGCGGCCGGTACCTGTGCCTGGAGTTCTCGCAGGTGCAGGTGGCGGCACTGGCGCCAATCTATCGGGCATGGTCGTTCGGGGTGCTGCCGCGGCTGGGCCAGGCGATCGCCGGCGACGCAGACAGCTACCGCTACCTGGCTGAGAGCATCGCCCGGTTCCCGGACCAGCAGGCGCTGGCCGCGATGATGCGGGACGCCGGCTTCGCCCGGGTCGAGGTGCGCAACCTGTCGGGCGGTATCGCCGCGATCCATTCGGGCTGGCGGCTGTGAGTCTTTCGGGACGCCGCGTGCTGTTGATCGTGAGTGGCGGCATCGCGGCCTACAAGTCGCTGGAGCTGATCCGGCTGCTCACCGCACGCGGCTGCGCGGTCTCCTGCGTGCTGACTGAGGGCGGCGCGCAGTTCGTTACCCCGCTCAGCCTGCAAGCGCTGAGCGGCGAGACCGTGCACACCACGCTGTGGTCGCTCACCGATGAGAGCGAGATGGGCCACATCGCGCTGTCGCGCTCGGCCGACCTGGTGGTGGTGTGCCCGGCCTCCGCCGACCTGCTCGCTCGCATGGCGGCGGGCCTGGCGTCCGACCTCGCGACCACGCTGCTGCTGGCGACCGACACGCCGGTGCTGGTGGCGCCGGCGATGAACGTGCGGATGTGGCTGCACGCCGCCACCGCCGCCAACCTGGCGACGCTGCAGGCGCGCGGCATCGCGGTGGTCGGACCCGACGAGGGCGTCATGGCCTGCAACGAGTTCGGGCCGGGCCGCCTGGCCGAACCGCCGGCGATCCTGGCGGCGATCCTGGCGGCAATCGAGCGGATGCTGGCGCCGGTGGCGGGGACGCTCGACGGGATGCGGGCGCTGGTGACGGCGGGGCCGACGCACGAGCCGATCGATCCGGTGCGCTACCTCGCCAACCGCAGCAGCGGCCGCCAGGGCTACGCGATCGCCGCCGCGCTGGCGGCACGCGGGGCGCGGGTGACGCTGGTCAGCGGGCCGGTGGCGTTGCCGGCGCCGGACGGGGTGGCACGGGTCGAGGTCGAGACCGGCCGCCAGATGCTGGCGGCCTGCGAGGCGGCGCTGCCGGCGGACGTCGCCGTGCTGGCGGCGGCGGTAGCGGACTGGCGACCGGCGAGCGCCGCCGCCGGCAAGTTGAAGAAGCGGCTGGGCGCCGAGCCGCCGGCGCTGGAGCTGGTGCTGAACCCAGACGTGCTGGCCACCCTCTCGGCATCGGGCGAGCGCCGCCCGCGCCTGGTGGTGGGCTTTGCCGCCGAGACCGACGCGCTGCTGGAGCATGCGGCCGCCAAGCGGGTAGCCAAGGGCTGCGACTGGATCGTCGCCAACGATGTCGGCGGCGACGTCATGGGCGGCAGCCACAACCAGGTCCACCTGCTGACCGCGGCCGGCACCGAGGCCTGGCCGCGGCTCGACAAGCGGGCGGTGGCGGACCGGCTGGCCGTCCGCATCGCGGCCGAGCTGGCGCGGCCGTCCGCATGAGCGCCGACGCCGCGCCGGTTCGCATCCGGGTGCGTCGGCTGCCGCACGGCGAGGGGCTGGCCCTGCCGGCCTACGCCACCGCGGGAGCCGCCGGCATGGACCTGCTGGCGGCGGTGACGGAGACCATCACGCTGGCGCCGGGCGGGCGCTGCCTGGTGCCCACGGGCCTTGCCGTGGCGCTGCCGCCGGGGCACGAGCTTCAGGTGCGGCCGCGCTCGGGGCTGGCGCTCCGGCACGGCATCACGCTGGCCAACGCGCCGGGCACCATCGACGAGGATTATCGCGGCGAGCTGCACGTCATCGTCATGAACGCGGGGTCCGAGCCGTTCGCGATCGAGCGTGGCATGCGCATCGCCCAGGCGGTGCTCTCGCCGGTGCTGCGGGCGACCTGGTACGAGGTGGAGGACCTCGACGACACCGCACGCGCTTCGGGCGGGTTCGGCAGTACCGGGCATGTTCCGTGACCGGCGGGGCCGTCTGGCGGCGGTGCATGGCTTGAGGTAAAGGCCCGGCTACCGGGGGACGTTGGGACGGAGGGCACCATGCAGCCGATGCGCTTCACCGCCATGCGCGTCCCGTTCAACGCCTCCGTCGAGACCCGCCCGAACCTGTTCGACTTCGTGGCCATCCTGCTCATGCTGGGGGCCGCCATCGGCATTGGCAGCATCGCACGCCACACGCTGGGACCACTGTCGGCGCCGGGGGCCACCGTGATCCACCTCAGGGCCTCCTACCTCCCCGGCTATGCCGTGCGCACCACGTTGCGCATGTTCGCGGCCCTTGTCGCCTCGCTGCTGTTCACCTTCACCTATCCGGTCTGGGCCGCGAAGAGCCGCCGCGCCGGCACGATCCTGGTGCCGATCCTCGACATCCTGCAGTCGGTGCCGATCCTGGCCTTCCTGACCTTCACCCTCGTGTTCTTCATGAATCTGTTTCCGGGCCAGGTGCTCGGCGCCGAGCTCGCGGTCATCTTCACCATCTTTACCAGCCAAGCCTGGAACATGGCGTTCAGCATGTACCAGTCGCTACAGACGGTGCCGGCGGATCTGGAGGAGGTGTCGCGCGGCTTCGGGCTGTCGGCCTGGCAGCGCTTCTGGCGGCTCGAGGTGCCCTACGCGATGCCGGGCCTGGTATGGAACACCATGATGTCGATGTCGGGCGGCTGGTTCATGGTGGTGGCGTCCGAAGCGTTGTCGGTCGGCAGCACCAACGTGGCGCTGCCCGGGATCGGCTCCTTCATCGCCGCCGCCGTGACGCATCGCGATATCGCCGCCGTGTTCGAGGCGATCGCCACCATGCTGGTGGTCATCCTGCTCTACGACCAGCTGCTGTTCCGGCCGCTGGTCGCCTGGTCAGCGCGGTTCCGCTTCGAGACCACACCGGGCGCGGTCGCTGCCGATCCCTGGATGCTGGCGCTGCTGCGGCGCACCCGGCTGCTGAATCGCGCCAGCCATCTATTCAGCGACATGCTGACCTCGGTCGGCGGGCTGCCGCTTGGTCCGCGTCCATCATCACTGAAGCGCGTCTTGGTGCCACAGTCCGTGGGCGATGGGCTGTGGTTCGGGCTGCTGGGGCTCCTGGCTCTGGTCGCAGCCTGGCAGGTGGCACTTTATTGCAGGGCAAGCCTGACCGTGGCCGAGGTCACCCACGTCCTGCTGCTGGGCGTCTATACCATGATCAGGGTGATCACGATGATCGTGCTGGCCTCCCTGGTGTGGGTGCCGATCGGCGTCTGGCTCGGCCTGCGTCCAGTGTGGGCCAACCGGGCGCAGCCAATCGCCCAGTTCATGGCGGCGTTTCCCGCCAACCTGTTCTATCCGCTGTTCGTGGTCGGTATCGTCCACTATCACCTCAACAGCGACATCTGGCTGACGCCGCTGATGATCCTCGGCACTCAGTGGTACATCCTGTTCAACGTCATTGCCGGAGCCTCAGCGTTTCCAGGCGACCTGCTGGAGGCGGCGCGCAATTTCCAGATCGGCGGCTGGCGATGGTGGATGCGGGTCATGCTGCCTGGCATCTTTCCCTACTACGTGACCGGCGCGCTGACCGCGTCAGGCGGCGCCTGGAATGCCGCGATCCTGTCCGAGGTGGCCAGCTGGGGCAGCACCACGCTGACCGCAACCGGGCTGGGCAGCTACATCGCCGAGGCAACCACCGCCGGCGCCGCGGGCAAGGTCGGTCTGGGCATGGTGGTGATGTCGCTCTTCGTCATCAGCTTCAATCGCATGGTCTGGCGGCCGATGTATGGCTTCGCCAGCCGCCGGCTCACCTTCGCCTAAGGGATAGGCCGATGGACACCACCGCGCCTATCGTGGCGACGCCGGCGACATCGGGAGAGGTCCTGGTCCGGGTCAGCAACTGCAGGCAATCCTATCACAAGGAAAGCAGCGCCGACCTGGTGGTGCTGGACAATGTGGACCTGACGTTGAGTTCGGGCGAGATCGTCGGGCTGCTCGGCCGTTCCGGTTCCGGCAAGTCAACATTGCTCCGGATCGTTTCGGGCCTGCTCAAGCCGACTTCCGGCGAGGTGATGTGGCGCGGCGTGCCGATCCGCGGGCCGGCTCCGGGGGTGGCGATGGTGTTCCAGAGCTTCGCGCTGTTCCCGTGGCTCACCGTGCAGGCCAACGTCGAGCTGGGGCTCGAGGCGAAGGGCGTGGCGCGGGCCGAGCGCGAGCGGCTGGCCGAGGAGGCGATCGACCTGATCGGGCTCGGCGGCTACGAGAACGCCTATCCGAAGGAGCTGTCCGGCGGCATGCGGCAGCGGGTCGGGCTCGCGCGCGCGCTGGTGGTGCATCCCGACCTGCTGCTGATGGACGAGCCGTTCTCCGCACTCGACGTGCTGACCGCCGAGAACCTGCGCACCGATCTCATCGAGCTCTGGTCGGAGCGGAAGCTGCCGGTGAAGGCGGTGCTGATCGTCACCCACAACATCGAGGAGAGCGTGCTGATGTGCGACCGCATCCTGGTGTTCTCGTCGAACCCGGGCCGGGTGGCGCACGAGCTGGCGGTGCCGTTCCCGCATCCGCGCAACCGGCACGACCCGGCCTTCCGGCAATTTGTCGACCGCATCTACGGGCTGATGACCCGGCGCGAGACCCCGCCGCCGGCGGACACCGCGGCCGAGCAGAAGAAGCCGCCGTTCAGCCAGGCGCTGCCGGAGCTGCCGATGAACCTGATGGCCGGCCTGATGGAAACGCTGGCCGAACAGCCCTATCGCGGCCGAGCCGACCTGCCGATGCTGGCCGGGTCGCTGCAGCTGGAGCTCGACGAGCTGCTGCCGCTGGGCGAGAGCCTGCAGCTGCTGCGCTTCGCCGAGCTGGAGGAGGGCGACGTGCGGCTCACCGCCGAGGGCCTGCGCTTCGTGCAGAGCGAGCTGGACGAGAGAAAGCAGATCCTCGGCGCCAGCCTGATGAAGAACCTGCCTGTGGTGACCGCGATCCGGCAGGTGCTGGACGAGCGCTGGAACCACCGCGCCCGAGCCGAACGCTTCCGCGACGAGCTGGAAGACCACATGTCGCCGGATTATGCCCGCCGCACCCTGCAGACGGTGATCGGCTGGGGCCGCTACGCCGAGCTGTTCGACTTCGACGAGGAGGCGGACCAGTTCTTCCTCGACGAGGAGGACTAGAGGATGATCCGATCTCTTAGGCTCACGGATCATCCTCTAGCTTGTTGTTTTGACGAGCATCTTTATCCGATCGAACGGGTCCATTCGATCGGATGATGCTCTAGCACGATCGGGCGTCACGGCCGCGGAGCTGTCTCATGTCGCCTGTGAAACCATTAATTCTCTCGATCGGCCTGGCTGCCGGCCTGCTTCCAGGCATGGCGGGGGCAGCCGGCACCCCGCCTGCGTCCTGGTCGTGGGACGGGCTCACCAAGTCGGGACGCGAGCAGCTACCCGCCGGCCCATGGGCGTCATGGACGCCGCAACAGCGCGGCGCGGCCGGCCGTACAATTTTTCGCTGTGGCATTTTCGGGATCATGGCGACCGGACGCGGCGCAGGATCCAGCCAGGACGTAAAGGTGCTGGCCTCCTACATGACCGACGGCTGCGTCTACCACACCATGCCGGCCGACTGGCCGGGCCGGGCGAAGCTGGCGGACCGGATCAGGACCGAGTTTCCAGACCTGCACTCCAGGCTGCCGAACCTTCCCGACCCGCAGCTCGACGAGCAACCGCCCCGCCGGCCGTCCGACCTCCCGGTCCCTCCTTGACGCTGGTGAAACCGTCTCATCCGGCGCGGCGGTTCGAGCGATCGGCGAGCAACGCCAGGTCGTCGTCGTGCAGGGCTTCGGTCGGACCGCATTCCGACAGCGGCGCCGAGCGGTGACGATCCTGCCGTCCCAGATCCCGCTCCCCGCGATCGCGGCCATGACCGCCTCCGCGGTCCGCCGCTTTTCGTCCGAGGCGGTGCAGACGACCGAGCGGTATTCCTGCCGGGGTCGGCTCGCTGGCGGTTCAGCGTGGTCGAGCATGTCTCTCGCTGCGTCACCCGGAGGCCGCGACGGATGCGAACAGGCGCGACCCCGCTGGCGACGATCCGCGTCTGCAGGGCTTTCGCAACCGCGCAGTACTTGCGACGCTCAACGGCGCAGGATTGCATGACGCCAAGGAGACGATCGATGACCGAGAACCCGCTGGAAGACGATCCGGCTCGGGACGCCCGCATCAAGGAGCGCGCCTACCATCTGTGGGAGGCCGATGGCGGACCGCACGGGCGCCACGACGAATACTGGGAGCGCGCGCGCGAGCTGATCGGCATGGAGGACAGCGTCGGCGCCGGCCAGCTGCCGAATCCGGAGACCCTGCCGGGTGCGGACCCTACGCGAGTCGAGCCGGTGGAGGAGGCGTTCATCCAGGAGAACCTGGGCGAGTTCCCGGACCGCTTCGCCGACCAGGGCGAAGCCCAGCCCACGCCAAAGGCGCAGCGGAGCACCGCACGTGCCAAGGTTGCGGAGGACCCGTCGACCGGTGCCGCCGGCCCGGCTCCGAAACCGGCCGCACCCGGCCGGACCCGCAAGCCGAAGGACTGAGGCGCCGTGGCGAGGGCGGCGCGCGGCGGCTATTTCGGCACCACGACGATGTTGCTGCCGGGCGTCGGCAGTGCCCGCGGTTTGATCACCCCGAGGGAGCCGTGCGGCAGGCGGGGCGGTCTGACCCGCATGCGCGGATCGATCCCGGCATGCGGCACGATCACCGGCGGCGACCCTGACGGCGAAGAACGCGGCGGCAGAACGGCGCCGGGGGAGACGGACTGCGCCGAAGCCAGCGCCGGCCATACGGCGAGCCCGAGCAAGGCGATCCGCGATACGACGCACGATTGTCGAGAGTATGTCCTGTGCATGCGCCCCGCTCCCCCGGCCGGTGGCTCGAGAGCTTAAGGGGACAGGCCCTTGCCCGCTAGAACCGCCCCCTGAGGCGATCGGGGATGCGCCAGAGCGAGTCGCCGCTGAGGTGCAGGTCGATCCGGTAGAGGTCGCCGGTGCGGGTGGCGGCGCTGTCCATCACGCGGTCGCGCCAATGCACCAGCAGCGGATCGTCCGGCAGCAGGGTGGCGTCGACGCGCTTCGGCAGCCGGGCCATGCCCTGCAGCATGGCCTCCCAGTCCTGATCGGGCATGCGCTGGTGCGAGCCCGCCTGCGGCGTGATCCAGGCCTGGGTGCGGGTGCGCAAGAGCCGGGCCAGGCCGGACCGCAGGTCGGCGTAGCGCAGGTGCAGCAGGAACAGCCGGCCGAACCGCGGCGGCGCGTCGATGCAGTGGAAGCCGGGTGCCCAGGCGACCCGGCGCCTGATGATCACCGGCTTGCACATGGCGCTGCTGAAACGGAGCCAGTCGCGCTGCCGGGCGATCGGCTGCGTCCAGTCCAGCGACGCCTCGAGGTCGGGCACGTGGATCACGTCGAAGCCGAGCGCCGAGACGACGGCGTCACCCTCCAGGGTCGCGGCCAGAGCTGCGAGCGAGCCATGCACGGCCGGATCGGCGACCAGCAGCTCGTCAACGTCGACGTAGATGACGGCCTCGTACCAGCTCAGCAGGGCGGCGCAGAAATCCGACACGAAGCCGCAGCGGATCGCATCGTTCTGCGGCGAGCGCGGGATGCGTAGGACGCTGGCCTGCTGCAGCAGGCCGGGCGCGGTGCTGCCGTCGGTCGTGCCGTGATCGAGCACGAAACAGTTCTGCGAGCCGGCCGCGGCGGCGTAGTGCCGCAGCCAGACCGGCAGGAACACGGGCTCGTTGTAGACCATGGTGACGATGGCGAGCGGCGCTTTCACGAGGCGACCCTAGCGTCGATCCGGACCGAGCGGAAATCGTCCGGCTCGCCGGACTTGAACGAAGTCCTGCCCTCCTCCATACGATGGGCGCATGGCAATCATGCGACAATCTACGGCCTGCGTGCGAACGGCGTGAGCGTCACCGCGGGCCCGCATGGCCTGGTTCGGCCGCCGAGCCGGCTGCGCCTGCGCAAGACGCTGGCGCAGATCGAGGCCGAGACGCATTCCGCCGGGCTGAAACGGAGCCTCGGCGCGCTCAACCTGACCATGCTGGGGATCGGATCCACCATCGGCGCCGGCATCTACGTCATGACCGGCACAGCCGCCGCGAACTATGCCGGACCGGCGATCCTGCTGTCGTTCGTGGTTGCCTGCCTCGCCTGCGTGTTCACCGCCCTGTCCTATGGCGAGCTGGCATCCACGATGCCGGTCAGCGGCTCGGCCTACACCTACGCCTACGCCTCGATGGGCGAAGTGGCCGCCTGGGTGGTCGGCTGGCTGCTGCTGCTCGAATACGGCATCTCGGTCGCGGGCGTCGCCGCCGGCTTCTCCGGCTACGCCGCCAGCCTGCTGCACGATCTCGGCGTCATGGTGCCGGACTGGTACTCGACCTCCTACGTACAGACCCTGCCCGGCCCGCACGGCAGCACGCTGCTCGACGTGGGCCACGGGCTGAACCTGATCGGCGCCTCGGCCGCGGTCATCGTCACCGCCCTGCTGGTGATCGGGGTGCAGGAATCCGCCACCGTCAACAGCGTCATCGTGGTGATCAAGGTCTCGGTGCTGCTGGTGTTCGTGGTGTTCGGCGTGTTCGCGATCCACCCGGCGAACTGGACGCCGTTCGTGCCGGCGAACGAGGGCGGCTTCCGCTACGGCGTCCCCGGCATCTTCCGGGCGGCCTCGGTGATCTTCTTCGCCTATGTCGGGTTCGAGGCGGTCTCGACCGCTGCGGCGGAGGCAAAGAACCCCAAGCGCGACGTGCCGATCGGCATCATCACCTCGCTGGCGATCTGCACGGTGGTCTATCTCGCGGTGGCGGCGGTGATGGTGGGAGTGGTGCCGTTCCGGCAGCTGGGCGTCCCCGATCCGCTGGCGATCGCGGTCGACGCGATGCACCAGCCCTGGCTGGCGCTGTTCGTGAAGGTCGGCGCCGTCACCGGGCTGCTCTCGGTGATGCTGGTGCTGCAGTACGGCCAGAGCCGCATCTTCTTCACGATGGCCCGCGACGGATTGCTGCCGCGCGTGTTCTGCGTGCTGCACCCGCACTTCCGCACGCCCTGGCTCGGCACCATCCTGCTGGGCGCCGGCATCGCCGCCGCCACCGCGCTGCTGCCGATCGACATCATCAGCGACCTGGTCAGCCTCGGCACCACCACTGCGTTCGGCATCGTCTGCTTCACCGTGATCTGGCAGCGCAATGCGAACCCCGACCTGAAGCCTCCCTTCCCGGTGCCGTTCGGCGGCGTGCGGATCCGTGGCGTCTGGATCGGCGTGGTACCGGTGCTCGGCATCGTCTTCGCCCTGGTGATGGCGGTGCCGCTGCTCATCGACATCGTGCGGGCCCTGCTGAACCACGATCCGATCCCTGCCCTGCTGCTGCTGGCCTATCTCGTCGTGGGCGCGCTCTGCTACCTCCTCTATGGCTACAGGCACTCCCGGCTCGCGGCCGATACCGCCGCCACCACTCATGGACGGACGCCGTCATGCTGATCCGACGTATCGCGGTGATCGCGATCCTGATGCTGGTGGGCTTCATCATCCTGACGCTCAGCGTCTGGACGCTGGCGTTCAACGCGAACTCGAGCAACGTGCCCGTCACGAACGGGCAGTGGTGGCTGGCGCGCCTGCCGATCCTGCTCGGGCTGTTGCTGGTGGTGGCGGGCTTCTTCGTGCTGTCGCGGACCCGGGTCGCCCGTCCGCTCGACGAGATCGACTACGAGGATCCGACCGGATAGCGGCGGATGCCCTGCCGGCGGACCTCTAGAGGATGATCCGATCGCTTGTTGTTTTGACGAGCATCTTTATCCGATCGAACAAGTCCGTTCGATCGGATGATGCTCTAGGCGTCCGCCGCGCGCACGGCCTCGTATTCCGCCGGCACGCCGCAGAAGGTGATCATCTCCTCGGCCACGACATCGTAGTGGATGCGCCGTCCATCCGCGATCAGGTGGTTGTAGAGAGGCGCCACGTAGAGTTCGGGCAGCGACGGTCCAGCGCGCTCGCGGTCCAGGGCCGAGCGGAAGTCGCCGGCGCGGGCGAAATGGTAGAGCCCGTCGCAGCACAGGTCGGAGATCGGCCGCTTCTCGGTGGTGCGGGCAACCAGCGGCTCGGCGGCATCGTCCGCCGGGCCGACATAGGACCAGTTGGCGCCGCTGCCGCGGAACACTTCGAGGTAACCGTCGGACGCCCTGAACCAGTTTGCATCGGGGAACGCAAATCGGCTGCGGAAGGTGTCGATGTTGAAGATGGTGAGTGGCTGGCCCTCGTCGATGCCGGCCCCGCGCAGGCCGAGCTCGACGGTATCGGCTTGGCCCGCGGTCGGCTGCTCCAGCATGACGATGCGCGCATCGGCAATGCCGAGCCGCCCGCACTCGTCGCGCAGGAACGCCTCGGTGCCGGCGACATGGCGGGCGATGAACAGGAACGGTGTGTCGGCGAACAGGCCGGAGAAGCTACCGACCGCATGGGCGAACACCGTCGTCCGCCGCAGCGGCAACATGTATTTCGGCAGCGCGTAGCCGGCCTCGGTGAAGCGGCGCGACATCCCGGCCATGGGGATCACGATCACGGCGTGCGTCCTTGCAATTCGGAATAGAGCCGCAGCGCGTTGGCGATGAACGCCACCTGCCGGTCCGGACGATCGTCGTGCAGCGGCAGCATCGACAGGAACAACCCGGCCGTGACGGCCCGCACCGCGACGCTGCCGGCGGAGATGCCGTCCACCTCGAACTCGGCCAGTGCCTGCTGCAGCCAGCGATGATGCGGGCTCGGTTCGAATTCGATCGAGAAGCCGTGGCTGCCGTCGCGGGCGAGCGCGTAGCGGCCGGCGACGATATGGTCGTAGCGGCCTGCGATCGAGTGCGATAGCTTGGCTAGGTCGTAGCGGCTGTCGCCGTAGAGCGAGTTGGTGCCTACACGCACGTACCCGCGCGGATCGATCACGCTGATCCGCGCCGAGCGCGAATTGTAGAGGATGTTGCTGAAGCAGAAGTCGCCGTGCATGACGGTCTCGGAGCGTCCGGTATCGAGGTCGATCGCCTGGCGCAGCTCGTCCGCGATGCGGCGAAGCGAGGGCAGCGGACGGCCGTCGAGGCTGGTCGGCGCATCAATGTCGAAGCCCGTTTCGCTGGCGTAGCGTTCGAGACGCATCATGGTCTTGGCGACGGCCAGCTCCGCCAGCACCGCGTCGCCCGACCCGCTGCCTTTGGTCGCGGCGCAGGCCGTCAGGAAGTCGTGACAGGAGGAGAGGACGTTCTTCCAGGTGGCGCGGCCGATCGAGGAGAAGACGAACAGTTCCGACAGCGTCGGGGCGTACTGGTACTCGGTCGCGTAGAAGGCGACGTCGCCGGTCTCGCCCGAGTCCAGCAACCGTGCCGAGAACGGCAGCAGCGGCGTCGGCAGCCTGGTCAGCCAGTGCGTCTCGGCCTGCATCTTCGCGCAGTCGCGGCTGGATTTGCGGACCGTGGTGGCATCGATGTGCAGCGTGTTGAACGAGCGCGCGGTGGTAATCGCGCGCCTGGAGCGGAAATAGGTCTGGATGTGGCCGAAATCGTACCATCCCAGCACCTGCGCTGCCTGCATCGGCCGCTCGTGCGCGTAGAGGTTGAGCCCGCCGATGAAATCGCCGCGGGCTCGCGTGATGGCGCGAACCAGCGCGCTGCTGCTGCCGAAGCCGAAGAAGCCGCAGGCGACCGAGCGGGTATCCTCGCGGCCGTGGCCGGCGGCGATCACCTCGAGGCTGACGACGCGGTCGGCGTCGAGATCCACCGCAGCCCAGGAGTAGTCATCGCCCTCGGCGTGGATCGCGATCAGGTCGTCGGCATCGCCCGGCAGGTCGTCGATCAGCGTGTCGCCATGCAGGATCTGGATCGGGCCGGGCGGACTGTCGATGGAATTGATCGCGTAGACGATGGACTCGCCCAGCCGCAGCCCTTCGGGCACCGGCACCAGTACCACGCCGAGATCGTCCAGACGGCGCTGGTCGTGCGGCTGCGGCGTGAAGGTCTCGGGAATAGTTAAGTAGATCGGCTGCTTGACGCCGAGCCGGGCGATCTGTGCCTCGTAGAGCCGGGCGACGCCCACCGGGAGGAAGGCCGGCGGGATCTCGCCGAACTCCGCCGACAGCTCCTGCCCGACATAGGCGGCCGACGTGATCAGGCGCACGCGGCTACTCCCCGGTTCCGGGCTTCAGCAGCGCGTTGATCTCGGCGAGCGACAGCGCCACGAATTCCGATGGCCTCACCGCACGGTCGTCGACATAGAAACCCTCGGTCCCGCACCAGGGCTTTCCGACATGGATCTCGTCATACGGGATGTCATGTCGTCGCAACCAAGCGATGATCACCGGCAGCGTGTTCGCGTTGATCTTGCCGACGTTGCCCTGGTAGGTGCGCATGTTGCGCGCGGTTTGGATGACGATTTCAAACCCTTGCAGCTTGTAGTCGCGCAACCGTTCCACCAACGGCAGGTTGGGCTCCTTGTCGTCATAGGACAGCGCCGGGTTCGAGCGGGTCAGCGTGTCGTCGAGGTCGATCACCAGACGTTTCACGACGATTGCCAGCCCCTGAACGACATTACGTTGCCGCGCCAATGTAGACCAGCCTCAGAGAACTTCAACCGTCAGATCGACGTCCAGGCCGTGGAAGAACGGCAGCCCGACCCAGAGGCCGGCCGTCATGTCGAGATCGGCGATCATGTAATAGGCTTCGATATACTCCGGTAACCGCGCCCGGTGACACTCGGTGAGGTTGTCCTGGTGCCCTGCATGACGGATCACCACTCGCCGGAGCACGTGTGCGGTCGCGGCGGTCAGCGGCTGAGGCATGCGCACCCTGATCGCGGTGGGGCAGGTCTCCAGCAGCGGGCTGAGGTAGAGATGGCCCGCCAGGGTCGGCGCCCGATCCAGCGCCTCCGGCGGTCCGCTCTGGATGCGGATCGCACCGGTCGGCTGCTCGATCCGGATCTTCAGGTCGAGCGGGCGGTCCATGTCCTCGGTCACCGCGTAGGCGGCCGCCTCCCCCGCCTGTGTCGTCACCGTCTCGGCGAGCGTCAGCACATGGTAGCCGGCCGGCATCGCTTGGTGGAACAGCAGCGTCCGGTCGGGTCCGAATGCCGCGCTCGATGCCCATCGTCCGGTTATCGACGCGAAATCCTCCTCCTCGCGCTGCGGGCGACCCAGCTCGTCGAGCATCAGCCGACGGACCAGGCGCTGCGTCGGGCCGCTCTGCGTGGATGGCTCCGACATGCTGGCCAGCAGCTGGGCGCTCCAGCCGGTCGAGACCGCGATCGCCGCCGGATTCGCGACGCTGCGCATGAACCACTTGGCCATGCAGATCTCGGGCGGCATCGTCCAGAGGTCCTCGATGATGTCGGGGATGGTCACCGGACCCAGCGGACCGCGATCCCAATAGGCGTGGCAGATGCTGACATGGCGACCGGAGCGAAAGTACTTGAACACGGTCGCCGGCAGGACCTCCTCGACCGGATATGGCAGCGGCGGCGAGCCCATATGCGGGAAGCTGAGCATCTCGTCGAGACGCCGCCCGACCTCCATCCAGTCCTCGCGACAGGCGAAGTTGCCCTCGATCTGGTAGGAGCAGGCGGTGTCCAGCCCCCATTGCGACCCTATGAACGGTGTGAAGCGGCCGTCCTCTCCCAGCACCTTCCACCACCACACGTCGGGCAGATCGTCGAGCTTCGCCAACACCGAGTAGAACGGCGTCTTGATTGCGAGGCTGTGTTCCGTCGCCGCGAGGTCGAAGCGTCGGACGAACAGGCTGTTCGAGGCCATCGGGCAGAAATGGTCGAACGCACCGAGCAGGCCCGTGGCGAACCGCAGCGATTGGATGTGGGCTGCCAACAGGGTATGGCCCAACGCGGCGCGCTCGATCGCGCCGTTGATGACGTGCACGCGCCCGCTCGCCGCGGCGGACCGGCAGGCGATCTTGCGCCCAGGCGACAGGTTGACCACCAGCAGCGCCTCGGAACCCGTGAAGAGCAGGAAGTTGCTGACGAAGGTCTCAAGGAACTCGTCGGACTCCGCGTAGAGAGCTGAGAATACGACCCTGACGGGACTAACAGGCGTCATGCGGAACTCGTCTGGTTTGACCGGGGTCCCGGTCCGGTCGGGGCCCGCACGCCAGGCCGGAATGCTCGGCGGTCGCACACAATCCTATCGGTGAGAAGGCCCGGGCTCGCGCACGGTCCGGGATGCCCCTCAAATGTTGGC
The DNA here is from genome assembly GCA_937873205.1 of uncultured Acetobacteraceae bacterium. Classification (GTDB taxonomy): domain Bacteria; phylum Pseudomonadota; class Alphaproteobacteria; order Acetobacterales; family Acetobacteraceae; genus Lichenicola. The sequence goes on from CALMVO010000089.1 coordinate 101,779, forward strand.
GGGCTTCGGTCCGGGGTGCAACCGCTGGAGCGGCGCAGTCGGGCGGCTGGCCGCATAGGCGGTCTATGGCAGGAGAGCGCCGGTGCGCGAGCTTTGGTTCTGGTTGACGACGCTCATCCTCACGGCCGTCGTGGTGGCGGCGAGCTGGGCAATCCTGATCGTGGTGCTGCGACTGTGACGCCCGAGACCCGCGCCGGCGGGTCCGAAGAAGGACCGCGCGACCGGCGGGCTTGCATCGCGGGCGGCCGATGGCACTATATCCTTCAGCGAGAACCTGGCGGTTCCGCTGCCTCCGTTGCCCCGCCCCTGCCGACGCCGGCCGATGGGGCTCAAATGGATGGGTGGCGCTCCCGGGCCCGTCATGACCGCCGGCCCCGAAGCGAACGGACGCGCCGCGCCAGCCCACGACCGCTGCTTCTGGAGATTACGATGACCCGCCCAGATATCGTCCTTTGCCATCCCGTCCGCACGGCGATCGGCGCTTATGGGGGCGCCCTCAAGGACGTGCCGGCCACCGAGCTCGGCACCATCGCGATCCGCGAGACCATCGCTCGATCGAAGCTGGATCCCGAACAGTTCGGCAGCGTCGTCATGGGCAACGTCGTCCAGGCCGGCAACAAGATGAACCCGGCGCGGCAGGCAGCGATCGGCGCCGGACTGCCGGTTTCGGTTCCGGCGATGACGGTGAACCGCGTCTGCGGGTCCGGCGCGCAGGCGATCGTGACGCTGGCGCACGAGATCGAGCTTGGCTACCAGGCGGTCGGCATCGCCGGCGGCATGGAGAACATGGATCGTGCACCGTACTTGATGGCGGGCGGACGCTGGGGCTACCGGATGGGGCCGGCGGAGATCTTCGACAGCATGCTCCGCGACGGTCTCGACGATGCCTTCTCGGGCAAGCATTCCGGCTGGCATACCGAGGACCTCGTCACCCGCATGGAACTCGACCGCGAGACGCAGGACCGCTGGGCCGAGCGCTCGCAGTCCCGCTTCGTCGCAGCGATGCAGGCGGGGCGGTTCGAGGCGGAGACGGTCGCGGTGGTGACCAAGGGGCGCAAGCGGGACCAGGTATTCGACCGCGACGAGTCTCCCCGTCCGGACACCACCCTCGAGAAGCTGGCGGCGCTGCGTCCAGCGTTCCGGCCGGAGGGCAGCATCACCGCCGGTAACGCGCCCGGCCTCAGCAGCGGCGCCGCGGCGATGATCGTGGCCGACCGCGCCCATGCCGAGACGATCGGCCTGGAGCCCGCTGCCCGCCTGGTCGCGCACGGGATCTCCGGAGTGGAACCCGGCTTCTTCGGGCTCGGACCGATTCCGGCGACGCGGCAGGCGCTGGAGCGAGCGGGCTGGAAGATCGGCGACGTTGAGCGGTTCGAGATCAACGAGGCGTTCGCGGCGGTGGCGCTTTCGGTGATGGCGGAGCTCGGGATCGACCGGGAGCTGGTCAACGTCGAGGGCGGCGCGGTCGCGCACGGCCATCCGATCGGCGCCACCGGGGCGATCCTGGCGACGCGTCTGATCCACTCGATGCGGCGCGACGGGCTGCGCCGCGGCGTGGTCACGCTCTGCATCGGCGGCGGTCAGGGGATCGCGCTCGCGATCGAGATCCTGCGGAGCAGCTAGAGCATCATCCGATCGAACGGACTCGTTTGATCGGATAAAGATGCTCGTCAAAACAACAAGCTAGA
>CALMVO010000090.1 GCA_937873205.1 uncultured Acetobacteraceae bacterium
GCGGCGACGCGGCCGAGCACGCCCACGGCGTCCAGCCCCTCCCGCTGCGACCGCAGCAGACGCGTCAGCGGCAGGCGGAGGTCGGACGGCAGCCGGTAGGCGATCCGGCGGGCCATGCCGCCGCCGCCGGTGGTGGCGGGCCAGGGCGTCCCGGCGCCGGCCACCAAGGCAGCCGGGGCGCCGGCGTGCGGGGGCGCCGCGGTCTCGGCCGCGGTCAGCCGCTCATGCAGCGCATCGATCTCGGTGAACGGGATCGCCTGGAAGCCGTGCTGGCCGGGCATGTGGCGCACGAAGCCGACGCGGTCGCGCGCCTCGGGCATCAGCGCCAGCGCGCGGCAGAGCTCGAACTCGATGCGCTGGATGCCGCTCGGGCGCGCGTTCAACGCCGCGTACTGGAACAGGTCCTCGACATCGACCCAGATCCTGTTGGGCACGCTGCTCTCCCGCCTTCCTTCCGCTCGGTCCCGGCGCGACGGCGGGTTTTGCGCTCGGGCGGCGGCGCTGCCACAGTGCGCCGTGCCGCTCGACCTCGCCCAAGTCCGGGCGGGGATGCGCCATCCGGAGCAACGCGTCAACGTGGCGGCCCTGCAGGACGAGAGAGAGGCGAGAGCATTCCAGGAGCCCGAGCCGTGGGCGATGGCGTTCTCCGATCGTGCCGATGCGCTCGACATCTTCTACTGCTTCCGGCTGCTGCTGGGCCGGCTGCCGAACCGCGAGGAGTGGCCCGGCCACGTGTTGCGCGTCGGCGAGGCGCTCGACCAGGTGGTCGCGAGCTACGCGGGATCGCTCGAATTCTCCCGTCGCGGCCTGCAGGATGCGCCGTCGCTGGGCCGCGCGGCCCTGGCGCGGCTGCCCGGCTTCTCGATCTACACCGAAGCCGACGACGCCGCCGTCGGGCGCTACGTCCGCGACGACGACTACGAGGCCGACGTCACGGCGGTGTTCCGCGCGGTGCTGCGGCCGGGCGCGCACGTGCTCGATCTGGGCGCCAACATCGGCTATTTCACGATGTTGTCAGCGTCCCTCGTCGGACCTCTGGGATCGGTGATCGCGGTCGAGCCGAACCCCTCCAACGCGCGCCTGATCGAGGCCAGCCGGCGCGCCAACGGTTATGGCACCGTCACCGTGGCGCAGGTGGCGGCGGGGCTCAGCCCCGGGCTGTTGGCGCTGCACCGCTCGCACTCCAACGGCACCACCTCGGCCGCCCCGGACGAGGCGTCGGCGCTGCTGGCGGCCGAGACCGTCGGCTGCGTGCGCGCCGAGACGCTGGTGCCGGCCGGACGCCGCATCGACCTCATCAAGGTCGACGTCGAGGGGGCCGAATACCTGGCACTCGGGGGCTGCAGCCGGCTGATCCGCCGCGACCGGCCGCGCATCGTCACCGAGTTCAGCCCGTCGCTGATGCCGGGGATCTCCGGCATCTCCGGCCCGGACTACCTGCGCTGGCTGCAGGGGCTGGGCTACCGGCTGCGGCTGGTGGAGCCGGACGGCAGCCTGCGCGACGCCGATCCCAACGCGATCATGGCCGAGCACGCGCGCCGCGGCACCGACCATCTCGACCTGCTGGCCGAGCCGTTGGCGGACCCGCTGCGGTCGGCCGCCGCCTGGTTGAGACGCGCGCTGCCGGTGCTGGCCGCCATCACCCTGCTGCTGTCGCAGGCGGCCTGCGCGCCGCGCGGCTGCCGCAACCCGTACGTGCTGGACTATCTCGACCAGACCGACCGCACCGCCGACCTGCGCCATGTCGGCCTGGTGCGCGACGCGGTGGGCTCCGTGCCGGGGCCGACGGCGGACGCCGCCAGCTGCTCGATCTGGGAGCGGGTGCGCGGCCCGTCCGGCACCGTCGTGCTGCGGGCGCAGCACTACTCGGTGCTGGCGATCAGCAACGGCTGGAAGCTGGGCGGCGTCGGCCGCTGACCGGGCGTCCGATCGGACGCCCTCGATGCCTGCGCGCCCGCGCCAGATCTCGGTTTGCCCCGCCGGACTCCCGGGGGATGTAGGAGAACGGTCATGACAGAGCTCCCATCGACCACCGAGGACGTGCCGGCGACTCCCGGATGGGTCGAAGGCAGCGTCGACGAGATCCTGCGCGGCCTGCCGCAGCGGCCGAGCCTGGCCGGCCTGCGCAACGCCTACCTCGACTGCCTCGCCGCGGCGCGCGGGCCAACCGACATCGACGACGTGCACGACCGCTGCCGGCTGGCTCTGATCGGGGGGCTCCGCGACGGCGAGCGGACCCCCGAGCCGCTTCTGGCCGAGCTGAACCGAAGGCTGGAGGGGCTGGAGGCCGCGATCACCGAGCAGGTGTGACCGAGACCCCGGCGATCCTGGCACCGGGCGCGACGGCGTCCTATTTTGAACCGATGGTCGACACGCCCGCCTTCCTCGATTCGAGCCGTCCCGACGTCCCGGACCTGGTGGTGCCGCGCGGCACCACGCCGTTCTTCCTGCCGGGCCGGCCGGTGCGGGGCCGGCTGGTTCGACTGGGCCCGCTCGCCGACGCGCTGCTCGTGCGGCACGACAACCCGCACGCCGTGACGAGGCTCGCCGGCGAGGCGCTGGCGCTGGTCGCGGGCCTGGCCTCGGCGCTGAAGTTCCGCGGCTCGTTCAGCCTTCAGGCCAAGGGCGACGGGCCGCTCTCGATGATGCTGGCCGACTGCACCGAATCGGGCGCGCTGCGCTTCCACGCCCGCAGCGATCCCGAGCGCATCGCCGCCCTGCTCGACGTCGACCCCGCCCCCACCGCCCGGGCGCTGCTGGGGTCCGGGTACCTCGCCTTCACCGTCGACCAGGGGGCGGAGATGGACCGCCACCAGGGCATCGTCGCCATCGAGGGCGAGACGCTTGCCGCCATGGCCGGACACTACTTCGAGACCAGCGAGCAGCACGGGTGCTGGATCAGGCTGGCCTGCCGCAAGACCCAGCTCGGCTGGCGCGCCGGCGCCCTGGTGCTGGAGCGGATCGCCGCCGAGGGCGGCCTCGCACCCGGCGCCGAGCTCGACAACGCCGTGCTGGACGAGGCCGCCATCGACCGCGACGACACCGACGGCGAGGCCTGGATCAACGCCGTGGCGCTGGCCGCCACCCTCTCCGACGACGAGCTGCTGGACGAGCTTCTCACCGCCGAGCAGCTCCTGCACCGGCTGTTCCACGAGGCCGGGGTCGCGGTCGACCGGCCGCGGGCGCTGGCCTATGGCTGCCGCTGCTCGCGCGCGCGGCTGGCCGGCATCCTCGAGGGCTTCCCGGCCGGGGATCTCGACGACATGCAGGTGGCGGGCGACATCGTCATGACCTGCGAGTTCTGCAATCTCGAGTTCCGCTTCCCCCGGGAGACTGTCCACGGCTCCTGAGGCCGGCTTGCTGGTGTGGCCGTTGGTTTGTAGCGTCGGGCCGCGATCACATTCTGGAGGGCTCACGTGCCGAATTGGCCGGTCTCGTTCGTCGACGGCAGCATCCAGGTGGCGGACGCCGACGGTACGCACTATCCGATCTTCATGCAGGGCGTGCCGGTGCGGGAGTTCAACCCGGGCTGGACCGCCATCGGGCTGCAGACCGGGCTCGCCCCGTTCCACGTGCTCGAGCTGAAGCACGAGGACGGCGCGGAGGCGCTCTGGATGCTCGACACCGCGCTCGAGTTCCGCTCGAATGCGGTCGCCGCCCTCGGCGAGCCGGACCTGCGCCTGTATCTCGGCCACGTCGAGCCGCTGGTCCGCAACCTGTTCCAGGAGGCGGTGCTGGCGCCGCACGCTGCGATCCCGTCGGCGGCGCACGAGTTCGACGGCTTCCGCGCCAGCTCGATCGCCGAGCTGATCCGGCTGCCCGCCGCCGACACGGTCGGCGCCCCCGACATCGTCTCGGTGCCGCCGCTCGCCACCCTCGGCGGCTCGTACACCCGGGATGGCGTGACGCTGCCGGCGGGCTGGGTCGAGGCGGCGCTGCAGGCCAGCGGGGCATCCAGCGCCGCCAGCGTGATGGTGCCGACGCCGGGCGGCGCAATGCTGACCGCACAGGAGACGTTGGCGCTGCCCACCCACGCCGGATACCGGTTCCACGACCGCGCTTCCGGACTGGTGTTCTACCTGTTCGTCGGCGCCGACCCGCTCGACCGCCACCTCTACGTGCCGCAGGCCAACGCGGTGTTCACCGCCGGCGAGGTCGGCGTCGCCGCCGCGCACGACCCGCTGGCGATGCTGCTGCTCTACTATGCGACCCATACCAACCGCGTGGTGATGCTGCCGGAGGCGGACGGCCTGCTGCCGGTGCCGGCGCCGATGGCCGCAGCACCGGTCGTCGAGCCGGAGCCGGAGTCCGAGCCCGAGCCGAAGCGACCGGCGGCAGAGCCGGCCCGGCCTGTGGTCCCGGAGGAGCCCGAGGCCTGGATGATGCCGCCCGCCCATGACGGGTTCGGCCAGGACGCGTTCGGCGAGGACGGGTCGGGACCGGTGCTGGTCGGCACCGCCCCGACACGGACGCCCGGCGCCGCGCCGGCGGGGAACTGGTGGCAGCGCCTGCTCGGGATCGGCAGGACGTGATGACGCCGCCGCGGCCGTGGACCCCGCACCGGCCGGTCCGCCGGCACGCGCTGCCGCTGGCTCTTGGTCTGGCGGCAACCCTGGCACTCGCCGGCTGCGGCGGCGGCGGTTCCGGCAGCGAACCGGTGTTCAAGCCGCCCAGCTACGCCTACCTCACGCCGCTTCGCCTCAATGTCGGGCAGATCCGAACCCTGGACCAGGCGCCGCCGCCGGACGGCCCCGACCAGCTGGCGCAGGACTCCCCGGTGACGCCCGACCAGGCACTGCGGCAGATGGCGCAGGACCGGCTGGTGGCCGCTGGCAACTCCGGCACCGCAGTGTTCACCATCGACCAGGCCTCGATCACCGGACAGCCCGGCGGCGCCCTGGACGGCACGCTGGCGGTGCATCTCGACATCATCGGCAACTCGGGCGGCCACTCCGGCTACGCGGAGGCGCACGTCTCCCACGAGTACATACCCGGCACGGGGGACGGGAGTGACGCCGGCGGCCTGAAGGCGCAGCTCTACGCGCTAACCAACACCATGATGCAGGACATGAACGTCGAGTTCGAGTACCAGCTCCGCCGCACCCTGGGCGACTGGCTGCTCGACGCCTCCGGCGCGCCACTGGCCGCGTCGGTGCAGCAACAGTCGCTGACCCCGCCGGACGCCCCTCAGCCCGCCGCCGGCCCGGGCCTTCCGCCGGGGAATGCGCCGCCCAGCAACCCGTCGCCGGCCTCGGTCGGCCAGCCGGTGCAGCTGGCGCCGCCCCCCGACGCGCCGCCGCCGCCGGCGCCCCAGCTCTCGCCGCCGCCCGGCTTCCTGCAGCCGCCGCCCGGCGTGCAGCCCTTGCCGGCCCCGGTGCCGTTCCCGCCGGGCGGCGGCGGCAACTAGAGCATCATCCGATCGAACGGACTCGTTCGATCGGATAAAGATGCTCGTCAAAACAACAAGCTAGAGGATGATCCGTGAGCCTAAGCGATCGGACCATCCTCTAGATGGCGTCGCATGGAACGGGCGGGCGTTGTCGGCTGGCTTCCGGGTCGGCTGACGGGATCGCTGTCGTCCGGACGCGTCGCCGTGCTGCGGGACGGGCGTCGGACGATGCCGCCCAAGCCGGCACGCCGCCGCCCTGAGCCGATGAGTGGCGTAATACACGCGGCGCCAGGACCTGACCGCAGGGCAGAAGGCCAAGGGCTCCGCCCTTGGAACCCGCCAAAGGCTCGCCTTTGGAAACCATTAATAAAAGTGGATTCTCAAGGTAGGCCTTGAGCGGGTCCAGGGCAGAGCCCTGGCCTTGCTTCCCAGGCCGGTCAGAGCCCTCGGTCTGCCAGGAGCGATCGCTGGAACGATTCCGCCTGAACGGAGCGAGCGTTTGGAACCCGACCTCTAGGACGTCTTGGCCCCGATTGCGCGCAGCACCAGGTCGGGGGTCAGGATCTGCGGCCAGACCTCGCCGTCATGGCCCGCCGGATAATATATATAGAACGGGACGCCGTCGCGGCCGTGCGCGCGCAGGAAGCGGGTGATGCCGTCGTCGTGCAGCGTCCAGTCGCCCTTCAGCAGCGCCACGTGATGCGCGGCGAATCCCGATCGCACCGCGGCGGCGCCGAACGCGATGCGCTCGTTGACCAGGCAGCTGATGCACCAGGCGGCGCTCAGGTCGACCAGCACCGGCCGCCCTGAGCGGCGCAGCGAGTCCAGGCTGGCTTCGGAGAAGGCGTCCCAGCCGGGCTCGCGCGGCGCGCCCGCCTGCCTGCCCGCACTCGCCGGCACCAGCCCGGGCAGCAGCGCCAGGGTCGCCAGCAGGCAGGCAAGCGCCAGGAAACCGGCGAAGCGGCCGCGCCGCAGCAGGCCGCCAGATCCCGCCGCCATCGCCATCCGCTGCGACAGCCCGAACAGCCAGGCGCCGGCGCCGAGCAGCACCAGCCCCGCCATCACCGCCAGCACGGCGTTGGCGCCGCCCTCGATGCTGGCGACCCAGGCCAGCCAGGCGCAGGCCGCGAAGATCGGGAACGCCATCGCCTGCTTCAGCACCTCCATCCACAGCCCCGGCCGCGGCAGCAGCGCGATCAGGCGGGGGATGCAGGCGAACAGCAGGTAGGGCAGCGCCAGCCCGAGCCCCATCGCCAGGAACACGACGAGCCCGATCCAGGCCGGGGCGGCCAGCGCGCCGGCGATGGCGATGCCCATGAAGGGGGCGGTGCAGGGCGTCGCCACCAGCACCGCCAGAAGCCCGGTGGCGAAGTCGCCGGCATGGCCGGACCGGCCGGCGAGCCCCTGCCCCAGCCCGGCGAAGCGGCCGCCGATCTCGAACGCGCCCACTAGGTTCAGCCCGACCAGGAACAGCAGCCAGCAGGCGCCGGCGACGAAGGCCAGCGACTGGAACTGGAACCCCCAGCCGACCGATGAGCCGGCCGCGCGCAGGCCCAGCAGCAGGCCGCCGAGTGCGCCAAAGGCGACCAGGATGCCCGCGGTGTAGAACACCGCCGACAGCCTCTGCTCGCGGCGCGCCATCCCGGACAGCCGGCCGAGCGCCATCGCCTTCATCGCCAGCACCGGGAACACGCAGGGCATCAGGTTCAGCACCAGCCCGCCGGCCAGCGCCAGCAGCAGCATCCGGGCGAGCCCGGGCCGTGCCGCCGGCACCGCCGCCATCCGCGGCGGAGCCGGAGCGAGGGCGGCGAGGGCGGCGGCGGGTGCCGGGACCGTCACCGCGTCCGCAGGTGCGGCCGACACGGTGAGCGCCGTCTGCTGGCCCGTGGGATCGCGCAGCACCACCAGCGCGTCGAACGGGCGGCCGGGCTCGAAGCCGCCGGCCGGCTTCAGCGGGATGGTGACCAGCCCCTGTCGCACGCTGGCGACCTGCGGCGCGCCCTGGTCGATCAGCCCGGGGTAGGCCGGGAACAGCCAGGCGCTGGCCACCGAGACCGATGACAGCCCGGCCCCCATGAGGGTGAAGCGGCCGTCGCGGCCGATCCGCGCCTTGAACGGCGACGGAAGCGGCGTCGCGGCGCGGGCCGTCGCGAATAGGCCGGCCTGCGGCGATAGGACGGCGGGACCGGGCGGCAGGGTCAGCGTCAGCGTCGCCTGTTCGGGCACGCACACCGTGGCGCACGCGAGCCACTCAGCCTTCGCGGCCAGGTGCAGCGGCGACGGCGCGCCGCCGGCGGCGGTTGGAACCAGGCGCAGCGGCAGCAGTACGTCGCCGGTATAGGCAAAGCTCATCAGCGGACCTTCCGGCAGCCGCTGCGGGGTCGGGAACACGATGGCGTCGGTCTGGCCGCTGCCGCCCCCGGAGGCGGTCACCGTCACGGTTGGCGCCTCGCCGGCATCGCCCGGGTTGGACCAGTACGTGTGCCAGCCCGGCGTCAGCCGCAGAAGCAGCCCGACGCCGAGCGGGCGTCCTGGCGCCCAGCCGTCGACGTCGGTGACCAGGCTCGCCCGGCTGTGCGCCGAGGCGACCACGGCGCTTTCGGCCGCCACGCCGGCCCCGGACGCCGGACCGAGCATCGCGAACAGCAGCGCGGCCAGCACTGGGTAGAGAGAACGGCGGGTCAAGGCGGTCTCCTGGCGATGCGACCTGTCGCTTCTTTGACACGATCCGTCGGGGCCTCATACAGGCGCGATGGCCGCCCCGATCCCGGACCTCCCCGTCGCCGACATCCTGCCGACGCTGCTCGACAGCCTAGCCGCCACGCCGAACGCGGTGCTGGTGGCGCCGCCCGGCGCTGGCAAGACGACCCTGGTGCCGCTGGCGCTGGCTGGGCTCCCGTCGCTGGCGCTGGCTGGGCTCATACCGCTGGCGCCGGCTGGGCTCACGCCGCTGGCGCTGACCAGATGCCTCGAGGCCGGAAGTCCCGCCTGGCTCGGCGGGCAGCGGATCGTCATGCTGGAGCCGCGCCGGCTGGCGGCGCGGGCGGCGGCGGCGCGCATGGCCGACCTGATCGGCGAGCAGGCCGGCGGCCTGGTCGGCTACCGCACCCGGGATGCCAGCGCGGTCTCTGCGCGCACCCGTATCGAGGTGGTCACCGAGGGCATCCTGCTGCGCCGGCTGCTGTCCGACCCGACGCTGGACGGCATCGGCTGCGTGATCGTCGACGAGGTGCACGAGCGCAGCCTCGATGCCGACACCGTGCTGGCCTTCTGCCTCGACCTGCAGCGACAGCTGCGCCCGGAGCTGCGGCTGCTGGCGATGTCGGCGACCGCGGAGGCCGGCCGGCTGGCCGAGCGGCTACGCGGCCCGGTGATCGAGAGCCTGGGGCGGATGTTCGAGGTCGAGGTCCGCCATGCCGGCCGCGACGTGGCGGCGCTGCGTGAGCTGCCCGACGCGGTGGCGCGCGCGGTGCGGCTGGCGCTTGTCGAGCAGGCCGAGGGCGACGTGCTGGCGTTCCTGCCCGGCGTCGGCGAGATCCGGCGCGCGCAGGCGGCGCTGGCCGAGATGCGCGTCGAGGCCGAGCTGCTGCCGCTGCACGGCGAGCTGCCGCCGGCCGAGCAGGACCGCGTGCTGCGGCCGGCCGCCCCGGGCACACGGCGTCGCCACGTGGTGCTGGCGACCTCGATCGCCGAGACCTCGCTCACCGTGCCGGGCGTGCGCATCGTCGTCGATGGCGGCTGGCGGCGGGTGCCGCGGCTCGATGCCGGCAGCGGGCTCACCCGGCTTGAGACCGTGCGGGTCAGCCGCGCCACCGCCACCCAGCGCACCGGCCGCGCCGGCCGCGAGGCGCCCGGCACCGCCTACCGGCTGTGGACCGCCACCACCGCGCGCGGCTTGGCGCTGCAGGACCGGCCGGAGATCCTGGACGCCGAGCTGTCGGGGTATCGGCTGCAGGCGGCGTGCTGGGCGGCGCAGATGGGCACGGCGCCGGCCGACCTGCCGTTGCAGGATGCGCCGCCGGCCGGCGCCTTCGAGGCGGCCGGCGCCCTGCTGCGGGCGCTGGGCGGCCTGGATGCGGAGGGCTGCATCACGGCACTCGGCGGCCGCATGGCCGCACTCGGCGCGCATCCGCGGCTGGCGGCGATGATGCTGGCGGCGTCGGGCCCGGCCGAGGCGGCACTGGCGGCGGATCTGGCGGCGCTGCTGGAGGAGCGCGACCCGCTGCGGCCGCGGCCCGTCGCCGGCGCCCGCGCCGCGGATCCGCCCGCCGAGATCGCGCTGCGGCTCGAGCTGCTGGCCGGACGCGGTGACGGGGATGGCGACCGTGCGGCGCTGTCGCGGATCGCCCAGGCCGCGCGCGGCTATCGCCGCCGGCTGGAGACCGGTGCTGCGGCGGAGGGGGACGTGGCGGCGCTGCTGGCCGCCGGCTTTCCCGACCGCATCGCCCAGGCGCGCGGCGAGATCGGCGCCTTCCGGCTGTCCGGCGGCGGCAGCGCTCGGCTGCCGCGCGGCGACCGGCTGGCCGACGCGCGGCTGCTGGCGGTGGCGGCGCTGCACGTTCGGGATAGCGCCCGCATCACGTTGGCAGCCGCGCTCGACCCGGACCGGCTGCCGCAGAGCCTCCTCGACCGCACCACCGAGCAGGTCGAGAGCGGCCTCGACCCGGTGAGCGGCGCTGTGATGAGCCGGCGCCGGCGCCGGCTGGGCCAGCTGGTGCTGGGCGACCGCACGCTGCCGGCGGACCCGGCGGAGACCGCCCGCCTGCTGGCCGAGGCCGCCGCCGCCCGGCTGGCGACGGCGCTCGACTGGACCGACGACGCCCGGCAGCTGCAGGCCCGCGCCCTCCTGCTGCGCCGGCTGGAGCTGGAGGCGGGCGGCTCCGACCTGCCGGACCTGTCGGAGGCGGCGCTGGCGGCCTCGGTGCAGGACTGGCTGTTGCCGGCGCTGGGCGGGCTGGCCCGGCTGCCGGAGCTGGCCGGCCTCGACCTGGCGGCGCTGCTGCGGCAGCGCCGCGGCCATGCGGCGCGCGAGCGACTGGACCGGGCGCTGCCGGCCGAGCTCGCCCTGGCCCGCCGCCGCGTGGCGATCGACTATACCGGGCCGGTGCCGACGGCGTCGTCGCGGGCGCAGGATTTCTACGGCATCACCCGGCTGCCGGCGCTGGCCGGCGGGCGCGTGCGGCTGCAGGTGGCGCTGCTGTCGCCGGCGGGGCGGCCGGCGGCGATCACCGCCGACCTCGACGGGTTCTGGCGCGGCGGCTGGGCCGACATGCGGCGCGACATGCGCGGCCGCTACCCGCGGCACGACTGGCCGGAGGACCCGACCGCGTCCTCCGCGCCACAGGGTGGCGGACAAACCGCCACGGTCCGGCCGGCGCGGTGATTCCCGGCGGTTCCGGCCCTAGGATGGCGGTGACCGTCCCCCGAGGGCCCTGGCTGCATGACCGAACCCGGCGCGATCCCGACCCGACCGCGGCCCACCGCATCGGTCCTGCCGATCGCGCTGTGGGTGGGGCTCGCCGTCGTCGTCGCCGGAGCCGGGGCCGGGGCCGGGGC
>CALMVO010000091.1 GCA_937873205.1 uncultured Acetobacteraceae bacterium
GATCGAACGGACTCGTTTGATCGGATAAAGATGCTCGTCAAAACAACAAGCTAGAGGATGATCGTGAGCCTAAGCGATCGGATCATCCTTTAGACGGCAAGCCTGACGATCCGCGCCCGCCGCCGCCGTTCGAGGGCCGCCTCAAGCAGCATGTGCGGCAATGTGAGCGCCGCCAGCATCTGCAGCGTCACCGCGAGGAGGCGCTGCGGCACGGCGCCGGTGTAGAGCGGCCAGAGCGCCATGCCGATCGCCACGGTAATCAGCGTAATCGGCAGCGCGCGGATGACCGCGCTGCGACCGTCCGTGACACGGGGGGCCAGCACCGGATCGTCAATCACGCCCGCGGCATGCGTCGGGGCATGAACGCAGACGAAATAGATCGCAAAGGCCTGCAGTGGCGGTAGCGCGACGAACAGCGCTGCGAGCAACACCGGGATCACCAACTGGCTGGGCTGCCTAGAGGCCAGGCCGTCACAAGCCAGAAGCCGGCCAGCACCAGCCAGTCCTGCCCGACCGCCAGCTCCCAGACTGTTGGCCCAAGCGGCACCCGGGCGATGGCCGAGAGCACCTGCAGCGTGGCGGCCGGATGCACGAGCAGCGGCAGAGCGACCGGCATGCCGCCGCGAACCAGGATCTCGAGACCGCCAGCCCGCGGCGCATCCTCGGCACCGAAATGCCAGACCGAGGCCATAAGGAAGGCGAGCAGCGTCCAGAGCGGGGCGTCCCGCCAGGCCATCAGCACGGCGGCGAACAGAAGCATATAGGGGACGGCAAACACCGCGAACCAGGCGCGGCCATGACGCGGCCGCAGGATCGCGCGGCAGATCTCACCATCGAGCGCGCCATGCGGCACGCCTAGAAGGATGATCAGGGCGGTAACCACCGGCCAGCCGACCTGTTGCGGCATCAGCACGGTCAGGGCGATGGCCGGGGCCGCCAACCAGGGCGACCGTCGACCTATGGCTGGCAGGGGCGGCCGGGTCGCCGCCTGCAGGGCGACCCGGCTAGTCACGCTAGCCGACCCGAGCCATCGCCGGTGTCCGGCCCATCGTGGTGGAAGTACCGGCCTCGTTCATGTCGCGGTCGGTGATGGCAGCATCCGACGTGACGGAGAGGAAGCCATAGACGACTTTGGACAACACATCGAGGATGGCGATCGCCAAGATGGCCAGCCAGCTGCTGATGACGTTCAGACCATCCGGCGCGAAGAACAGCACGATCGGATAGAAGAACCACAGCACCGTCAGGATGGTCGCGCTGCGGCGATAGTTCGCGCGGACATCTTCCCGCTCGGCCGCGGCGGCCTGCAGCTGCGGCATCCAGATCACGTAATAGACGCCGATAAAGGCAGCGCAGGAGACGATGAACCAGGTCCACTTCATCCAGTCGACTTCCGCGGCGGCGAAGAAGAACGCGGTCAGGATCATGATCAAGTCCGCGATGACGGCGCCCGCCAGCAGGCCGCCGCGCTTCACCCCCGCGTGGGTCGCCGCCAGGCCCAGCGAGATCAGCAATAGCGGCGTCGTGAAGGTCCAATCGACGTATCGGGCAAAGTAGAAGAGCCTCAAGGTGCCGGGACCGGTGGCGCTACCAGTGCTCACGGCTGTCGCCACCGCATTGTCGGTCGGTAGAACGACCAGGCCCATGGTGGTCACCATTGCGAAATAGGCGCAGGCGGCGATCAGCGGCACCGTGCCGTGCAGGACCGTCTGCATGGTCTCGGCCGGCGTGCGACGCTTGCCGATCGCCAGGATGCCGAGGCCACCGAACAACATGATGGCGGTAGTTATCCACAGAATTACGTTGGAGGTCGCGCTGGGGGTCACGGGCCCGGTCCTTTGATGATACGGTCACGTAAGCAGACGGGAGCCGCCAAGTTCATGGCGCCAGTGGAACTATCTCTACAAAAAGACGCGCAGCGGGATCTTCGGTCCCGGAGACGGCTTGGCGGCCGTCGCGGACGAGACTGGGAGGGGATGATGCTGCCGACGTCTCGCCGGATGGGGCTGCCGACATGACCCGGACCTCGGCTGACTTGGCGGCGCGCGACGCGCTGGTGGACCGCTGGACGCGGCTGACCTGGGAGATCCTCCCCGGTATGGCAGCGGCCTTCCGTTGGCCGATCCGACTGGATCACTGCTTCATGCGGGTCTGCCTGGACACGGCGCTTGGCGCACGCTGGGACACGGTGGTACGCCGGCCGGCGATCCGATACCTGAGCGACGCGCAGCTTGCCCGCGCGGTCGCGCAAGCCGAGGCGATCGCGGCGCGGCCCGACCTGCTGCCGCGGCTGAACCAGGATAGCCTTCGGCTGCGTCATCGAGGCCGAAGCTCGACACAGGCATTGCCAACGCCCCGGCATGAGGCAGGCCCGCCGCGGACCCCGCGATCTCCATGACCTGACCACGAGGTGTCGGATGACGCTTCAGGCACGGGCCGCCGGACGAACCAGCAGGCGGATCAGCTCGGTCGGCAGGGCCGCGATCGCCGAGGGGATGTCCGGGGCGGCCTGCCGAACCTGGCTGGCCAGCTTGCCGCCGTCGAGGCCGGACGCGACGGATCGCTCGGCGCATCACCGCCTGAATTCCACCCTCCATCCCCACCAGGCAGCCTGCCTCCCGAAGGCCCTGGGACATGATCTCCGGTCCGGGGACTCCTCCTCAACCAGGCGAACGAGCATCTACTTTCCCTTCTCATGGGACCCAGGGCGGGCGGTCAGCCTTCAATTTTAGGTCGAACTCTCCGATGGCGATGGATTTCTATCCTGGAGACGGACAGATGTCGGCCGACGCGATCAGGATAGCTGCATCGATGCGCATTGGACCCTCACCACCCTCATTCACGACGCCCGAGGACGGGCATCACATCTCGGATGGTCGCAACGTGATCGCCGCCGGCCGTGGCCATGGCGGGACCGACATCTTCTTCGCCGCGGTCCAGATGAGCCGCATGCCGATGTGCCTGACGGACCCGCACCGCGACGACAACCCGATCATCTTCTGCAACCAGGCCTTCGAGGCGCTGACCGGCTACGGACAGCAGGAGATCATCGGGCAGAACTGCCGGTTCCTGCAGGGCCCGGCGACCGACGCGGCGCACGTGTTGGAAATCCGGCGGGCGCTGGCAGCCGGCGAGGACGTGCACCTGGAGCTGATGAACTACCGCAGGGACGGCTCCAGCTTCTGGAACGCGCTGTTCATCAGCCCGGTGGTCGATACCGAGGGCAGGCTCGTCTATCATTTCGCCAGCCAGCTCGACGTGACCCGCAGGCGCGAGGCCGAGGCGGTGCTGCAGCAGTCGCAGCGCCTGGAGACGCTGGGCTCGATGGCCTCCAGCCTGGCGCACGAGTTCAACAACCTCATGACCATCGTGCTGGCCAATTTGGAGCGCCTGGGGACCGAGGCCGACGCCGGACGCCGCGCCCGGCAGATCGAGCGCGCCGGCTGGGGCGCCCGCCGCGCCGCCCGGCTGACCGACCAGATGCTGTCCTTCGCGCGCCGGCAGTTCCACGACGATCACGTCGTCGACATCAACGACACGCTCGCCAATTGCGACGCCATCCTGGATCAGATGGCAGGCACCACCATCGGCGTCAGGCTCGAGCTGGCGGAGCGTCCCCTGCTGGCCTCCATCGACGCGAGCCAGCTCGAAATGGCGCTGCTGAACCTGGTGCGCAACGCAGCCGACGCGGTGGCGCCGGGCAGCGAGATCGCGATCACCACCCGTCCCCGGCGCTATGACGGTCCAAACAGCGGCCCGGCGCTGGAGATCGCGGTCATCGACACCGGCAGTGGCATGACACCGGAGGTGGCGCAGCGCGCGCTGGAGCCGTTCTTCACCACCAAGCCGGTCGGCAAGGGGACTGGCCTCGGCCTTTCGATGGTGAAGGGCTTCGTCGAGCAGGCGAACGGCAAGCTGGAACTGGAGACGCATCCCGGGCTCGGCACCACGGTCCGGCTGGTGTTCCCGGAGGCCGCCGATACGCCCGGCCCGTAGGGCGGGTCGACCTACCGTCCCGCCGCACAGATCTCGGCCCACCAGCCGGCATATGGCGTGCCGGTCACCATCCTGCGGTTGAGGTCCGGCGCCGCATCGGTCCACCAGGGCGGTCCGCGCTCGCCGAGCGCGATCTTGGCAGCATCGATCCGGCCTCGCGCCGCCGCCCTGGCGTCAAGGTCGCCAGCCCGCATCGCCAGGCCCTTCGCGCGCCGAGCCGCCATGAGCTCGGCCGTGAGCGCAGTGCGCTCGGGCTCGGCGAGTGCCGGGTCAGCACATCGCCAAAGGCGCCCCCTCACGACGAAGTAGCGGCCGTCCGGTGTATTGGGATAGCGCATCCGGCAGGGCTGCCATCGGTCCCGGACCGCGGTCAAGCGACCGATGCGGCACCAGGTGGGCAGTTGGACTATCGCCCGCGGTCGTTCGCGTTCCCTCCCGGCAGGCGCGGTAGGATAGCGGGCGAGGTCGATGGTGATGTGTGGCCGAGCGATCTGCCAGACCAAGACCGAAGCGGCGAGACGCTTGCGCGAGCGTCTCGAGACGATCCCAGACCTGCGGCGATGTGGCGCGGCCCCCAGGGCGACTGTCCGGTCTTCCGACGCGACCATCCTGGACCACATGCTGCCAAGCCCGATCAACTAAGCGGCTTCACGGTGATCCGGGCGCGCCAGGAGAACATCGTCACCCCCGGCCGCCACCCAAGAGGGGATTGCGGGATCGACCCCCCGTGGCAGGACGTCGACTTGCAGGCGACGCAGGAACTCCATGCGTTGCTGATCGACTACTGGCACGATGGGGGCGGAACGCGCCTGACTATTACACGGAGGATCCGCTCTTCGAGACGCCGGGCAACAGCTACCGCAGCCGCGAGAAGATACGCGAGTTCTATGAATGGCGGGTGGGTCGTGGACCGCGGGTCGCGGTCATAGCGTCACCAACTTCCGTATCGAGACCCTCAGCGATGCGGAGGCGACCTGCACCTGGTACATGCTCCTGTATGCCCAGGACGGCGTGCCGGTGCTGCCCACCAACCCGCCCATCCAGATCGCGCTGCTGGTGGACCGCTACGTGAGGGATCCGAACCACGGATGACTTTGCGCCGACCGCAGGTTCGAGCCCTGGTTCAGCGGCAGGGTGCCGACAACCAACCCGGTGCCGGACGATGCCGACGGCACGCGCAGCACGTCGTGACGAGACGGCTCGGCAGCGACCGGGGCACGCTATCCGGTCAAGGCTGACGCGGACGACGATCGAAGGTCAAATTGGACAAATCAAGCCGACGGGAAACGTCGGTTGAGCCGATGACCGTCCTCGTGGTCGAACTCGCCGCCAGTCGATCTCTCGGGGAGTGCGTCTGGCGGATGAGGTGGGATTCGAACCCACGGTAGGCTTGCACCTACGGCGGTTTTCAAGACCGCTGCCTTAAACCACTCGGCCACCCATCCGTCGTTGCCCCATCATGACGAGCCGCGGCGCGTCTTCATAGGGCCGGTGGGTTTGCTTCGGACGGCCGGACCAGTGGGGCCGAGGACGGCCAATATTCCGGCGAGGTCGCGGTCGTCGGCAACGGCAGGTACTACCGCCGTCTGGGCCGCCGGGCGCAGAGGCACAACCGACGGGACCGGCCCGGGGTCGGGTGGGGAACGATCGGCATCCGCCAGAGCGTCGCCGACACGGGCCGATACCCGGTTCTCGTCGAGCCGCTCACGGGTCGGCGCGCGCCAGATGGCGGCGAGGGCCGCCTGCACGCTCTCCTGGTCGATCGGCGTCGCCGCCGGCGCCGGGCCGGACGACCCGTATGGTGTGAAGACCAGGCGGTAGCCGGCGGCGCGCAGGCGCAGGCCGAAATCGGCATCGCATGCGGCCTCCAGGATCAGTGTTTCGTCGAAGCCGCCCACCGCCCGGGCGGCATCGCGGCGCAGCAGCAGGCAGCCGCCGGACAGCGCCGAGACGTTGCGCACCGAACCCGGGCGGTCGTGCCGCTCCGGCGAAGGCAACAGACGGGTGCCGGCAGCGGCGGCCATCGGATCGTGCAGCGCGTCCAGCAACGCCGGCAGCAGCGCCTCGTCCGGCTGCGCGGCGCCATCCAGGAACAGCACCAGCGGATGACGGCTCCGCTCCAGCGCCAGCATGCGCCGAGCGCCCATGGTGACGTCCGCCGACGGCAGCGGCTCGGTCCGGGCCGCCAGGGCCCGCAGCGCCGCGCTGCCTGCCCGCTTCCGCCCAGGCCGGGCCAGCAGGACGATCTCGGCGGCAGCGGCGCCATGCCACTGCCGCAGCCGGCGCACCAACGGCAGCGGATCGGCGTCATCGGCCTCTGCGCCGATCACGATCGAGACCGGCGGCATGGGACCGACTGGCGGCCGGAAGCGCACGCGGCCCGGCATCGCCGCCGGCTCGATCCGGGCTCCCAGCCGGTCGGCATGCGCCTGCAGCGCGCGCAGCACCTGATCAGGCGCCGCAGCATCCGCGGTCATCGCCCGCTGCAGCGTCCGGACCGCCAGCGTCGGCACGTGCCGCATGGGCAACCCCGCCTCCAGCAGGCGCAGCACGAAGTCGTAGCCGGCGGCATCGCCATAATCTGCCCGCAGGCCGCCGAGCTGACGCCAGGCCGGCTGCGACATCAGCAGCAGTTCGCCGGTGCAGGGACCGGCGCGCAGCTGCTCGGGCGCCGTGTCCGGCCACCGCACGATCCGGCCAGGCAGGTCGGGATGCTCCAGCAGCTCCTCGTCGGCGTAGAGCAGCGCCGGCGCCGGCTCGCCGTCGGCAGTCCGGTCCAGGGTGGTGGCGAACTCCAGCAGGGCATGCGGCGTCAGCCACTGCGCGACGCGCAGCGGCAGCAGGTGGGTGGCGGTCGCGGCCGCCGCCGCCCGGTTGATCGCCTGCCGCGGGTCGTCGGCTTGGGTTCGCTCGATGCGGAGGCGCGGATCGCATCCGCGCAGCGTCTCCAGGACCTCGCATGTAGCCGCGTCGGCGGCTCCATCATCCAGCACGGTAAGCGTCCAGAACGGGAAGGATTGGGCGATGACGGCGGCGACGCAACGCGTCAGCGCGACGGCGGCCCCGGCGGGATCGTCCGTCGTCAGCGAGAGCAGGATGGCGACGCTCGGCCGGTCGCGGATCGCCACGATGCGGCGCCACACCGCATCGGGCAGGTGCGCGGCCAGGCTGGGCGCGGCCAGACGGCGGCTGCGCCCGAGCCCGGCGACGAACGGCGGCGGCCGCACGTCCAGCCCGAGCTCACGGAGCCGGGCCAGCATGGCGACGGCCGCCCCATCGCCGTCCGGCGGGAGTGCCCGCACCGGGATCGGCGCGATCGCCCGATAGGCGGCGGCGGTCTCGGCATCCGCGACCCAGAGCTCGTCCAGCGCGCCAAACACCGCATGCAGCCCGGCGCCGAAGCGATCGACCGGCATCGACCAGGCGGCGATGACGTAGCTGCTGCCGAACGCGCCGGGCGGATACAGGGCGGCCAGCGCCACGACCTCCTCCGGCTCGGCCAGCAGCAGGCTCGCCCGGTGCCCGGACGGACGCTGCCGCTCGAGCCTGGGGACGCGCGGCGCGCGACCCCCCGGTGCGAAGCCGCGCGCCGTCACCGGCAGACCGGCTGCGAGCAATGCCCCCACCAGATGGGCGGCTCCGGCGCCGCGCGCGCCGGCATCGGCGAAGGCGGCGTGCACATCGAGCCCGAACGGCCGCGACAGCAGCGTCTCTAGTGCCGGCCGGCGCCGGACATGCGGTCGCGCGCCCGGGCTCAGCCGGCCTTCAAAGCGCCCGAACGCCAGCCAATGCGCCCGGGCAGCGACCAGGTCGCGGCCCATCGCCCGGACGAGGTCGGGATGCAGGTGCAGGTAGCCCTCGGCGTCGAAGGCCTCCGTCTCCGGGCCGGGCTGCAGGTCGAGGGCGCCGATGCCCGGAGCGAGGCCTGGCTCGTGCGGCAGGCTCGGCCGCTCCTCGCGCCAGCCGCGCTCCAGCCAGTGCGCCGCGCCGGTTGGCCAGGCGCCCTGCGCCACCGCGGCACCGACATCCGGATTGGCCGCCAGATAGACGGTCTCGATGAAGCCGGCGGGCAATTCGGCCGGTGGCGCGCCGTCCTGCCCGTCTGCGCTCGCCATCGATCCACTCGCATCCTACCGCCGCCCGGCGCCGCCGGCGACGGCATCCTGGCACAGACTCGCTGCGTTCGCACGTTGTAGCCGGCGGATGACGGTGGCATGACGGGACACGCCGCCGTCGCGGCCCTGGCGAGCGACAGGCTCCAGCGCGGCGCCGCGGCGCACAACAGCATCAGGTGGACGGGATGACTCCGACGCGCCTGAACCTGACCCGGGACGATCGGCGACCCGGCCACCGCATGGCCCGATGAGCGCGCGGACCGAGACCGACGCGGCCGAGCACGGCCTGTTCGCCGGCTATGGCGAACAGGCCTTCTTCTGCGAGATCATGAGGGCGGCCGATCCGGACGAGCCGACCATCCGGCTGATCCGCGACCGCCTGCGCGGCATGGACGTGAACGAGTTGCGCCGCCGCGCCGCCGCCGCCGAGGCCGAGCTCTACAACCTTGGTATCACCTTCACGGTCTATTCCGACCGCGACGCCATCGACCGCATCCTGCCGTTCGACCTCATCCCGCGCGTGCTGACGGCGGGCGAATGGGATGTGATCGAGCGCGGCGTCGTGCAGCGCGTGACGGCGATCAACCAGTTCCTGTGGGATATCTACCACGAGCAGAGGATCCTGGCCGACGGCGTAATCCCGCGCGAGCTGGTGCTGGGCAACGCCAACTTTCGACCGGAGATGATGGGACTGGACGTCCCGCTCGGCGTCTACGTGCACGTGAACGGCACCGACATCGTGCGCGACGAGAATGGCCGCTTCCTGGTGCTGGAGGACAACGCGCGGACGCCATCCGGGGTGTCCTACGTGATCGAGAACCGGCACATGATGCTGCGCGTGCTGCCCGACTTGGTCGCCGGGATCGGCATCCGTCCGGTCGAGGAGTACGGCGTACGGCTGCAGCAGGCGCTGGCCGACCTGGCGCCCGCTGGCGTCACCGACCCGCAGGTCGTGCTGCTGTCGCCCGGCATCTACAACGCCGCCTATTACGAGCACGTGTTCCTGGCGCGCGAGATGGGCGTGCCGCTGGTCGAGGGGCGCGACCTGGTGGTCGAGAACCACCGCGTGTTCATGCGCACGATCGCCGGGCCGCGGCCGGTGCACTCGATCTATCGGCGGCTGAACGACGACTTTCTTGATCCCGACGTATTCCGGCCGGACAGTCGGCTCGGCGTGCGCGGGCTGGTGGAGGCCTGGCGCCGCGGCAACGTGGCGATCGCCAACGCGGTCGGTACCGGCGTCGCCGACGACAAGGCAATCTACGCCTACATGCCGCGCATCATCCGCTACTACCTCGACCAGGAGCCGATCCTCGACAACGTCGAGACCAACATCTGCCGCGAGCCGGAAGGACTGCGCTACACGCTCGACAACCTCGAGCGGCTGGTGGTGAAGCCGGTCGGCGAATCCGGCGGCTACGGCCTGATCATCGGGCCGCACGCCTCGCGCGCCGAGCTCACCGACTTCCGCAGCAAACTGCAGGCCGACCCCGCCAACTACATCAGCCAGCCGGTGATCAACCTGTCGACCGCGCCGACTCTGTGCGAGGACGGCGTCGAGGCGCGCCACGTCGACCTGCGGCCGTTCGCGGTAACCGGCGCCTCGACCTGGGTGCTGCCGGGCGGACTGTCGCGGGTCGCGCTGAAAAAGGGCTCGCTGGTGGTCAACTCGTCGCAGGGCGGCGGGTCGAAGGACACGTGGGTGCTGGCGTGAGGGTAGGGGCATGAGCCAAACCGTGGATGCCATCCAGGGTCCGATCCGCAACCAGGTGCTGCTGTCGCGGTATGCCGAGAGCATCGTCTGGCTGGCGCGTTACATGGAGCGGATCGAGAATCTGGCTCGCGTACTCGACGTCACCGAGAGCTTCACCCGTACGAGCCAGGTCGAGAACGGCTGGCGCTCCATCGTCCAGATCAACGCCGACGAGGAGCGCTACTATAGCACGCGGAACGAGGCGGACGTGCACGGCGTCGCCGAGTTCTACGTATTGGACAACGAAAATCCGAACTCGATCTCGAGCATCATCGCGGTCGCGCGCGAGAACGCGCGCGCGCTGCGGCCGTTGATCTCCACCGAGATGTGGACGCACATCAACATGTTCCACAACTGGGTCCGGCAGCTGACCAGTCGCGACATCCGTCCGTCGCAGCTCTCCGCCCTCTGCTCCCGGCTGAAGCAGGAGTGCCAGACCCACAACGGTATTACCGAAGGCACGTTCTACCGTGACCAGGGCTACCATTTCTACAACATCGGCAAGTACCTGGAGCGTGGCGACCAGACCACGCGGCTGGTCGACATCAAGTACCATACGCTGCTGCCGCGCGATGCGGGGATCGGCAGCCAGGTCGACATCAGCCAGTGGAGCGCCGTGCTGCGAGCGGCCGCGGCCTATCATGCCTATCGCCGGGTGATGCCGCGCTCGCTGACGCCGACGCAGGTGGCCGGCTTCCTGTTGCTGAACAACGCCTTCCCGCGCTCGCTGGTCCTGACGCTGCGTCAGGTGTTCTGGGCTCTGACGCAGCTCCGCACCGATTACGGGCTGCGACGCGCAGGTGCCGCACTCGAGCATATGGACGAGTTGCGCGCCGCACTCGGCGATCAGACCATCGAGCAGATCATCGTGCGTGGCCTGCACGAATTCCTGGACTGGGTACAGCTGCAGCTGCAAAGCATCCAGAACGACGTCGCCGAGGCGTTCTGGACGCTGCCGGTCACGCCGGCCGAACCCGCCCGGTGCTGACCCTGGGCTAGGAGATCAGGACGCTCAACGCACGGTGCCAGCATACTGGGCGTGGGCCGTCTGGCAGAGCCCGACCCAGGTGTCGACGGCGATGTCGACGGTCGAAAAGCGGTCGATGTAGCCGACCCAGAGCCGGGGCGAGATCCGGTCGAGGGTGCCCTTCGGATGCGCCGGATCCTGAAGCCGCACGCAGAGCAGCGCGTTCTCCTGCGAATAGGCCAGCAAGGCCCGATAGATCGCCGTGAGCTGGATGTCGCTGACGCCCTCGTTGGACTTGAACACGAACAGCTTGGCCGCGGCCCCCAGATCCTCCAACAGCTTGCGCCGCAAGTACTGCATCCGGCGCAGCTGCTGCTTCACGAACCGGTCCATCGGCTCGCTCTGGACCGGCGTGAAGGTGTGGCTGAACATGTGGTAGCGCTTGTCGCGCGTGATGTACTCGCCGTGCTCATCGGCAACGATGGTCTGATCCGGATCGCCGACACCCTCGAACCGTGCCTGCAGCGCCTCGACCAGGCTGCTCGGCGACATCGAGGACCAGCGCAGCAAGCTCAGAGGCTCGGCGCCGTATCGGCGCTGCACGATGCCGAACTCGCAGGTGTCGCCGAGGCTCTCGAACTGCATCAGCAGTGCGCCCGTCGCCGCGGTGCGCTCGTCCCTGGCGTCGTTGCTGGTCAGGATCTCCGGAATCTCGAATGGTGCCGAGCCGGTAGGGGCATCGGGATGGCTGTTGGCGCCCTGGTCCTGGCGCGCCTGGAACAGCATCTCGCGGATGCCGGTCTGCACGCTGGCATGATCGGGATGTTGCCGCTTGAGCGCCTCCCAGACCGGGAGCGCCTCGGTCCAGTTGCGCTGGCGGCTGAGGGTCATGGCGAGTTGCAGGTCGACATGCACCTCGCCCGGGAAGCGCTTGGCGGCGAGGCGGAGATGCACGGCGGAGCGGTCGAGCAGCCCAGCCTCGCGGAGCGCCTCGCCGATGCCGATATAGCCGACAGACATGGTGGGCAGACGCCGCGTCACCTCGACCCAGCGACGCTCGGCCTCGCGCCAGTCGCCCTGCTTCTGCGCCGCGCGGGCGGGGGCGACGATCACCTCGGGGTCATCCGGAAACCGCGCCAGCGCCTCCTCGAAGCAACTGCGGGCGTCCGCATCGCGTCCGCAGAGGGCGAGGGCCCAGCCGAGCTCGATATGCGCCTGCGGCCGGTCGCCGAACCGCGCGACCACCGAGCGCCAGCGTTCGACCGCCGTCTCCCAGTCCTTGCGGTCAACGGCGACGCGGGCCAAATCCATCGCTACCGTGACGTCGGCCGGATGACGCTGCGCCGCCTCCAGCAGGTAGGGCTCGGCCTCGGCGGAGCGCCCGGCCTGGATGAGGGCGGTTGCCCAGCCGCCCCAGCCGGACAGCTCGCCGGGCAGCAAGGCGCGGACGTCGGCCCACGCCCGTTCGGCCTCGGTGACGTCACCGCGGCGGGTCGCTACGAACCCGCTGATGACGGCGAGGCTGGGATCCTTGGGAAACAGCCGGCGTGCCGGGCCGAGCACGGTGGCGGCATCGTCCAGCCGGCCCAGCTCCATCAGCACCTCGCCGGCCCGGCATGGGCCGTCCGGCGTATCGGGAAACTGCATCATGACGCGTTCCCAGCGCTTTAACGCCCGGGACCAGTCGCGCTGCTGGTAGGCGCTCCAGGCGTAGTCGCGCAAAAGGTCGACGATCGGCGGCAGCCGGGCGAGGCCGAGCTCGTAGATCGCGTCGGCCTCCACGAAGGCGTCGAGCTTGCGGCTGGTGAGGCCGCCCCCGAGATAACCGCCGTAGTTGAGCGGGAAGCGCTCGCGGACTTGGCTCCAGAACGCCCGCGCTTGGTCCCAGGCCTGGGCTTCACAAAGCGACCAGCCACGTTCGAGATGCATGGTCTCGTCGTCGGGGAACCGGTCCACCCCCCGGGCGAGAACGCCGGCGGCACCCTCGATATCCCCGCCGTCCCTCAGCAGGCGGGCCTCTCCCAGGACCGCCTCGCTGCGGTCGGGGAAGCGCGTCTGGACCATACGCCAGGCATGGATCGCCTTCTGCGTCTGGCCGTCGCGCGCCGCTTGCTGCGCCTGGGCTATGAGATCGTCGGCCGAAAGAGCGGCGAAGGCTTGCTCCTGCTGGTCCACGCACTCACTCCAGTCGCTCGCTCGTCGCAGGACGTGGCCACGCGGCCGCGCGTTGTCTTTTGGTCAGGCAGCGCCCGTGCCGGCGTCGAACTTGGCGGCGACGACCGCGGCCAGGTCGCCGACGTTGCGGAGCCCGTCGATCTCGCGCGTCATCAGCTTGACGCCAAATCGTTCCTCGGTCGCCATGATGATCTCGATCTGCTTGAAGCTGTCCCAGGTCGGCACGTCCGCGGCACTCAAGTCGGGGCGCAGCTCCATGTCGTCGTCCATGAACACCTCGCGGAAGATATCGGTCAGCCCTGCATAGATGTCGCTCTCGGTCATCGCCGGCATGGTCCGGATATCCTCTGTCAGGCTTGAGTCACGGTGATGAACGTCTCGGTCGGGACAAAGCGGTCCAGATCCAGGATCGACAGGCTGGTCCCGTCGGCGGCTTCCTCGACCACTGTAAAGCCGAGCTTGGCATAGTGGTCACGTACCATGCCATTCTTCTTCGTCGGCAGATACTGGCCGACCAGCCGGGTGCCGCCGACGCGCAGCGCCTCCTTGGCCAGCAGGTTCAGTGTCGCCGGCTCGACCTGTCGGCCCAGCACGCGGCAGCTCATCAACCAGGTATCCACCAGCACGTCACCACCTGGGCCGTCCGCGTTCTTGCGGCCGATGACGATCGCGATGATGCCGTTGTCGCCGAACCGGTCGAGCAGTCGCAGCTGCAGGCCGAACGAATTCGGATCGTTCATGACCTCCAATATCGAGGCTTCGGTGTGACGCTTCGTCGTGAGGTTGAACTGGTTGGTCTTGTTGATCAGCTGCACGATGCGCTGAAGGCCGACGCTGTCGAACCGCCGCCAGGTCAACTGCATCTCCAGCCCGGCCAGATAGCCGTCCAGATCGGTGGCCGACGCCATGAGAGAGGCACGCGCCCTGTTGCTCTGGTACTGGCCGGTCCGCTCGCGGTCCTCGGCGGTGATCGCCAGCCCCTCGAAGTAACCGGCATCGGCCAGCAGGCGCGGTACCAGGGCCGGATCGTCCTCGACCTCCGGCACGGCCACCATCGGCAGTTCCTGCCGCACCAGGCTGCGCTCGAACGGGTTGTCGTCGAGGAACACCAGCGAATCCAGGCCGATGTTGAGATCCTGGGCAATGGCGCGAATGTTGGTGGCCTTGTCGCTCCAGTTGGCCTGGAAGCTGGCGATGTCGGCACGCTTCAGCACCATGTCGGGATGGCTGTCGAACGGCTCCAGCGCGTTCGCCTCGTCGTTCTTGGAGCAGACCGCCAGGATCACGCCGCGCCGCGATAGATCGCGCGCATAGTCCTGCACGGCGGAGAAGCCCTCGCCGAGCGGGCTGCCCTGACCGATGACGATGCCGTCGAGCCCGTCGTCGCCGATCACGCCGCCCCACAGCGTGTTGTCGAGGTCGAGCACCAGGCACTTGGCAGAGCGTCCCTGGCGGGCGGCGACCAGCCGGCCGACGAGATCGCCGTAGACCGGCGCCGCCGGCAGTGCCACCTCCTGCTTCGAGCGGTGCCAGAGGGCCGGGTCATGCCAGGCATCGAGCCCGTCGATCGCCACCCGGTCATCGATCGCCAGCAGATCGACGCCGTGCGCGTCGGCGGCTGGGCGCATCGCCTCGTTCAGCCGGGCCAGTAGGGCGCGCGGGCTGCCCGGCAGGCGCTGCTCGTTGTTGCCCATCAGGGCCGGCATCACGTTCAGGGCGGTCTGCTGCTGCACCGCGCAGCCGAGCGTATCGCGCGCCAGCTGCCAGCACTGCGTGATGCGGCCCAGCACCTCCTGCAGGGTCGCCTCCGCCGCCTCGCCGTCCATTCCGACGTGCAGCCCCTGAACCAGGTGGTGCGCGTCGAAGGCCAGCAGGATCTCGGTCGGCGCGAACGCGTGCAGCGCGCTGCCGCTGTCCATCAGCTCTTGCAGATACTGTCCATAATCGTTTTCGTAGGTGGTGATCCAGATACCGCGACGGACGCCGGCCACACGGATCGCAGCGTGCAGGTGCGCCAGCGTCGAGGACCCGAGCAGGGCCAAACGGACCGGCTTCGTCGACAGGCCCGGCGGCGCGGAGTCCGCGAACACGCGGCGCATGACCTGGTCGAGGGCGTTGGTAGCGATGAAATCAAGCCGCGTGTTGGCCAGCGCCACGAGGCTCTCCCACGCCCTCTCCATCGGCAGGCCCGGGATCGCCTTGAGCTGGGCGCGAAACGTCGGCGACGGGGGAAGCCAGCGTAGACTCGGCGCATTCGCCATTGCATGACCCTTTCCAGCCGGAGACGACGGCTACAGCGTTTATGCCAGGATCATGGGACTGACAACCGAGGCCCGTCCCACCACGGAGCCCGTGCGCCGACGGTTCGATCGGTTGCCGCACGAACCGTTTCGTTTCGGTGACGCCCCGGCTGGGTCCGTCGGCTGCCGGGGCGATCCGTCGTCAGCTCGGCGGCGGCGCGGCGGCGTCCGCCTTGGACTTCTTCGCCGCCTCGTGATGGCCGACGGCGCAACCGGCCGCGGCGCCGACGACACCGTGATGGCCGGCGACGTGGCCGGCAACACCGCCGACCGCGGCCCCCTTCAGGCAGCCCTTGGCCATTGCCGGCGTCGCCAGCCCCAGCGTGAAGGCGGCCAGGCCAGCGAGGGCGAATCTCTCGAACATCGGAAGCTCCTGCGTTTCGTTCCGCCGATTCTTCTACTCCAAGCCGCGGCGAGCGTCTCCCCGTCCCGTACGCCGGGCCGTCCAGATGGCGGCGGCCCTGCGGTCGGCCTGCTCCGCGGCGAGCCCGGGATCGAGCGCCAGCAGGGCGAGCGCCACCGTGCCGATCACGGTCTGGGTGGCGGCGGGATCGGGCGCGCCGTCGCCGTGCCAGAGCCGGGCGAAGGCGTCCGGCGTATCCACCCTGCCCCGCTCGGCGCCATCGGCCAGCGGCGGCAGCAGGCATTCCGACCGGCCGGCGCCCTGGCGCCAGAGATGCGCCGCGGTGGCTTTGGCCGGCGGCCGCTCCGCCTCGCCGCCGCCGCCCTTGATCACCACCAGCGAGGGCCGGCCGAGCCGCTCGGCGACGCCCAGGTGCAGCGCGATGTAAGGTGGATGGAACACGCCGTCGACCGAGGCGCCGGCGCAGCCGGGATCGATCAGCCGGGCCACGGTGTTGATGGGCGAGCGCAGCCCGAACAGGCGCCGCATGCCGAGCAGCCGGTCGATGGCGGGCGCCATCTGGGCCACCGGCCAGTAGGCGTATCCGGTGCGGTCCAGCGCTGCGGCCACCTCACCGGCGTCCCCGCAGGGGCGCATCCCGAGTGCGGCCAACCCGTCCGCAACCGACAGGCCGCCCGAGAACTCGTTGCTGCCGTGCATCAGCACGCGGTGGCCGCTCTGCGCCAGCGCCAGCGCCGCCAGCAGGAACCAGGGCGCGCCCCGGGTGCGGCCGGCGCCGTAGCTCGGCCAGTCGAGGTCGACCGGCCCGACCGGACTGGCGGCCGTTTCATCGGCGAGACCGATCGACCGCCGCGCCGCCTCGACCAGCCCGGTGATCTCATCCGGGTCCTCGCCGCGATAGCGCAGCAGCATCAGGAAGGCGCCGAGCTGGGCCGGATGCACCGCATCCTCCAGCACCAGCCCCAGCGCGTCGCTGGCCTCCGCCCGGGTGAGCGCCCGCGAGCGGCCGGGTCCGCGCCCCAGTGTGGCGACATAGCCTGCGAAACGCCTCTCCGCGTCCAGCTGCATCATGTCCATCGCGTCCGTCCTCCCCGCCGCCCAAGCCCGTCTTTTTACTCGATCCCGGCGCCAGAGCGCATAGACTGATGCCGTGAACGCCATCGCCCCGCCCCGTAGCCGGCCCGTCATCGAGGTGGTGCACGATTTCGTCTGCCCATGGTGCTACCTGGGCGTGCGGCGCCTGGCGCGGGCGCTGGCCAGCCGACCGGATCGGCCGTTCGAGATCGACTGGCGGCCGTTCCTGCTCAACCCTGACATCCCGCGCCAGGGTCTGTCCCGCGCCGACTACGTGGTCCGCAAGTTCGGCGGCGAGGACCGCGCCCGCCGCCTCTACGCCTCGGTGACGGAACTTGGGCTGCAGGACGGCGTCGCCTTCCGCTTCGATCGCATGACCCATGTGCCGTCCAGCGTCGACGCGCATCGGCTGGCCGGCTGGGCAGCGCGGTCCGGTGCGGCCGACGCTGTCGTCGAGGCGCTGTTCGCCGCGCAATTCACCGAAGGACTGGATATCGGCGACCATGCCGTGCTGGCGGCGATCGCCGCCGGAGCCGGTCTCGACCGGGCCGAAGCGCTATCGGTGCTGCGCTCGCGCGAGGGCCCTGACCTGGTGCACGCGGAGAATTTACGCGCGCACCGGCGCGGCATCAGCGGCGTGCCGTGCTTCGTGTTTCCCGGCAGGCTGGCGGTATCTGGCGCACAGGAGACAGAGGTGTTCCAGCGACTGCTCGACGTGTCGGCCCTGGAGACCGTCTTGGACTAAACGTCAGGAGCCGCGGCGAAGGCGAAGGCGGGTCTGGGGCGGCGCGCCCAGCGGGGTGCCGGGCAGAGCCCCTGGCCTTTCC
>CALMVO010000092.1 GCA_937873205.1 uncultured Acetobacteraceae bacterium
GTCACGCTGGGGATGCTGGACCGGGGCCAGGCGGGGCGGCTGCGGAATGCGGGGCTCGATTACTACAACCACAACCTCGACACGTCGCCGGAGTTCTACGGGTCGGTGATCACGACGCGGACCTACCAGGAGCGGCTGGACACGCTGGCGCACGTGCGGGAGGCGGGGATCGCGGTCTGCTGCGGCGGCATCGTCGGCATGGGCGAGACGGTGGAGGACCAGGCGGGTCTGATCGCGACGCTGGCGTCCCTGCCCCGGCACCCGGAGAGCGTGCCGATCAACATGCTGGTGCGGGTGGCGAACACGCCGCTGGCGGAGGCGGGGACGGTCGATCCGATCGACTTCGTGCGGGTGATCGCGGCGGCTCGGATCACGATGCCGGCGAGCCACGTGCGGCTGTCGGCGGGGCGCGAGGGGATGAGCGACGAGACGCAGGCGCTGTGCTTCCTGGCAGGGGCGAACTCGATCTTCTACGGGGAGCGGCTGCTGACGACGCCGAACCCGGCAGAGAACAGGGATATGGCGTTGCTCGGGCGGTTGGGCATGCGGACGGCCTGATCGGTCACTTGGCGAGAGACCGACCGTCCGCGAGCTGGCACGCGGCTGGGAAGGTCTCGGGTTCTCCAGTCCGGTCTCCGGGCATGCGACCAACCGGGCGTCCGGGCAATCGGCCACGATCGCTTGGTCCAGCTTCGCCTCAAGGCTTGGGTCATGCTCAGGTGGCGTGTAATCTGCGTCGGGACGGTATGCAGGAGATGCCGCCGCTCGGGACAGGGCCCTGATCATGCCGCGTCTCCATCATCCCGACGTCGCGCGCAATTTTCGAAAACGTCGCGGAATGGTCAACAGGGCGCCTCGAACCTGCGGGCGAGCGCGACCACGATCGATGCGCTGGAACGCCTTTTCCTTTGTCACACGATAATAATGGATACAACGCCGTTGTTCCGTGGAAGAGTTTGGTTTTCGTTAGTGATTGAAGCTTAGGATGAGGCTTCAATCAGGGGCGGGAGTCCAAGGACAAACGCAAACGGCTAAAGCAATGAATATTGACTTCGGCTCGGAAATCTTTGCTGACGATCATATGTCGTTAATTGATCGTTATTCAAATCCCGATGCGGTGGATTGTTTCCTGGTGCAGGCGTCGCGCGACGCTCGCGCGCTGGCCGTGGTCAATGATGGGCATCGGGTCAGCTATGGCGAGCTCGAGGATCGGGCGCGGGCGCTGGCCGGGATCTTCATGGCGCGGACGGCACCGCGGGTCCTGATCGCGCTGCCGTCCGGGGCGGACGCGTATGCGGCCATGCTCGGCGCTAGCCTGGCGGGCGGGTTCTACACGCCGCTCAACGTCAACGCGCCGGCCCTGAAGTGGGCGCATGTCTGCCGCCTGCTGCAGCCGGACTTCATCGTCGGACCGGCCGCGATCGTGCAGCCGCTGCTGGAGCAGGCGCCGGGTGCCTGCGGCGTCGACGTCGCGGCCGCTCTCGACGGTCCGCGGCTGCGCGGCCGGGGCACGCGGCACGAGACCGCTTACGTGATCTTCACCTCCGGCTCGACCGGGACGCCAAAGGGCGTGGTGGTGGCGCGCTCCGGGCTCGACCACTATGTCGGCTGGGTCGGCCGATCGCTGGAGATCACGGCGGCGGACCGGGTGTCGCAGTACGCCAACATCGCGTTCGACCTCAGCGTGCTGGAGATCTACGGCGCGCTGTGCCACGGCGCCAGCCTGCATCCGGTCGGCGGCCTCGGCGACCGGATGATGCCGGCGCGCATGGTCGAGCGGGAGCGGCTGACGGTCTGGGTGTCGGTGCCGAGCGTGATCAGCCTGATGATGCAGGCGGGCGAGCTGACGCCGGCTCATGTGGGCAGCCTGCGCCGGCTGGTGTTCTGCGGCGAGCCGCTGCTGGCGCACCAGGTCGACGCGGTGTTCCGGGCCTGCCCGCGTGCGATGGTGCAGAACACCTACGGCCCGACCGAGGCGACCGTCTCCATGACCTCGCTCGTGCTCACGGCCGACAGCCCGATCGACCGCGACGCGCCGTCGATTGCGATTGGCGATCCGATCGAGGGGATGGAGCTGCTGCTCGTGGGGGACGAGTCGGCGGACGAGGGCGAGCTGGTGATCGTCGGGCCGCAGCTGGCGCTCGGCTACTGGCAGGACGCGGAGCGGACCGAGCACGCGTTCCGGACAATCGTACGGGATGGACGGCCCTGCCGCGCCTATCACACCGGCGACCGGGCGGAGCGTCGCGCCGATGGCCGTATCCACTTCCGGGAGCGGATCGACTTCCAGGTCAAGGTCAGGGGGTTCCGGGTCGAGCTCGGCGAGGTGGCGGCAGCGCTGATGGCGATCGGGTTCGCCAACGTCTGCGTGTTCAAGCACGACCGCGAGGAGCGGCTGGTCGCGGTGGTGGAGACGGCGTCGCCGGCGCTGTTCGACGAGCGCGCGGTGCATCGCGCGCTGCTGGCGCGGATCGATTCCTACGCGGTGCCGCAGGAAATCCGTGCCACCGACCGCCTGCCGCGCAATGACAACGACAAGATCGACCGAGAGCTGACGCGGGCCTGGTTCCGGGCGGCGGGCGGAGGACGATAGGGGCGCCGTCGCGCGGTCATTCGGAAAGGGAGCTGGTGCTCCATGATCTGGGCCCAGCTGCACGGCACGACAGCGAAACCATCTCCGGCCCCTGCCCCGTCTCCTTTCGCGCAACCACCCGTGCGTCCGCATGAGCGTCCTCGACTGCCTCGTCCCGCTTCGCCTTTTGGCTCGGGCTCCTCTTCATATGGCGCGCAATCTGAATCCTCTGGCTCGAGATCGTGTCGCGCCATGAGCTGCCGTGCCCGCTCGGCTGGAACTGCCCTTTGAGCAAAGGGGCGATGGGGACGGTCAGAACGCCGTCTGGGCGTCGTTCCATCATCGTGTCGCTGAGCGAGACGCTCGTGATGCCGCGATCCCCCATGGTCCAACATCGAGCGACTGTGCCAGTGTCGTCGATGCCGACCACGCGGTGACGATTGTCAGTGTTGGATGCTTGCACGAAGAGTAGGCGTGAGGCGCATCTCGTGGAGGGGCCCACGCTGGTCGATCCGGCTTGCGAACCGGCCGCGATCCGGAGGGGCCACGGCCGGCGGCATGATGCATCTTGGAACCGCGATCATCCGTGATGCCCGAATGATCGGGAGCCCCGCGCGGAGCAGTCCAGAGCTCGCCGCGGATAGGGCAGATTAGGTGGGCAGGAAGTCCGGGACCGAGAGGTAGCGCTCGCCCGTGTCGTAGTTGAAGCCGAGGATGACGGCATCCTTGTCCAGCTCGGGCAGCTTGGAGGCGATGGCGGCGAGCGTGGCGCCGGACGAGATGCCGACCAGCAGGCCCTCCTCGACGGCGGAGCGGCGGGCCCAGTCCTTGGCCACGGCGCCGTCGATCTGGATCACGCCGTCGAGCAGGTCGGTGTGCAGGTTGGTCGGCACGAAGCCGGCGCCGATGCCCTGGATCGCGTGCGGGGCCGGCTTGCCGCCGGAGATCACCGGGGATTGCAAGGGCTCGACGGCGTACACCTTCAGCTTCGGGAAGCGCTGCTTCAGCACCTGGGCGGCGCCGGTGATGTGGCCGCCGGTGCCGACGCCGGTGATCAAGGCGTCGAGCCCGTCCGGAAAGTCGGCCAGGATCTCCTCGGCCGTGGTCTGGACGTGGACGTCGATGTTGGCGGGGTTCTCGAACTGCTGCGGGGTCCAGGCGCCGGGCCGCTCGGCGACCAGGGCCTCGGCGCGGGCGATGGCGCCCTTCATACCGAGCTCTTTGGGTGTCAGGTCGAAGGTGGCGCCGTAGGCCTGCATCAGGCGGCGGCGCTCGACCGACATGCTCTCGGGCATCACCAGGACCAGTTTGTAGCCCTTCACGGCGGCGACCATGGCGAGACCGATGCCGGTGTTGCCCGAGGTCGGCTCGATGATGGTGCCGCCGGGCCGGAGGCGGCCGTCGGCCTCGGCGGCCTCGATCATGGCCAGCGCGATGCGGTCCTTGATCGAGCCGCCCGGGTTGGCGCGCTCGGACTTGATCCAGACCTGGGCGTCGGGGAACAGGCGGGCGACCCGGATGTGGGGGGTGCCGCCGATCGTGCCGAGAACGCTGTCCACCTTCATGATGCCGGCTCCGCTGGAGCATCATCCGATCGAACGGGATCGTTCGAGCGGATGAAGATGCTCGTCACAACAATAAGAGGCTGTCCTCGATCCGGACGCGCCAGCGCCGCCTTCGGTTCCAAGACGGCGGGTCCGGGCGGCGTCATCTCACGACGGGCCGATGCGATCCGCCGGCGCGCGTGCGGTCCCCAGCAGCCGCGCCAGCTCGCGGTCACCCGGACAGGCTGCCGCCAGCGTGCCGGCGGGGGGCGCGGCCGCCCTGCGGTCGCCGCCCGCCAGCAGCGCCGTCGCCAGCTCGATCCGGAGCGTGACCAGCTGCTGGCCGAGATCGGCGTCGTTCGGGCGGTCGTGCGCGAGGCGTTCGATGATGGCGATCCCGGCGCGCTTGTCGGTCTCGGCCGCCGCGCCGTCGCCGAGTGCAGCCTCGGTCTTGCCGATGCAGCCGTCGATGTCCGCCAGATCGGCCTGGTGGGCGGCGCTGGTCGCGCCCGCCGCCGCCACCCCGGCGTAGAGCGGCAGGCCGCGCAATAGGCGGCGAGTTCGGCCGGGAGGCGTGCTCGGCGACGATGACGCCGGGCCAGAGCACCTGCATCAGCTCGCGCTTGGTGGCGACGTCGGCGCCGCGGCAGAGCAGCTCCTGGACCAGCGCCAGCGGCTTGCCCCGACGTCACGCGGCTCGCCGCCGACGCGCGGCGCGCGCCTCGTCTCGTCTCGTCTCGTCTCGTCTAATTCGCGCCGCCGGTCAGCCAGATGCGGGGGACTATCGCCGGGTCGGTGCGGCCTGCCTCCCCGTTCATGCGAGCCACCTCAAGCACGGTGCCGGCACCGAATGACCACGTCAAGAATGAAACGGGTGCTTGCGATCCGCCTTGAGAGGTCCGGCTTCGGACGCGGATCGGCTGCTCAGTCGGCCTTGCCGAGCAGGCCGTCGCGGAGCTGCGCGGAGGGCGGGGCGGCGCCGATGTCGGAGTCCAGAATGACGCGGCCGAAGCCGGGAATGGCGATGGTGGCCAAGTGCCTCTCGTTGAACAGCACCTCAAGGGTGGCGTCCGTGACGACGAACCGGGTGCGGTCGCCGGGATGGACCGCCTGCACCGTGCCCAGCAGCTGCGCGAAGCCGGCGCGGTCGGCGTCGGTGCACGCATGGTGGGCGCAGTAGGCGGTGCTGGACTGCATGTAGAGGTCGTGCACCTGCTGCTGGCCGGCGCCGCGGGCGAACTCCAGCACCAGCTCCTTGGGACCGGGCTCGGACAGGGCGGTGGCGGCGTCCGTGGTTCGGGTGGGCAGATAGAGCGCACCGGCATAGCCGCGGACGTTGAGGATGGTGAAGGTGCGCAGGCCGATGCCGTTGAGCAGCAGCGTCGTGCCGTCCACCTGGATGGTGTCGGGCATGGTGACGCCGCCCTTGGTCATCGCCGCGGCGGTCCGGGCACCGCCGAGGCCGGCGGCGGCGAACGCGACGGCGGCGGCCAGGGTCGCCAGGGATCGTGACGGACGGGTCATGGAAAGCCTTCTCTGCACACCGGCGCGGCACACAAGCACGGCCGGCGGGGCGACGCCAATCGGTCAGGCCCCCCGGGCAGGCTACCGGCCGGCGACGGGGCGGGTAGCCAGCCAGTCCAGCAGGCCGGCGGCGGCGGCGCGGCCGGTGGCGAAGGCGGCCTGCAGCAGGTAGCCGCCGGTCGGCGCCTCCCAGTCCAGCATCTCGCCGGCGACGAACAGGCCTGGACGCGCGCGCAGCATGAAGCGGGCATCCACGGCATCGCGCGGGATGCCGCCGGCGGTGGAGATGGCGCGGTCCAGCGGCGCCGGCGCGGTGAGGCGGATCGGGACCGCCTTCACCAGCGCGGCCAGGAGGCTCGGGTCGCGCGGGGGTGGGGCGTCGGCCTCGCGCAGCAGGTGGATGGCGACCGGGGCCAGCGACAGCGCGCGGCGCAGCGTGTTGGACAGGCTCTCGCGGCCGCGCACGCGGGCCAGGCGGGCGGCAAGCGCCGCGGCGGGGAGGTCGGGGCGCAGGTCGAGCGTGAGCATGGCGGCGCCGTCGCGGGCGATGGCGTCGCGCAGCGGGGCGGAGAGCGGGTAGATCGCGCCGCCCTCCAGCCCGCCGGCGGTGACGACCAGGTCGCCGCGGGCGGTGTCGGCTCCGTGGCGGAGGCCGACGGATTTCAGAGGGGTGCCCGCATGGCGGGCGCGGAAAGCGTCCGACCAGTCGGTGTGGAAGCCGCAGTTGGCGGGGCGGAACGGGATGGTTGGGATGCCGATGTCGGTCAGCAGCGCGGTCCAGGCGCCGTCGGAGCCGAGCCTGGCCCAGCTGGCGCCGCCGAGTGCCAGCAGCGCGGCGTCGGGGCGGAGGCGTTCGGGACCGGCCGGGGTATCGAGGCGGAGGGTACCGTCAGGATCGAGGGCGGAGAGGCGGCTGCGCGTGTGCAGGGTGACGCCGAGCCGGTCCAGACGCGATGCCCAGGCGCGGAGCAGCGGCGAGGCCTTCATCGTGCGCGGGAACACCCGGCCGCTGCTGCCGGTGAAGCAGGGCTGGTCCAGCCCCTGGCTCCAGGCGCGGAGTGCGTCGGGCGGGAAGGCGGCGATGGCGGGCTCGAGCCAGGCGCGGGCGGCGCCGTAGCGGGCGAGGAAGGCGGGCAGCGGCTCGGAGTGGGTGAGGTTGAGGCCGCCGCGGCCGGCAACGAGAAACTTGCGGCCGGGGCTCGGCATGCGGTCGTGCACGGCGACGTCGGCGTGCGGCGCCAGCAGCTCGGCGGCGGCGAGGCCGGCCGGGCCGGCACCGATCACCGCGACACTGGGCCGGGCGTGCGGCTCCTGCGGGTCAGCCACTGAAGGCGGCGAGGCGGCGGGCGGCCTCGACCATGTCGGCCTCGGGACCGCAGTAGCTGAGGCGGACGTGGCGGTGGCCGCGCTTGGCGTCGAAATCGACGCCCGGGGTGGCGGCGATGCCCGCCTCGGCAAGCAGGCGGGCGCAGAAGCCGACGCTGTCCTGGCTGCGGGCGCCGATGTCGACATAGAGGTAGAACGCGCCCTGCGCAGGCGACAGGTCCCGGAAGCCGGCGGCGGGGAGTGCGTCAAGCAGGTGGGCGCGGGCGCGGCGGTAGCCGGCCAGGGTGGCGGCGATCTCGTCGCCGGCGTCGAAGGCGGCCTCCGCGGCGATCTGGCTCACGTGCGGGGCGCTGATGAACAGGTTCTGCTTCAGCCGCAGCACCGGGGCGACCAGGTCCTCGGGCAGCACGGTCCAGCCGACGCGCCAGCCTGTCATGCTCCAGTATTTCGAGAGGCTGTTGATGATGATGGCGCTGTCGCTCAGCGCGCAGGCGGTGGCGGGCGGCCCGTCCCAGTTCAGGCCGTGATAGATCTCGTCACTGACCAGGCGGATGCCGCTCGCGTGGCAGTAGCGCGCGAGGGCGGCGAGCTCGTCCGCGTCGAGGCAGGTGCCGGCGGGATTGCCGGGGCTGGCGACGATCAGGCCGTCCGGGAGCCCCTGCCCTCCTGCCGCCATCGCCTCCAGGTGGGCGACGGTGGGCTGGTAGCGGGTGTCGGGGCCGGTCGGCAGCACCACGGCGCGCAAGGACAGCGCGTGCAGGATGTTGACGTAGGGCGGGTAGTACGGGCTCGCCAGCGCGATGCGGTCGCCGGGGTCGAAGGCGGCCAGGAAGGCCAGCAGGAAGCCGCCCGAGGCGCCGGTGGTGACCGCGATGCGGTCCGGCGGGACCTGGGCCGGGACGGCGTAGAAGCTGCGGTAGTGCGCGGCGATGCGGGCACGGAGCGAGTGCAGGCCGAGCGCGTCGGTGTAGCCGAGCGGGGTGCCGGCGGCGAGTGCGCGCTGCACCGCCGCCACCGCGGCGCGCGGGGCCCCGGTGGCGGGCTGGCCGACCTCGAGCCTCAGCACCCGTGGATCGGCGGGGCCGCGGGTGGCCTGCAGCGCGCTGGCGCGGGCGGCCACGTCCATGGCGAGGAAGGGGCGCAGCGAGGCGCCGGCGCCGATCTTCAGCATCGGCGACAGGATCGGGCGGTGGTCATCCCGGTCCCATAGCACCCCCCGCCGGCCAAGGCTCCGGACGGCCGCCGGTGGGGAGGCTAGTCCGCGGTCCAGCCGCCGTCGACGACGAGGCTGGTGCCGGTGACCAGGGCGGAGGCGTCCGAGGCGAGGAAGAGCACCGCCCCCATCAGGTCCTCGACCGTGCCCAGCCGGCCGAGCTTGATCCGGGACAGCACGCCGGTCCGAAACGCGGCGTCCTCCAGGAAGGGCCGGGTCATCGGCGTCTCGATGAAGGTGGGGGCGATGGTGTTCGAGCGAATGCCGTGCGCGGCCAGGTCGAGCGCCACCGCCTTGCTCATGCCCTCAAGCGCCCACTTGGAGGCGCAGTAGAGCGAGCGGTTGACGCCGCCGACATGGCCCATCTGCGAGCCGACATGGATCAGGCTGCCGGCCACGGCCTCGGCCAGCATCCGGCGCACCGCAGCCTGGGTCACGAAGAACGCGCTCTTCAAATTGAGGTCGAGCACGGCGTCGTAGTCGGCCTCGCTCACCTCCTGCATCGGCTTCGGTCGGTTGGTGCCGGCGTTGTTGACCAGCACGTGAAAGGCGGGGCGGTCGGCAAAAAAGGACTCCACCGCGGCCAGGTCGGAGACGTCGAGGCGGGCGGCGTCGGCGGTGCCGCCGGCCGCGCGGATGGCCTCGGCGCCGGACCCGACCTCGTCCGCGGTGCGGGCGACCAGCGTGACCGCGGCACCCGCCTCGGCCAGCGCCGCGGCCAGGGCGAGGCCGATCCCCCGCCCCGCCCCGGTCACCAGCGCGCGGCGTCCGTCCAGGCGGAAGCTCGGCGTGCGCGGGAGCGCCATACCGGTTACGCCGCCGCGGTCAGCGGTTCGGCGGTTCCGGCATAGGGTATGTTGCGGTGGCCGTAGCGGCGCACGCGCACGTTGGCCTGCTCGCCATGGCCGGAAAAGCCCTCCAGCGCGCACAGTCGCGAGCAGTACTCGCCGATGGCGGCGCTAGCCTCGTCGGTGGTCACCCGCTGGTAGGTGCAGGTCTTGAGGAACTTGCCGACCCAGAGGCCGCCGGTGTAGCGGGCCGCCTTCCGCGTCGGCAGCGTGTGGTTGGTGCCGATCACCTTGTCGCCGTAGGCGACGTTGGTGCGGGGTCCGAGAAACAGGGCGCCGTAGTTGGTCATGTGCCGTAGGAAGTAGTCCGGGTCGCCGGTCATGACCTGGACGTGCTCGGAGGCGATCTCGTCGGCGATCGCCACCATCTCCTCGTCGCTCTCGGCCACGATCACCTCGCCGAACACCGCCCAGCTGCGGGCGGCGATCTCGGCGGTGGGCAGGATGCGCAACAGGCGGTCGATCTCCTCCATGGTCTCCAGCGCGAGCTTGCGCGACGTGGTGAGAAGCACCGCCGGGCTGTCCGGGCCGTGCTCGGCCTGGCCCAGCAGGTCGGTGGCGGCGAGCTCGGCGTCGCAGCCAGCCGCGTCGGCGATCACCAGGGTCTCGGTGGGGCCGGCGAACAGGTCGATGCCGACGCGGCCGAACAGCTGCCGCTTGGCCTCGGCCACGAAGGCGTTCCCGGGCCCGACCAGGAGGTCGACGGCCGCGATCGACGGCGTGCCGAGCCCCATCGCGGCCACCGCCTGGATACCGCCAAGGCAGTAGATCTCGTCGGCGCCGGCAAGCGCCTGGGCCGCCACGATGGCGGGCGCCGGGGCCCCGTGGAACGGCGGCGCGCAGGTGACGACGCGCGGCACGCCCGCCACCTTGGCGGTGATGACGCTCATGTGCGCCGAGGCCAGCAGCGGGTACTTGCCGCCGGGGACGTAGCAGCCGGCCGCGTTCAACGGGATGTGGCGGTGGCCGAGCACCACGCCGGGCAGCGTCTCGACCTCGACGTCCCGCATGCTGTCGCGCTGGATGGTGGCGAAGTTGCGGACCTGAGCCTGCGCGAACTCGATGTCCCGGAGGTTCTGGGGCGAGAGCCGGTCGATGCAGCCCTGGATCTCGGCGGCGGTCAGCCGGTAGCCGTCGCGGTCCCAGTTGTCGAAGCGGACCGACAGCTCGCGCACGGCGGCGTCGCCGCGGGTCTCGATGTCGGCGAGGATCGCCTCGACGGTGTCGCGAACCTGGCGGTCGCGGTCCGCCCGGGCCTCGGGCATCGCCCCGCGCTTCAGGTACTCCGCCATCCGATCCTCCTCGTCGGGGCGCGTTCGGGCGCCCTCGTTGCAGTCGCCGCCGCCGGCGGGGGGCCGGCCGCGCGTTCGTCCGGGCCATCCAGTGTTGGGATCGGGGGCTCCGAGCGTCAACACCCTGGTGTCGGCCGATCCCGCCGGGGGGGGAATGTCGACGATGCGCCGCCAGGCTGGGATCGTTGCGGTCCGGGGGGCCGTTCTCTTTCCAGGGCCGGATGGTCGGGTCGGGCGGTCCGGGGCCTGGCGCGGCGTCGCGGGCGGCCGTCGTCGAGACGAGAGGAAATCGCAGGCAGGAAGTTCCGTCGGAGAACCTCACCGCGATTGCGCAGGCCCCCGCGGCTTGAAGGAAGGCCAGGGGCTCTGCCCCTGGACCCCGCCAAAGGCTTGCCTTTGGAAACCGCTTTATAAATGGGTTCCAAGGGCCTCGGCCCTTGGCGGGTCCAGGGCAGAGCCCTGGGCTGCTAATCGCTGCGCGTAGCGAGCCCGTCGCCATTGGGATTGGTGCCGGCGTGGCAACTGGCGGGGTCACCGGGCAGGCCGCGGGCGCAGACGACGGCGTTGACGCGGCCGGTGCCGGTGGGCACCGCGGCGGCGGCGGTCGCGGAGCGGTCGTGCAGGGCGGCGAGCATGGCCTCGCCGACCGCGGTGGCCGCCTCGTTCTGGCCGGAGCCTGCGATCGCGGCGCGGAAGCTCTCGCTGCCGGGGTTCCAGGCGATCGCGGCGGCCAGCAGCGGCCGAGGCTCGCGAGCCGGCGAGGCGCCGAGCACGATGCCGGTGGTGCCGGCGATGCGGCCGGTGCCGAAAAGGTTGTCCATGGTGAGCGCGCAGGCGACGGCGCCGCCGTGACGGTCGATGACGGTGAAGCTGGTCGAGGCAGGCAGGCGGCCGAGCGAGGCGCCGCTCCCGGCGCCGGCGGCGAGGCTGGCCAGCAGGGACTGCGCCTCGGCTGCGTAGTCGCCGCCGTTGCGGGCGTCGGGGTGGGCGGCGCGCCAGGCGGCGACGGCGCCGTCCGCGAAGCCTGCGCCACCGCCGCCGGCCTCGAACACGGCTCCGGCGCCGAGGCCGCCATCGGCGGGCGGCGGCAGGAAGGCGATGCGCTCGGCGCCGGCAGGCTCGACCAGGGCTGTGGACTGCGCCGGCACGGCGTCGTGGATGTCGGCCAGGGTCAGGCCGCCGCCGGCGGCGTCGGCGCCGGCGGTGAACTGCTGCCACAGCAGGCCGGCATAGAGGTCGCCGACGCCGGCCTCCGCCAGGCTGTCGAGGGTGCCGGCGAGGTCGGGCTGCAGCAGCTGGTCGCCGGCGGCGTAGGGGATGCCGTCATGCGAGAAGATGGCTGCGGCGCCGGGATCGCGCAGCAGCGGGCCGCTGACCGCGGCGAGGTCGGTGGCGAACGCGCGGGATATGGTGATGCCGGAGCGGGCCAGCCGGGCGGCGGGCTTGACGAGGTCGTCGAAGGCGACGCTGCCGTGCCGGGCCTGCATCAGGAACAGGCCGCGGGCCAGCATCGGCACCGAGGCCGGGCGGCCGTGCGGACCGGGGGTCCCGGTGCCGGCGACGGGGGTGAACAGGAAGGCTTCCGGCACCGACCTGGCGCCCGGCGTGTAGGCCAGGCAGGCGCCGCCGGCGCCGAGCGAGGCGCGGGACGGCAGCGTGACGGCGAGCGCCAGGGCGATGGCGGCGGCGGCGTCGGCGGCGTTGCCGTCGCGGGCCAGGACCTCGCGGCCAGTAAGTGCGGCGACCGGCTCGTCGGCGGCAACGTTGCCGATGTAGCCAGCGAGGAAGGGGGATGGCGGGCCGGCGACCAGAGTGCGGACCTGCTGCACGGTGCCGCAGCCGGAGAGCGCCAGGGACGCGGCGAGGGCCGTCAACAGCAGCCGGGGGGCGAGGCGGCGGCGGGTCCGCGGGATCAGCCGTGCCGATCGGTCGCCCGAGGCCGCAACAGGGTTCGGCACGCCTTGATCTCCGTCTGCACCAGGACCGGCATCCCGGCCAGCGGCGCGGCCGCCCGGACCGAGGCCGTGCGGCAGCCCATAACCGGCTTACGCCGACGCGGCAACATGCGGCGGCACTGGGCATCGGGG
>CALMVO010000093.1 GCA_937873205.1 uncultured Acetobacteraceae bacterium
CCCCCCCGACGCCGCAGCCGCAACCCGAGGTCAGCCCGGAGCCGCCATCGGAGGCGCCGCCCGAACAGCCGCTGGTGCCGCCGGTGCCGGTGCCGGTACCCGATCTGGAACCGCTGCCGATGCCCGAGGCGCCGCCGGAGACCCGGCAGGCGCAGAGGCCGCGTCCGCCGACGCGCATCCCGCTGCGCACCGCTCGGCCGGCCACCCAGCGCAGCTCGCCGTTCTCGCACCCGCAGGACTTCTCGTTCGAGCAGGGCGAGCCCGGGCCGCAGCGCTACCGTAGCGGCCGCGTGAGCGGCAGCCACGCGCCGGTCGATCTGTCGCTGGGGCCGCTGGTCAAGAACGGCCGCCTGAACACGCCGTTCGCCACGGTGGGCATCAAGGGCGTCAGCGACGACTACGAGGCCGAGATCGACGCCTGGATCCGCCGGCACCTCTACTATCCCCCCGACGCCGCCCAGCGCGGCGAGGACGGTCCCTCGCACGTGCACGTGGTGCTCGATCGCAGCGGCCACGTGAAGGGCGTGTCGCTGGTGACGTCGTCCGGCTCCTACGCGCTCGACGACGCCACCATGGGCATGTTCCGCAACGCCCACCTGCCCCAGGTGCCGTCCGACATGGTGGGCGACCATTTCGATATCGATCTCACAGTGAACTATGTCCTGATCCGGAAATAGCCGAGACGACGATAGGGA
Source organism: uncultured Acetobacteraceae bacterium (assembly GCA_937873205.1). Lineage (GTDB taxonomy): Bacteria > Pseudomonadota > Alphaproteobacteria > Acetobacterales > Acetobacteraceae > Lichenicola. Next base: position 696 of record CALMVO010000093.1, read on the forward strand.
AGGCCAGGGCTCTGCCCTGGACCCGCTGGGGCCGCGGGCCCCAGACCCCGTTTTTCAAGGGAGCTGGTCGAAGCACGGCGCCGGCTGTCCGTCGATGACCGAGAGGTGGGGCAAGCATGTCATATTCACGTTTCGCACCAACCATCGGCCAGGTGGCAGCTCACGGTTTCTCGTTTCCGGCTTTTGTCCTCTCTGGATTCCTCGTCTTCACAGCATGTCTTCCCACAGCCGTCGCCATCTCCGCTGTTCCATGCGTCCTCTCGCTGCTGATACCAGCCGCTCGGCGCAGGCAAGCCGCATGGAGGCACGCCCTCGTCGGCGTGCTGACGAGTTGGCCCGTTGGAAGTGCCATCCTCATATTGTTTCGCCGGACGGCCATGGGCGAGGATGAGCCGACGAAGTGGACGCAATTCATCGATTGTCTACAGGTAGCTGGATTTCCGCTCGCGGCGCTTGGAGCGGCTATGGGGCTCTCTTCAAATGAATAGCTCGATCCAGGCTGCCACTGGTTGCGATGGTGGCTGCCAATGTGGGACGGCAGGTTGGCGAGGTGCGGGCAGGCTCGGTTGAAGTCCGATGTATGGTGTCGATGATTAATCGCGCAGGTCGACGCTGCCGAGCTTGGCGGTGATGATTATCGTGCAGATGTCAGCGGCGTTTCCAGGAAGGCTCTGGCAGCAGCGCGCGTGTCCGGCCCAGCAGCCGGTAGATCGCCAGCCCCAACCACTCGTGCCAGGCGCCGTCCAGCCGCACGACCCGCTCCGGCAGGCTCGGCGCCAGCTCGACCCGCAGCACCGGCGCGGTCTTGTAGCCGACCGGATCGGCCAGCACCGGCCAGCCCGCGGCCCGGAACGCGCCCACGGCGCGCGGCATGTGCGCCGCCGACGTGACCAATATCCACACCTGCCCCGCCTCGGGATGCACCAGCGCCACAAGGGCCCGTGCATTCTCCCACGTCGTGCGGCTGTTCCGCTCGTAGATGATCGGCCGCCCCGCCAGCCCCAGCCGGTCGAACAGCATCCGTGCCACGTCCGTCTCCGCGAGCCCGCCCCGGAAGACCCGGCCGAAGCCGCCGGTAAAGGCGAGCCGCGCCTCCGGATGCGACAGCGCCAGCGCCACGAACGCCGTCATCCGTTCCGCCGCATCGTTCAGCGCCGGCATCCCCCGCGCCTCGGTCAGCTCCGGATCGACCGCGCCGCCCAGGCAGACGATGCCGTCCACCTGCGCCGGCACCCGGAGCAACGGCGGGAAGCGGTCCTCCAGCGGCGCCAGCACCCAGCTATCCAGCGGCAGCACCGCCAGCACAGAGAGAAAGGCAATCGGCGCTACGATCAGCGCCAGCCCGAGCCGCAGTCGCGACGTCGCCAGGAGCCCGAGCCCCGCCAGGGCGGACGCCAGCAGCAGCGCGCTTGGACTCATCAGCAGCCCGGCGAACTTGCCAGCGACGAACGGCATTGTATTTCCCAATCTCCACGACCTCCTGTTGCGCCCGTGATAGGTCGCGCCGGCGACGTGGCCAGCCATTCGATGATGGTCGCGCCGCTTCCAGGGCTACCAGCACCCACCGGATCAATCGATGATCGCGATCACGAGCTATGTCGGCCTTGCTGGCGACAGGAACATCCGCGGGACGCGGGGAGCCTCGCAACTGGGCGAGGCGCCGGGTCAGAGAACCGGCCGGCGGCCCAGGATGGTCGGATCGCGACGTCAACCGATCTCCGGTGGCTGGGCGGCGCAGATCGAGGCCGCGCTGCCGGGTCTCGGACGGCTCGCCGTCCACGTCGAACAGATCTTGAATGGTGGGGGTCGGCCGATGACCGTGATGGGCCGCTGCGTCGCGAGCCTCGCGACGCTCCCGCCGATGGCCAGTCCGTCATCGAGGCGATCGAACCGCTCCTCCGACGTCTCCGCCGCTTTTCGGCTTTGGAACGCGTTGATTCGGCTTGGGGTGCGCGTGAGCCGATAGGCTCGACGGCAAGGCTCGGAACCCGTGCCTAGAGGATGATCCGATCGCTTAGGCTCACGGATCATCCTCTAGCTTGTTGTT
>CALMVO010000094.1 GCA_937873205.1 uncultured Acetobacteraceae bacterium
GGTGGGCGCGGTCATGGTCGGGGCCGACCCCGTGGGGGCGACCGGCTGGGCGATGGCCGGAACCGCGGCGCCCAGCAGGGCAGCGGTCGACAGGGCGGCGATGAACCGGGTCTTGTAGGTCATGGATGTCTCCGGGGAGTGGGACAGGCGTTGATGCGGTGCCGGCCCCTGGCAGGGTTTCGGTGCGCGGAAACCCCATAACATGCCGGCCGGGGGCCGTCGCCGGTGAAAGTTCGGCTATACGCCTAAGTTTCTGGCACAGGCGCCTGAAATACAACACATTCCGGAGGGGCACCGATGCCGGATCATGTCATTTCAGCGGCAATTACGGCATCGTTGTCACGGCGTGCCGCCTAGCCGGTTGAAACGGAACGAACCGGCTGCACGCGACCGCCTCATTTCCTCGGCCGGACCGCTCAGGCGGCGCTGTCGCCGCGGCGCTCCATCTTCTTGCGCTCGTTGGGGTTGAGGTAGCGCTTGCGGATCCGCACCGCGAGCGGCGTCACCTCGACCAGCTCATCGTCCTCGATATAGGCGATCGCCTGCTCCAGGCTCATCCGGCGGGGCGGCGTCAGCAGCAGCGCCTCGTCCTTGCCGGCGGCGCGGATGTTGGTGAGCTTCTTTTCCTTGATCGGGTTGACCTCGAGGTCGTTCTCGCGGCTGTGCTCGCCCAGGATCATGCCGACATAGACCTTCTCGCCCGGATCGACGAACAGCTGGCCGCGCTCCTGCAGCGAGAACAGCGAGTATTGCACCGCGGCCCCGTCCTCGGAGCTGATCAGCGACCCCTTGACCCGGCCGGCGATCGTCCCGGCCCACGGCTGATAGCCGGCGAACAGCCGGTTCATGATGCCGGTGCCGCGCGTGTCGGTCAGGAACTCGTTGTGGTAGCCGATCAGGCCGCGCGACGGGATCAGGAAGGTGAGCCGCACCTTGCCGCCGCCGGACGGCCGCATGTCCTGCATCATGCCCTTGCGGAGGGACAGCTTCTCGACGACGACGCCCGAATAGGGCTCGTCCACGTCGACCAGAACCTCCTCGAACGGCTCCTCGCGATCGCCGGTCTCCGGGTTCTCGCGGGTCAGCACGCGCGGCCGGCCGATCGACAGCTCGAAGCCCTCGCGGCGCATCTGCTCGATCAGCACGCCGAGCTGCAGCTCGCCGCGTCCGGCGACCTCGAACGCCTCGCTCTCCGGGCTGTCGGTGACGCGGATGGCGACGTTGCCCTCGACCTCCTTGAACAGACGGTCGCGGATCTGGCGCGAGGTCACCTTCTTGCCGTCGCGGCCGCCGAGCGGGCCATCGTTCAGGCGGAAGGTCATCGACAGGGTCGGCGGGTCGACCGGGATCGCCGGCAGCGCCGCGGTGACCTCCGGCGAGGCGATCGTCTCCGGGATGGTCGCCTCCGATAGCCCGGCGATGGCGACGATGTCGCCGGCCTCGACCTCGTCCACCGGCACCCGGTCCAGGCCGCGGAACGCCAGCAGCTTGGTCAGCCGCCCGGTCTCGACCACGGAGCCATCGGCGCGCAGCACGCGCACCGGCATGTTGGTGCGGGCCCGGCCCTGCTCGACGCGGCCGGTCAGCACGCGGCCCAGGAAGTTGTCGGCCTCCAGGATCGAGGCGACCATGGCGAACGGCGCGTCCTTGTCGAGCCTGGGCGCCGGCACGTGGCTCAGCACCAGGTCGTAGAGCGGGCTGAGGTCCTTCTTCGGGCCGTCGAGCGCCATGTCGGCCCAGCCCTGGCGGCCCGACGCGAACAGCATCGGGAAGTCGAGCTGCTCGTCGTTGGCGCCAAGTGCGGCGAACAGGTCGAACATCTCGGTGTGCACCTCGTCCGGGCGCGCGTCCTGGCGGTCGACCTTGTTCACCACCACGATCGGCTTGATGCCGCGGGCCAGCGCCTTGGTGAGCACGAACTTGGTCTGCGGCAGCGCGCCCTCGGCGGCGTCGACCAGCACGATGGCGCCGTCCACCATGTTCAGGATGCGCTCGACCTCGCCGCCGAAATCGGCGTGGCCCGGCGTGTCGATGATGTTGATCCGCGTGTCCTTCCAGACCACGCTGGTGCACTTGGCCAGGATGGTGATGCCGCGCTCGCGCTCGAGGTCGTTGCGGTCCATCGCCCGCTCGGCCACCACCTGGTTCTCGCGAAACGAGCCCGACTGCCGCAGCAGCTGGTCGACCAAGGTGGTCTTGCCATGATCGACGTGGGCGATGATGGCGATGTTGCGGATGTCCATGCGTACGGCCTGACTGTCTCGTGCTGATCCGGCGACCGGCGTGCGCCGGCCGCCCGCGGGCCGCCTGGCCCTGGGATGCTGTGGCGGCTAGATAGGGTGATGGTGGCTGGTTTGCACGCTTTATCGTGCGGCGGGGAACGCCAGGGGCTCCGCCCCTGGACCCCGCCAAAGGCGAGCCTTTGGAATCCAATTTCTAAGAACGATGGGTCTGGGGTGGCCCGCCCCAGCGGGGTCCAAGGCAGAGCCCCTGGCCTTCTACCCCACGAGCGCTCGCAGATCCGCCTGCGGCCGAGCGCCGAAATGCGAGATGACTTCCGCGGCGGCGATGCTGCCGATGCGCCCGCATTCCCCGATCGGCCGGCCGGCAGCGAGCCCGGCGAGGAAGCCCGCGGAGTAGGCGTCGCCGGCGCCGGTGCTGTCGACGACGCGGGTCGGCACCGCGGGCACGTCGGTACGCTCGCCGCGGCGGAACACCACGCTGCCGCGGCTGGAGCAGGTCAGCACGGCCAGCTCGACGTCGCGGGCGGCGTGGGCGGCGGCTTCCTCGAAGTCGGCCGCCTGGTAGAGCGAGACGATCTCGTCCTCGTTGGCGAACAGGATGTCGACGTGGCCGGCGGCGAGGGCGCGGAACGGTATGCGGTGGCGGTCGACGCAGAACGCGTCGGACAGAGACAGCGCCACCGCGCGTCCGGCCGCGTGCGCCAGCGTCGCGGCCTGCCGGAACGCCTCCTGCGCCGCCGGCGGGTCGAACAGGTAGCCCTCCAGGTAGGTGATGGCCGACGCCCCCACCAGCTCGGCATCGATCTCGTCCGGCCCCAGCGCGGTGCAGGCGCCGAGATAGGTGTTCATGGTGCGCTGGCCGTCCGGCGTGACCAGGATCAGGCAGCGCGCGGTGCTGCGGCCCTCGGCGCGGGCGGGCGTGAGCGGGGCCGCCGGCGCGTGGATGCCGGCCGCCTGCAGGTCGGTGGTGAAGGCGTGCCCGAGCGCGTCGTCGGCGACCAGGCCCAGATAAGCGGTGCGGGCGCCGAGCAGGGAGGCCACCACGCAGCTGTTCGCCGCCGAGCCGCCACCGGTCTGCTGGCGCTGCTCCAGCATGGCGTAGAGGGCGTCGGCGCGCGCGGCGTCGATCAGGTTCATGCTGCCGGGCACCAGCCCCTGCGCCCGCACCATGTCGGCTGGGACCGCCGCCAGCACGTCGACGATGGCGTTGCCGATGCCGAGCAGGTCGTAGCGGGCGTCGCGGCTGATGGTCTCGAGGCGCAAGGCGGCGGTCTCCGGCGGGCGGCTTCCGCTAGCACCGGGCGGGTGACCCGGCAAATCCCCGGCAGCACTGCCGACAAAAGCCCGTCTTGACGCTTGTCCGCGCACTGCCGCTGCGTGTAAGGCGGAACCGGTCCCGGCGCTCGCGTAGGGCGCCCGACGGACGACAGGACGCGTCCGCGCCGAGATCGACAAGACAGCCGGGGGGCGATGTGTTCAAACGACGCAAACCTGACGAAACCGGCGGCCTGCCGGCCACCTCCCCGATGCCGATCGCGGGCCAGACGCCACCGGGCGGCCAGCCGCCTGCCCCGGTCGCCAGCCCGGGTGCCGGCCTCCCCGCCACCC
>CALMVO010000095.1 GCA_937873205.1 uncultured Acetobacteraceae bacterium
AACAACAAGCTAGAGGATGATCCGTGAGCCTAAGCGATCGGATCATCCTCTAGAGGCCCGTGAACGCAATGCGGCCCTCTTGATGTTCCTATACGGGCCTTACAGGTCCGTGATCATCAACTGAAAGGCGCCGGCGCAAGGGTATGACGCCTTGCATTGAGCGGGCACGGGCACACGACAGTTCCCATTTGATATCGTCCATCATCGAGCTCTCGCAGAAGAGCCTAAAACTCCTTCGCCGGGGGTCAAGGCGAACGTCACCTCGTTCGGCGAAAGCCGCAAGTGCTTTAGGCATCCGACCCCCAGTACGGTCAACTGCACTTAGAGAACGGGACAAAACCTCGCATCGCCCGCCGTGGGGTGGAGAGCAGCGCCCATCTCGGGCACCGGTGGGTGGTCGAGCGCACGTTCGCCTGGCTGGCCCGGTTCCGGCGCATGACCACGCGCTACGGACGCCGCGCCGATCTCCACCTCGCCTTCACAACCCTTGCATGCGCCGTCATCTGTCTGCGCCAGATCAGACAGTTTTGTCATTAATTCTTACCCAGCAATATTGTTGGAAGCACGGCGGGACCTTTCAATCGTGATGTAGCTGCTTCGATCTGCTGACGGGGAGCCACAGTCATAGGATGCGAAGATGCCTGTTTGGCCGTCCCGGGGGGCAGTAGATCAGCCTCATGACCGATACGGAGTGCTTGTGATGTTGGACCAGGTTCAAGGCGCCCCTCCGGGCGCGATCTCGCGCAATCCTACCACCGGGGCGCTGCTCGCGACCTATCCGTTCCAGGCAGCGGACGAGATCGAGCGCCTGCTCGCGGCGAGTGCAGCGGCCTACGCGAACTGGCGTGCGACGCCGCTGGCGGAGCGGGTGGCATGCTATCATCGGCTCGCTGCGACGCTGCGCGACCGTGCCGACGTGCTGGCCGACCTGATCACGGCCGAGATGGGCAAGACGATCGGCGAAGCGCGGGCCGAGGTGGAGAAGTCGGCCTCCACGGTGGACTGGCTCGCCGAAAACGGCCCAAAGATCCTCGCCGACGAGCCCGCGGCGCCGGACGTCGATGACGAGGTCTACGTGTCCTACCTGCCGATCGGATCGGTTCTGGCGGTAATGCCGTGGAACCTGCCGATCTGGCAGGTCATCCGCGCGGCGGGGCCGATCATGCTGTCGGGCAACGGCTTCGTCCTGAAGCACGCGCCGAACGTCATGGGATGTGCCTACGCGCTGCAGGAGGCCTTCGAGGCGAGCGGTTTCCCCTCGGGACTGTTCAGCAACCTCAACGCCGAGAACGACGCCGTGGCGGAGGCCATCGCCGATCCGCGGATCGCGGCGATCACCCTGACCGGCAGCGCCCGCGCCGGCGCGGCCGTGGCATCCACCGCCGCGAAGGCCCTGAAGAAGAGCCTTCTGGAGCTTGGCGGAACCGATGCCTTCATCGTGCTGGCCGATGCCGACCTGGACGGTGCGATACGCGCCGGGATCAAGGCGCGCTTCAGCAACGCCGGCCAGGTCTGCCTCGCAGCCAAGCGGTTCATCCTCGAGCGTCCGATCGCCGAGGAGTTCACGCAGCGCTTCCTGGAGGAGGTCAGGAAGCTCAAGGTGGGCGATCCGCTCGATCCGTCGACCAATTTCGGCCCGATCGCTCGCGAAGATCTCCGCGACGGCGTGCACAAGCAGGTCGAGCAGTCGGTCGCGGATGGCGCCACGCTCTTGCTTGGCGGCCGCAAGGTTGACGGCCCCGGCTTCTTCTACGAGGCGACCGTGCTGACCGGTGTTCGTCCCGGGATGACGGCGTTCGACGAGGAGATCTTCGGGCCGGTCGCGGCGATCACCGTCGCCGAGGACGTCGAGGACGCGATCGGGCTGGCCAACAACAGCGATTACGGCCTTGGCGGCAACCTGTGGACGGCGGACTTGGAGAAGGCCCGCGCGATCGTCCGACGGCTGGAAACCGGAGGGGTGTTCGTCAACAGCTCGTTCGCGACCAACCCGCGCATCCCGGTGGGCGGAGTGAAGAAGAGCGGCTACGGCCGCGAGCTGTCGCACTTTGGTCTGCGCGAGTTCACCAACGCGCAGGCCGTCTGGATCAGTACCCCGGCCTGACCGTCATGGCGCCGGCGTGCCGGCGCCACCCGTAGTCCGGCACGCACGGCACGACACCATCGCAGCACCTGACGTCCGGCATCGAGGCGGATCAAGACGTCCGTCACCAGCATGAGAACGGAGTACACCGTGACCAAGTCACAGAAGCTCGGCTTCATAGGCTTCGGAGCCATGTCCCACCGCATGGCGAAACGTCTGCGCGATGCGTCGCATACCGTCTCGGCCTTCGATCCGGGACAGGACGGTGAGGCGGTCGACGGCTTCACCCTGTTCGACGACCCGGCGGCGCTGACCGGAGAGGTCGATGCGGTATTGGTCTGCGTCCCGGACGATCACGCCCTCGCCGCATCCATGCACGGCGGGAAGGGGGTACTGCAGGCGCTGCGCCACGGGCAGCTGCTGATCAACTTCAGCACGGTCTCGCCGGACGCGTCGAAGTCGCTGGCCGAGGAGGTCGCCGGTCGCGGCGGCCGCTACGTCGAGGCGCCGATGTCCGGCAGCACGCCCCAGGCCGAGGACGGAACGCTCGTGATCCTGGCGGGCGGCGAGGAAGATGACATCCGTGCGGCAGCCCCGATCCTGGACGTGGTCGGCAGGAAGACGCTCAAGATGGGCGGCGCGGGCGACGGTCTGGTCGCCAAGCTGATCGTGAACGGCGTCATGGCCCTCGGCACCGCGGCGCTGGCGGAAGGGCTGGCCTACGGCGAGCAATCCGGCCTCGACCGCGGGACGCTGATCGGCCTCCTGTCCGACCTGGTCCTGGTGTCCGAGCATCACAAGCACAAGCTGACGATGGCGTCGGCCGAGCACTACCCGGCCGAGTTTCCGACCAAGCTGATGTCGAAGGACATGGGGCTGCTGCTGACCGATGCCCGGGAGCGCGGCGTCGCGCTGCCGGTGATGGCCGCCGCCGCGCAGCTCTATGCCCAGGCCGCCCGGCGGCGTCCCGGCGACGACTACGCATCGGCGATCGCGGTGGCGGAGGCGCTCGCCGCCGATCCCCGTCCGGGCCCGGGCGGCCGCTGACCGGCAGACAAGTGCCGCTTCCGCCCGGCGCCGAACAACGGCGAATGCCCTCCATACCGCCATGGCATCGATGCCCGCAGTCGAATCAACAGGAGATACGCAGATGAACACCGTGCTCATCACCGGCGCCGGAACCGGCTTCGGTCTCGAAGCCGCCTTCCGCTTGGCCGAAAAGGGCTTCCACGTGATCGCCGCCGTGGAGATCTACGCGCAGGTGCAGACCGTCAAGCGGGAGGCCGCAGCGCGCGGCGTCAGCCTGCAGGTGGAGAAGATAGACGTGACCAACGACGGCGACCGCAGGAAGGCGCTGGGCTGGAACGTGGAGATCCTGGTGAACAATGCCGGGGTGCTGGAGGGCGGATCGGTGGTCGACGTGCCGGCCGCGAACATGCGCCGCGAGTTCGAGGTCAACGTCATCGGCCCGCTGCTACTGACGCAGGGCATCGCCAAGCAGATGGCGCGGCGTGGCCGGGGTCGGGTGGTGTGGGTCTCGTCCCGCGAGGGGCTGAACGTCAACCCATTCACCGGGATCTACTCGGCATCCAAGCACGCGATCGAGGCGATCGCGCAGACCATGAGCGCCGAGCTGCAGGAGTTCGGGGTCGAGGTCGCGACCGTCAATCCCGGCCCGTTCCTCACCGGCTTCAACGACCGCGGGTTCGATACCTGGCAAGGCTGGGAGGACGATCCGGCCGAGCGGCTGTTCGACTACTCGAAGCTCGCCTTCCCGGTGGCGCAGTTCGATCCGGAGCCGGTGTACGCCACGCTGACCGCCGTGGCCGCCGGCGAAGTCGACACCTACCGCAACCTGGAGCCAAAATCGATGATCGAGGAGACCAAGTCCAAGATCGACGCCCTGTGGGACAAGAAGATCAGGGACGGACTAGGGACCCGGGCGGCGCCGGTGCAGAAATCCATCGACATGAAGCCGGAAACCCTGGCGCTGTAGCGCCGCGGTCGTTCGCCGTGTGCGGCGGTCCCGGGCGCCGCCCGGGTACGGAAGCGCACGGCGAGATCGACCTCCACCCAGGACATCCGCGGTCGCCTGACCGCCATTCGAGTCGATCCTGTCCGCCGCTCGGCACGGAATGCGTGACGGACCCGGCGGACGCGATGAACCGTAAGGATTCCCTATGGCCAGCCGAACCATCGCTGATCTGATCGTGTCCACGCTGCGCAACGCGGGCGTTTCCCGCGTGCACGGGTTGGTGGGGGACAGCCTGAACGGGATCACCGACGCGATCCAACGCGATGGCGGCATCGAATGGCTGCACGTCCGGCACGAGGAGACCGCGGCGTTCGCGGCCTCGGCCGAGGCGCAGATCACCGGCCGCCTGGCGGTGTGCGCGGGGTCGTGCGGCCCGGGCAACCTGCACCTGATCAACGGCCTGTTCGACGCGCACCGCACCCGGGTGCCGGTGCTGGCGATCGCCGCGCACATACCGTCGCCGGAGATCGGCTCGGGCTACTTCCAGGAAACGCATCCGCAGGAGCTGTTCCGGGAATGCAGCCACTTCTGCGAGCTGGTGAGCTCGCCCGACCAGATGCCGCGGATGCTGGACAGCGCGATCCGTGCCGCAGTTGGGCAGAAGGGCGTGGCGGTGATCGTGATCCCGGGCGACGTGGCCCTGCTGCCGGCGCTGGCGAAGGCGACGCCGGCCTCCGGGCTCCTGCCGGCGCCCCCGGTGGTGCGGCCGGCCGACCCCGAGTTGGACCGGCTGGCGGCGATGCTGGATGCAGGGAAGCGCGTGACGCTGTTCTGCGGGCGTGGCTGCGCCGGGGCGCACGGACCGCTGATGCGGCTTGCAGAGGCGCTGAAGAGTCCGATCGTGCATGCGCTGGGCGGCAAGGAGCACGTCGAGTACGACAACCCGTACGACGTGGGGATGACGGGGCTGATCGGCTTCTCGTCCGGCTACCATGCGATGATGGATGCGGACACGCTGCTGATGCTGGGAACGGATTTTCCCTACCGGCAGTTCTTTCCTGAGCACGCCCGGATCGCACAGGTGGATCTGCTGCCGGGCAATCTCGGACGGCGCTGCCCGATCGAGCTCGGGCTGGTCGGCGATGTCGGGGCAACGATCGAGGCGCTGCTGCCGCGACTGAGGCCGCGCGACGACCGGGCGCACCTGGACCGGTCGCTCGAACACTACCGTCAGGCGCGGGATGGACTGGACGACCTGGCCGTCGGGAAGGCGGGACGGCGGCCGATCCATCCGCAGTTCGTGGCGCGCACGATCAGCGACCTCGCGGCCGAGGACGCGGTGTTCACCTTCGACGTCGGTACGCCGACGATCTGGGCGGCGCGCTACCTGGCCATGAACGGGAAGCGGCGGATGCTGGGCTCGCTGTCGCACGGCTCGATGGCTAACGCGCTGCCGATGGCGATGGGCGCCCAGGCCGTCGACCGCGGGCGGCAGGTGGTGTCGCTGTCGGGAGATGGCGGGTTCACCATGCTGATGGGGGACTTCATCTCGCTGGTGCAGCTCGGACTGCCGGTGAAGGTGGTGGTGTTCAACAACGGGGTGCTGGGCTTCGTCGACCTGGAGATGAAGGCGACCGGGTTCCTGCAGACCGGGGTGAACCTCAAGAACCCCGACTTCGCGGCGATGGCACGGGCAATGGGGGTGCATGCCACGCGTGTGGAGGACCCGGGCGAGCTCGACGGCGCGCTGCGCGCTGCGCTGGCACACCCCGGTCCGGCGCTGGTGGACGTGCTCACCAACCACGACGAGCTGTCGATGCCGCCGAAGATCGAGGCGAAGGCCGCCAAGGGCTTCTCGCTGTGGGCGCTGAAGGCGGTGATGAATGGGCGCGGCGACGAGGTCATCGACCTGGCGCGCACGAACCTCGTGTCCGGGTTCTTCCGGTGATTCGAGAAGCAGGAGACGTAACACGATGCCGTTGGTGAGGATCGACGTGCCGGCCGGGCGAGACGCAGCGTGGTACGGCAAGGTGAGCAACGCGGTGCAGGAGGCGCTCCACGAGGCGCTGGACGTGCCGACCGCGGAGAAGTTTCACATCATGACCGAGCATGAGGCGGCTGGACTGGCGATCGACCAGTCCTATCTCGGCATCCATCGGTCGAAGGAGGCTGTGATCATCCAGGCGACGCTGAACTACGGGCGGGACGCCCAGGAGAAGGAGGCCTTCTTCAGCACGCTGACGATGAAGCTCTCGACCGACGCCGGCATCGCGCCGGCCGATGTCGTGATCAACCTGATCGAGGTCGATCGGGAGGACTGGTCGTTTGGCGACGGCAAGGCGCAGCTGAGCGACCAGACATCGACCGACCCCAAGAACCCTAGGAGCTGAGACCATGATCCGTTGCGTACGCATCTGGACCGGGGACGACGGGGACTCGCTGTTCGAGGATGGGGTAATCGACCTGCCGGACGGGGAACGGGGCGACATGCTGAGCGGCAAGCTGCCGAGCAGCAGCATCTCGTATCGGGAAACGCAGCCGGGCGGCGACTACGCGCCGCACAACGCCCCGACACGACAATTCGTGATCACGCTGTCGGGGATTCTGGAGTTCAGGACCGCCAGGCAGGACACGTTTGTGATCCGGCCGGGGGACATCCTGCTGGCCGAGGATACAACCGGCAGCGGACACAGCTGGCGGCTAACGAACGACCAGCCCTGGCGCCGCGCGTACGTGATCATCGGCGCGGACACCGAGGCACCGTTCAAGAAATCTTCGGTTTAACGGGAGAAGTCGAAAATGCCAGGCAACGTTTCCGATCGTCCCGACGTCGTGCTGATCGGCGCGGGGATCATGAGCGCCACCTTCGGTACGATGCTGAAGGAGCTCGACCCGTCGCTGAGCGTGACGATGTTCGAGGTAAGGCACGATTGCGCGGAGGAGAGTTCAAACGGCTGGAACAACGCCGGCACCGGACACGCGGCGAACTGCGAGGTGAACTACACGCCGCAGCGCCCGGACGGCAGCGTCGACATCTCCAAGGCGCTCGAGGTGAACACCGAATTCGACATCTCGCGGCAGCTCTGGGCGCACCTGGTGACAAAGGGAGCGATCCCCGATCCGCGGGCATTCCTCCATCCGTGCCCGCACATGAGCTTCGTTTGGGGCGACGAGAACGTGGCTTTCCTCAAGAAGCGCTTCGAGGAGATGTCGGCGCACCACTGCTACCATGGCATGGAGTACAGCGAAGACCAGAGCAAGATCGGCGAGTGGGCACCGCTGATCATTGAGGGACGCGATCCCGGGCAGAAGGTCGCGGCGACGCGGATGATCACCGGAACGGACGTGGACTACGGGGCGCTGACGCATCTGCTGGTCGGACAGCTGGAGCGGCAGAACGGATTCGCCGTACACTACGAGCGTGAGGTGACGGCGCTCGATCGTGAGGAAGACGGGCGCTGGAGGGTCTCGGTGGAAGATACCGGGACCGGTGCAACCGACATCGTTTCCGCGAGGTTCGTCTTCGTCGGTGCCGGCGGCGGGGCACTTCCGCTGCTGCAGAAGTCGGGTATCCCCGAAGGCAAGGGCTATGGCGGCTTCCCGGTCAGCGGCATCTGGCTGCGCTGCGACGTGGATGCGGTGAGCCAGCGGCACCACGTCAAGGTGTACGGCAAGGCCGGTTCGGGCTCGCCGCCGATGTCGGTGCCGCATCTCGACGCACGGATCATCGACGGCAAACAGTCGCTGCTGTTCGGGCCGTACGCCGGGTTCTCGTCCAAGTTCCTCAGGCACGGCTCGTTTACGGACCTATTCACGTCGCTGACCCACGACAACATCATCCCGATGCTGGACGTGGCGCGGGACAACGTCGACCTGTCGAAGTACCTGATCGGCGAGGTGATGCAGAGCAGCAGCCACCAGTTCGCGACGCTGAAGAGCTTCTTCCCCAAGGCGGTTCGCCGGGATTGGAGGGAGGCGGTCGCGGGGCAGCGGGTGCAGACCATCAAGTCGCACGAGACCACCGGATGGTTCAAGCACAAGGCGGGAACGTTGCAGTTCGGCACCGAGATTGTCGCGGCCGGGGACAACTCCCTTTGTGCGTTGCTGGGGGCGTCCCCGGGAGCGTCCACGGCGGCGTTCATCGCGGTCGAGGTGCTGGAGAAGTGCTTCGGAGACCGGCTGGCGGACGGATGGGGGAGCCGGCTGCGCGAGATAATCCCAACCTACGGCATCGACCTCAAGCAGGACGCGGAGGCGTGCCGGAGAACGCGCGCGGACACGGCGCCGGTGCTGGAAGTCGAGAACGTCTGAACCAGCCGGGACCGGAGTTTCCACGATGCGCCGTGCTGCTGTCGCGGATACGGTTCGCGTTCGCCGTATCCTTCCACATCATCTTCCCGGCCTTCACCATCGGGCTGGGGGCGTGGCTGGCGGTGCTCGAGAGGATGCACCTGGCGACCAAGCCCGAGGTGTACGCGCGACTGTTCGCGTTCTGGCTGAAGATCTTCGCTGTGGCGTTCGGGCTGGGCGTGGTGTCGGGGATCGTGATGGCGTTCCAGTTCGGCTCGGACTGGAGCGAGGTGTCGCGACGCACCGGGCCGATTCAGGGGCCGCTGCTGGCGTACGAGAGTTTCACGGCCTTCGCGCGTTGCCGGCGGGAAATGCCGCCATGCTCGGAGAAATGAGGTCCGCGAGCGGCAACACGCTGCTGAGAATGGTGGCGACCGCCAACGTCTTGCGGACGCTGCTGAGCCGGAAGCGCTGAGGCCATTTTCCCAAGTGCTATCGAAGGAGAAACACGATGCTGGGTTTCGATCCGGGCAAGCATCCCGGAATGAAGGACATCCCTATTGGTATAGAGGCGAGAGGGATGCGCCGCGAGTTCGACTCCATGGGCACGGTGGAGGTGCCGGCCGACAAGTACTGGGGTGCGCAGACAGCGCGCTCGCTCGTGCACTTCTCCATCGGCGGCGACCGGATGCCGGTGGCGGTGTATCGGGCATACGGGGTGGTGAAGAAGGCGTGCGCACTGGTGAACCGGGCGGAGGGCCGGCTGCCCGACTTGAAGGCGGCAGCGATCGTATGGGCGGCGGACGAGACCATCTCGGGCGCGCTGGACGCGCACTATCCGCTGTTCGTGTGGCAGACCGGGTCGGGCACGCAGTCGAACATGAACGTTAACGAGGTGATCTCCAACCGGGCGATCCAGCTGCTGGGCGGCGAGCTGGGCAGCCAGCAGCCGGTGGGGCCGAACGACGACGTCAACATGGGGCAGAGCTCCAACGACACCTTTCCCACCGCGATGCACGTGGCAACGGTTGACGCGATCGACGCGCGGCTGATCCCCGAGCTGGACGCGCTGGCCACCGCGATCGAGGCCAAGGCCAACCAGTGGATGGGGGTGGTAAAGGTCGGACGGACGCATCTGGAGGACGCGACGCCGCTGACGGTGGGACAGGAATGGTCGGGCTGGGCGGCGCAGCTGCGGGCGGCGATCGCGGCGGTCGCCGAGAGCCGCGGGGGTCTGTACGAGCTCGCGGCGGGCGGCACGGCGGTCGGCACAGGCCTGAACGCGCCGAAGGGCTTCTCGCACAGGGTGGCGGCGACCATTGCCGAGCTCACGGGCAAGCCGTTCGTGACCGCACCGAACAAGTTCATGGCGCAGGGTTCGCTGGACGCTCTGGTCCGGACCAGCGCGGCGCTCCGCGGGGTGGCGGTGGCGATGATGAAGATCGCCAACGACATGCGCTGGCTGGCCTCGGGGCCACGCTGCGGCATCGGCGAGCTGAGGCTGCCGGAGAACGAACCGGGCAGCTCGATCATGCCGGGCAAGGTCAACCCGACCCAGTGCGAGGCGATGGTGATGATCGCGATCCAGGTGATTGGTGAGGACACAGCGGTGGCGTTCGCGGGCTCCCAGGGCAACTTCGAGCTGAACGCGATGCGGCCGATCATCATCAACAACCTGCTGCACGGGATCGCGATCCTGGCCGACGGGTCTGAGAAGTTCCGCCGCTATTCCGTGGAAGGGACGCAGATCGATGAGAAGAAGATCGGTGAACACGTAAGTGAGACGCTGATGCTGGTGACGGCGTTGTCGCCGGTGATCGGCTACCAGAAGGCGGCGCACATCGCCGAAACGGCCAGCGCGCAGGGGCTGACGCTGCGGGACGCGGCGCTGAAGTCGGGCGACGTCGACGCTGCCACGTTCGACCGGGTGTGCGACCCGAAGACGATGGTCGGCGAGGGCGTCGGGGGAGCATGAGGGCATGCTCCCGATGCGTCGTCATGGAAGTCATCTGAATGCGAGGGGAGAAAGACTGGCCCGTTCGAGATCACACCTGCTCTCCGGTGTTCCGTGGCCGCGGGGTTGGCAGACAACATCGCAAGCCATCTCGATCTTCCACCACGCCGCTTGAGGTTGCGGCCGCGGGGATCGCGGGCAATCTGATCGCGAGGGTTCCTCTGGACTCCGCCATGCCGAGCGGGGTCGGCGTCCTCCAGCCGGTCTTGGGGGTCGGCTGCTGGCGCTGGGCCGAGATCATGATCGGTGAATCGATGGGGCTGCCGCACCGGCTCAGCGAGGTGGCGATGCCGGACAGGATGGTCACAGGAAAAACGGGTAGGCGGCGGCATCCGCCTAGACACGCGCGATAACCAACGCCTTCGAGCCATGGGAAACCCTGACGATGCCGAAGATCTTCATTCAAGCACCTGCAACTGCATACGGGGCCGAAGCCCGGTTGACGATCGCCGCGGAGCTGACGCGGCTCGGCATGACGTGTGAGAAACTTGCTGATACTGATAAGGTCCGGAACGGCGTCTGGGTCGTCTTCCAGGACGTCCCGACCGGGAATTTCTTCAGCGGCGGCGGGATAGCGGCCTCCCCACCGACCATCATCATCGTGTATGCGCTCAAGGGCGGTCTTGATGATGCTTCGCGTGAGATGTTCATCACCGAATCTGCCGCCATCATCGGTCGTCACGATCGGATCGGTGCAGGCACGACCAGGCTGTTCACGACCATACACGAGATCGATGAGCACAGCTGGGGAATGGACGGCAAGACGGTCAGCTTGGCTGGGTTGCGGGCGGCCTAGACCGTCGCGTCACGGTTATGCGGAAACGGGCGGGGATCCGGGGATGACCGGAAGCGGGTCGGCCGCCATGTCCGCGTCACGCGGCGGCATGCCGCACCCACGAACCGGGTAGGGGAATGCTGATCGATGACAGCGTCGGACGAGTGGCATGAGAAGAAGCAGATGAGTACCTATGCGGCTCGGCGTTGGTCCTGGCCGACGTTCCCGGCGATACTCGTCGTGCAGCTCCGGTATGCCAATCTGATCGCCTTCTTCATGCACAAGCACTGTCATGTGGTCGTCCGCTGCTTCCTTGGTTGGAAGAGCAGGCCGAAAGGCCTGCTCTTCCCCCCGTCCTCATGAGTCGTCTGGCTGATCCAGCCCGGCATCGATCAGGACATCGACGCCGATCCCATGTTCGCCAGCGTACACAGCGCCGATGCGGTCGTCATCGGTGCCGTGAAACCGGCGATCGGCAACGGTGTCATCACGCTCGCTATCGGATGGCTTGTTCTGGTTTGAGCCCGTCGTCGCGACCGGCGCGGATGGGGGATGCTCGGCTACCGGCTGCGTGTCGAGAGCATAGGCGATCTCTACGACCATGTTTCGATCTGAGCGTTCACCCTCAAGGACGACAAGCGGCGGATCGAGCGCGGCTTCGAATGGTTACCCCGACATCTTCTCGATCGTCTGGCGCCGTCATGATTTGCATCGCTGTTTCCCAACTCTCCAACCCCGCTGGGCACGATCGCGATCCTGACCATGGCGACCTTGTTCGGCTTCCATGGATCGGCCGGCCCGCTCAAGGGTGGGATGATTCCCTCTCAGCCGTCGCAGACATTGACCGTCGTGCTGACTCCCATGCTTCCGGCAGGCGGGGTGCTCCTGGTTCTCGACCGGAGCGGACGACGATGTGTGCGCGCGGTATCCCACGCTTCCGCAACGGGAGGACGCGGTGCCGTTCCGGCTGCCGGTGGCTGAGCGAGCCGTCAGGCTCGGGAACAAGGTGCGCGCCGAGATGACATGGTGGATGTGGTTCGGCTCCGGTATCCTCCGTCCGGCGGATCGAGATGCCGTAGCCACCGCATCCGTTGCTCGCCCTTCCGCCCGGATCTGGGGCGCGGGCACATGAGCGGGCCGCTGAGCAGGATCCGGTCGCGATTCGGGCGCGAGGTCGCCCGCCGATCGAAATCGGCCTGGTGGCAGGCAATCCGGGCGGGAATACCCTTCGGCCTGCGAACGGCGTTGGCCGCGAGCATCGCGCTGGCGATCGCATTCGAACTCGAACTTGATAAGGCGTACTGGGCGGGCACCACCGCCGCCATCGTCTGCCAACCGGTGCTGGGATCGGCGTTGCGCAAGGCGCTGTTCCGTATGGCCGGCACGATCGCCGGCGCCACGGCGGCCGTGGTGCTGTTCGCCTGTTTCCCGCAGGACCGGATCGGCTTCACGCTTAGCTTCGCCGGCTGGTGCGCGCTGTGCGCCTTTGTCGGTAGCCGGCTAACCTTCTTCGCCGGCTACGGTGCCATGCTCGCCGGCTACTCGGCGGCGATCATCACCGGCGACGTCATCAACGCCCCGGACCACGTCTTCGACGTCGTATTGGCCCGCGTCACCGAGATCGAGTTGGGCATCGTCGTCGCGACCGTGGTTCTGGCGACCACGCAGTTTGGCGACAGCCGGCAGCGCCTAGCCGAAACGTTGCGGACCCTGGCCGAGCAGGCGGTGGCAGACCTGTTGACGGTTCTGGATGCCGTCCCGGAATCAATCCCGGGCAGGCCCGGCTGTCCGGCGGCGGCGGAAGCGCGCGATCGGCTGACGCGCCTGGCTTCGGTGGCGCAGACCATCGACCAGGTCACGGGCGAAGCAACGCACTGGCGCTTCCGTCTCGCCTCGGTGCGCACCGCTCAAGACGGGCTGTTCGCGTGCTACGCCGGGATCTGGCGGCTGCGCGCGTCCAGCGGCGACGGTCCGGCACCGGGCCGGCTGTGGAGGGCGCTGCCAGGACGGCTGCGCGACCACGTGACGGCGGTGGTGCAGCCTCACCTGCTCACGGACAGCCGGGCCGGAGTGCTGGCGCTCCTGGACTTGGCCGAGCGCGAGCCGGCGGCGGCTCCACGTGCCGTCCGGGCGGCACGGGTGCTGGCCGCGGCGGCGGACGCGTTGGAAGTCGCCGCGTGGCTCGCCAATCCGGACCGGCCACATCCGGCGATCGCTCCCGCCCTGACGGCACCGGCCGATCCGCTTCCGGCGCTGAACAATGCCGGACGCGCCTATGCGAGCATCGTCGTCGCGACGATCCTATGGATGGCGACACGCTGGCCGAACGGTCCCGGCGCGATCACCTGGACCGCCATTCCGGTCCTGCTGATGGCCCCCCAGCAGGAGAAGGCCGCCGACGCTGCCGCAGGATACTCGATGGGAGTCATCCTCGCGGCCGGGATGGCCGCCATCATGAACTTCGCGGTGCTGCCGCGACTCCAGACTTTCGGCGGCTTGGCGGCGGTGCTGTCGCTGGTACTGGTACCGTTGGCAGTGCTGTCGACGATCCCACGGGTGCTGGCACTGATCGGTCCGGCGATGATCAACTTCATTCCGCTGCTGGCTCCGACGAACCAGATGACCTACGACACGGGCAGCTTCTACAACGCGTCGTCGGGCATCGTGGTCGGGTGCGCAATCGCGGCGGTCGCGTTGTGCGTGTGGCCGCCGGTGCCGCTTCGGATCCGGGAACGCCGCGTGGTGGCGTCCGCGGCGGCCGACTGCGCGGCGATTGGAGCGGCCATCTGGCGCCCGACCCCGGCACAGTGGCGCGACCGCATGCGCACCCGGGCTTCAGGCATGCCGGAAGCCGCAGAGCCGCAAAGCTTCGTGCAGCTGTTGGTGGCCTTCAGCTCGGGCGACGATACGCTCCATGGCGGAGCCGGATCACCCCCGATCGCGATCATAGGAGCTGGGGACCGTGGCGCTCACTGAGGTGAACGTCTTCGGCGTGTACGTGTCGCCCTGGGCTATCGTCCTGCTCATCGTGTGGGGCTCGGTCTTCCTGCTCCGGGCGTTGCTGACCCGCCTGTCGCTGCTGCGTCTGGTCTGGCATCCGGCCCTGCTGATGTTCTCGGTCTTCGTGAGTGTCTTCTCCATGGTCGTCCTGCTCGCGATAAATCTGTCATGAGCAACCGGAGCGGACGGTCCGGGACACGGACGCTGGACGTCAGCGCCGATCCGGCACGATCCTGGCGCACGCTTCCGGTGGCGTTCACGCTCGCAGGCGTGCTGCTCGCCATCGTCCTTGGCTGGATCGCCTGGAACACGTGGCTTGGCTGGGCCTGGACCCGCGACGGCCGAGTACGCGTCTACGTGGTGTCGATGGCGCCGGAGGTGGCGGGACGGGTCGTGGAGGTCCGGGCGCGCGACAACCAGTTCGTGCACAAGGGCGACGTGCTCGTGGTGATCGATCCGGCCGACTACGCGATCGCAGTCAGCGCCGATGAGGCGGCGCTGAAACAGGCGATCGCGGACGCGGCGAATAAGCATCAGGAGGACATACGGCGACAGGAACTGACCTCGCTGTCGACCTCCAAGGAAGAAAGGCAGACTTACGCAACCAATGCGGTCGAAGCGGACGCCTCCGTCCTGATGGCCCGCTCGCGTTTGGCCCAGGCGCGGGTGAACCTGGAGCGGACACGGATGCGGTCGCCGGTGGATGGCTGGGTGACCAACCTGGAAGTGCGGGTCGGCAACTATGCGACGATCGGCCAGCGTGACATCGCCGTCGTGGATGCGGGCTCGTTCTGGGTGGACGCCTATTTCGAGGAAACGGCGCTGGCACGGATCCGGGATGGCGATCCCGCCGACATCCACCTGATGGGCTACCGACCGCTGTTGCACGGGCATGTCGAGGGCGTCGCGCGCGGTATCCAGACGGTGAACGCACAGTCCGATGCCGCCGGGCTCGCCATGGTGGATCCGATCTTCACTTGGGTACGCTTGGCGCAACGGGTTCCGGTCCGAATCCAGCTCGACCAGATACCGTCCCAGGTGCGCCTCGTGGCGGGGACGACCGCGACGGTGGAGATTAATGCGCGAAGGTCGGTTGCGACGGCGGATGCCGGTTCCTGATCCGATGCCGGCAGCGCCTGCCAACGACCGGCTTCGCCGGCATGCATCG
Source organism: uncultured Acetobacteraceae bacterium (assembly GCA_937873205.1). Lineage (GTDB taxonomy): Bacteria > Pseudomonadota > Alphaproteobacteria > Acetobacterales > Acetobacteraceae > Lichenicola. Next base: position 15,306 of record CALMVO010000095.1, read on the forward strand.
TCGCCATGATCTTCGAGGCGGTCGCGATCACGGCATCCGGCCTGTCCTTCTGAACGAAGTGGTCTCTGCCGCGTTCGCCGATCCCAGACAGCCGAGCCTGCCTGTCATGGCCTTGTTTCTGTCAATCGTATTGGAATGGGCCCCTAGGACGCGGACCCATAAAGTTCTTGGAGCGACGCGGTGGGGTGTGATTCACGG
>CALMVO010000096.1 GCA_937873205.1 uncultured Acetobacteraceae bacterium
GCCGCCAGGCGCAGGCTCTCGCGGGCGCCCAGGCCGAGCGGCCGCACCGGCGGGGCTTGCAGCAGCCGGCGCAGGATCGGCGCGGCGGCGGCGTCGGGCATGCCGATCTCGTAGCCGTCTTCTCCCGTGTAGCCCGAGCGCGAGACGGTGCAGCCATGGCCATCGATGTCGATCCGGCGCAGATCCATGAACCGCATGCCGGCGACATCCGGTGCCAGCGCGGACAGCACCGCCTCGGCGCCCGGCCCCTGCACGGCGACCAGCGCGCGGTCGGCCAGCGGCTCGACGATGCAGGCGTCGTCCAGGTGCCGCTGCAGGTGCGCGAGGTCGGATGCCTTGCAGGCCGCGTTCACCACCAGGAACAGCGAGTCGCCCAGGTTGCCGACGATGAGGTCGTCGAGGATGCCGCCCGACGCGTCGGTGAAGAGGGCATAGCGCTGCCGGCCCGGCAGCAGCGAGGCGATGTCCGCCGGCACCAGTCGCTCCAGCGCCAGGGCGGCGTCGCGAACGTCGCCCGAGCGCGGCCGCAGCAGCACCTGGCCCATGTGCGACACGTCGAACAGCCCGCACGCGGTGCGCACATGCAGGTGCTCGGCCACGATGCCGGCGGAGTACTGCAGCGGCATGTCGTAGCCGGCGAACGGCACCATCCGGGCGCATAGCTCCAGGTGGAGGGCGTGCAGCGGCGTGCGGGCGGCGGCGGCCGGCGCCAGTATCGCCGGGCCAACGGGGGCAATCCCTCCCGCCGGCTCCCCCACGACCTCGCCCACGACTAGGCCGCCCGGGCGACGCGTGCCGGATAGAGCGGATGGCGGGCGCAGAGTGCCCGCACCTGCTCGCGGGCTGCCGCCTCGGCCACACCGTTATCCTCGGGGTTGCGGCGCAGCCCCTCCAGCACATCGGCAATCAGGCCGGCGACCTGCCGGAACTCGGCCTCGCGGAAGCCGCGCGTGGTGGCGGCGGGCGAGCCCAGGCGGATGCCGCTGGTCTGCGCCGGCGGCAGCGGATCGTACGGGATGCCGTTCTTATTGCAGGTGAGGCCGGCGCGCTCCAGCGAACCCTCCGCGGCCTTGCCCGTGAGTCCAGCCCGGCGCAGGTCGAGCAGCACCAGGTGCGTGTCGGTGCCGCCGGTGACCAGATCGTGGCCGCGCGCCACCAGCGCCTCGCCCAGCGCCTGCGCATTCGCCACCACCTGCGCCGCATACTCGCGGAAGTCGGGGCGCAGCGCCTCGGCGAACGCGACTGCCTTGGCGGCGATCACGTGCATCAGCGGGCCGCCCTGGGTGCCGGGGAACACGGCCGAGTTGAACCGCTTCGCCAGCGCCTCGTCATCAGTCAGGATCATGCCGCCGCGCGGGCCGCGCAGCGTCTTGTGCGTGGTGGTTGTGACGACGTGGGCGTGCGGGAACGGGCTCGGGTGGGCGAGGCCTGCGACCAGGCCGGAGAAGTGCGCCATGTCCACCATCAGGAGCGCGCCGACCGCATCGGCGATCGCCCGGAAGCGGGCGAAGTCGATTCGGCGCGGGATCGCCGAGCCGCCGGCGATGATCAGCTTCGGGAGGTGCTCGCGCGCCAGCCGTTCGACCTGCTCGTAGTCGAGCAGCCCGTCCTCCCGCCGCACGCCGTACTGGACCGCGTTGAACCATTTCGCCGACACCGTCGGCTTGGCGCCGTGGGTCAGGTGGCCGCCGGCGTCGATCGCCATGCCGAGGAACGTCTCGCCCGGCTTCAACAGCGCCAGCATCACCGCGGTGTTGGCCTGGGCGCCCGAATGCGGCTGCACGTTGGCATAGCCGCAGCCGAACAGCCGGGTGGCGCGCTCGATCGCCGCGGTCTCGACGATGTCGGCCTCGGCGCAGCCGCCGTAGTAGCGGCGCCCAGGATAGCCCTCGGCGTATTTGTTGGTGAGCACCGAGCCCTGGGCGGCCAGTACCGCCGGCGAGACGATGTTCTCGCTGGCGATCAGCTCGATTCCCTCGTCCTGGCGCCGCAGCTCGCCCTGCAGGGCCCGTGCGATCAGCGGGTCGTCCGAGAGGGTGCGGGTAAAGAAGTCTGACATGGCCGGGGGTCCTCTCAGAATTCGACGCGGTTCGCGGCAAGCACCTCGCTGGCGATCGCCGCCGGGCCCGCGAGACGGATCTCCTTACTACTCGGAGCGCGTGCCCTGGCCGCTCCGGCACATGCTCCGATCGCCGCGTCCAAGGACACGATGTGTCGCCCGTCGCCGCGCAAAGCAAGGCCGGCGGCGTTGATCGCCCGTCACGCCTATCGCACTGCGCCGGACGCCGGGCATCTGCACCACTCCGCGGACCGACCCCGGGCAGACCACTTCATGCTCCACCCCGGTCTCGGCCGCATCCTCGACCTGCGCATCGCTGCCGCCCACCACGGCGAGACCGCCTTTACCGATCGTTCACATATCCGGTGGCTGTAATCGGCAGACAGGGAGCGACGTTCGGGCTAGGCTGACGTTCGACACCGGTGCGTCTCCAGCCCCCCGAAACCAGTGTGCCAAAGTCCCTCATGCAAAAATCGAAATCCGAGGCGGCTGTCCTGCCCTCGCAGGCGGCCTCATGGCGCTCCATGGTGGCGCCCTACCTGAAGCCGGACGGCTGGACCGCCAGCTTCCAGCTCGCGACCACGGTCCTGCCGTTCGCGCTGGTGATGGCGACGATCCTGGGCGGGCTGCACTGGGGCGTCTGGTGGGTGCTGTTGCTGGTGCCGGTGGCGGCCTTCCTGCTGGTGCGGATGTTCATGTTCCAGCACGATTGCGGCCATGGCTCGTTCTTTCCGGCGCGCTGGGCCAACGACCTGCTCGGCGGCGCGCTCGGTGTGCTGACGGTCACGCCCTACCGGTTCTGGCGCGGCAGCCATGCGGTCCATCATGCCGGCAGCGGCAACCTGGACCGGCGCGGCGTCGGCGACGTGACGACGCTGACCCTCGACGAATACAACGCCCTACCGGCACACAGGCGTCTGGGCTATCGCCTCTATCGGCATCCGGCGGTGATGTTCGGGATCGGCCCGGCTTGGCTGTTCCTGATCACCCAGCGTTTCCCGAGCGGCAGCCCGCGCCGACGCTGGCGGGAGTGGCTGAGCGTGCTCGGCACCGACCTCGGCCTGTTGGCTGGGGCGCTGATCCTGATCCTCACCCTGGGCCCGCTGCCGCTGCTGCTCGGCTGGCTGCCGGTCATCCTGCTGGCTGCGACCATCGGCATCTGGCTGTTCTACGTGCAGCACCAGTTCGAGGACGCCTACTGGCAGCCGAAGCCTACCTGGGAGTTCGATACCGCGGCGCTGCAGGGCTCGTCCTTCTACGACCTGCCGCGCGTGCTGCACTGGCTGACCGGCAATATCGGCTTCCACCATATCCACCATTTGTCGAGCCGCATCCCCAACTACCGGCTGCGCGCGTGCCACGAGGCCAATCCGGCCCTGCAGGCGGTGCCGCGCCTGACGCTCCGCGCCAGCCTGAAGTGCCCTCGGCTTGCGCTGTGGGACGATCGGCAGCGCAAGCTGGTGTCGTTCCGCAGCCTCCGGGCCAACCGTCAGCCTTCCTGACGCGGGTCCGGGTCAGCCGGCCCCGGTGGGGTCAAGAGGCAGAGCCCCTGGCCTTCATTCAGTTTGTCAGAAGCGCTCGCGACAGCGCGTTATGCCGTTCCGTCAGCACCGGCAGCTCGATCGTCGCCAGCACGCCGTCGCGCACCACCACCCGGCCATTGATGATGCTGAGCGAGACCGGCTGCGGCGCGCAGAACAGCAGGGCCGCGACCGGATCGTGCAACGCCCCGGCATAGGCCGGACGGCGCAGGTCGAAGGCGATGACATCGGCCGCCATGTCGGGGGCGAGGGCGCCGATATCATCACGCCCGAGCACGCGGGCGCCACCCAGCGTTGCCAGCTCGAGCGCGTCGCGGGCGCCGGTCAGGGCGCCGTCGGCCGGATCGTGCAGCACTCGAGAGAGCAGCATTGCCTGGCGCGCCTCGGCCAGCAGGTCGCCGCCGTCGTTCGAGGCCGAGCCGTCGACGCCGAGCCCCACGGCGATGCCATGCGCCGCCATGCGCCGCATCGGCGCGATGCCGGACGCCAACCGCATGTTGGAGCAGGGGCAGTGCGCAACGCCGGTCCCCGTGCGGCCGAACGCCGCCAGCCCGCCAGGATCCAGCTTCACGCAGTGCGCATGCCAGACGTCGGGCCCGAGCCAGCCGACCGAATCGGCGTAGTCGGCCGGGGTCATGCCGAAATGCTGCCGGCTGTAGGCGACGTCGGTGTCGGTCTCGGCCAGGTGGGTGTGCAGCCGGGTTCCGGTGGCACGGGCCAGCGCGGCCGAGTCGCGCATCAGGCCCGGGCTGACCGAGAAGGGCGAACAGGGCGCGACGACGATCCGGCGCATCGAGAACCGCGTCGGGTCATGGAACGCCTCGATCACGCGCCTGGTGTCGCGCAGGATGGCGGGCTCGGCCTCGGTCAAGCTGTCGGGCGGCAGGCCGCCCTGGCTCTCGCCCACGCTCATGGCACCGCGGGCGGCGTGGAAACGCAGCCCGATGCGCTCCGCCGCCTCGAGCTGGTCCTCGAGCCGCACGCCGTTCGGGAACAGATAGAGGTGGTCGCTGGAGGTGGTGCAGCCGGACAGCATCAGCTCGACCATCGCCAGCTGGGTCGAAACCCCGATCATCTCAGGCGTGATCCGGGACCAGATCGGGTAGAGCGCCCGCAGCCAGTCGAACAGCAGCGCGTCCTGGGCGGCCGGTACCGCGCGGGTCAGGCTCTGGAACATGTGGTGGTGAGTGTTGACCAGGCCTGGCATCAGCAGATGACCCGAGAGGTCGATGATCTCGTCGGCGCCGTCGGGCTGCCGCTCCGGCGGTCCCAGGTCGCGGATGCAGCGGTCCTCGATCAGCACGAAGCCGCCCGGGATCTCGCGGCGTGCGGGGTCCATGGTCAGCAACAGGGTGGCGTTCTTGAGCAGGAGGGTGCGTGGCATGGGGCCCTTATAAGGGAAGGCCAGGGGCTCTGCCCCTGGACCCCGCCAAAGGCTCGCCTTTGGGAACCGCTTCATAGATGGGTTTCAACGGCTGCGGCCCTCGGGCGCTGTCAGGGCAGAGCCCTGGCCTTCATCCGATCAGCCGCTCCCGCCACGCCGGCGGCAGGCTGGCGCGCACCTTCTCGGCCGCGGCGATGGTCCGTTCCAGGTCGGCCAGCAGCGCCATCGCCAGCAGCGGCGTCACGGTCTCGCCGCTGCCCTGGCCGGAGACCTGGAGCCGGTCCGGCGTCTGCACGATCGTGATGCTGGCCCAGCCGCCGGTGTCGATCGAGGTCGCCAGCGCGGTCAGGTCCTCGTGCAGCCGCATCATGCGCAGCGACGACTTGCCCTCGTCCGCCGGCATAAGGTCGTTCGCGGCGGGCTTGGCGGGAATGAGCAGGAACGGGTTCATGTCAGCTCCTTTTGGAGACATGCCGATGCTGCACCGGTTCCGTGAACGAACGCCTAACAAATTGCCGGGAAACGACTTTGCTGCCGGCCGCCGTGGCTTTGCGGTCGCGTCATCCAGCGGCCGCGAGGGCGACGATGCGCGCGGTGACCTCGTAGGATCGCACGAAGGCCGGCACCGGCAGGAACTCGAACTCGGAGTGGAAATTATGCGCGCCGGTGAAGTAGTTCGGCGTCGGGATGCCGCGCGCCGACAGCGCCGAGCCGTCGGTGCCGCCGCGCATGGCGATCACCTTCGGCACGATGTCCAGCGTGTCGAACGCCGCTTGCATCAGCTCGACACAGCGCCGGTCGTCGCCGAGGCAGGAGGCGATGTTGGCGTAGGTGTCGTTGATCTCGCAGGCGATCCGCGCCCGCGGATGGGCGGCCGCCGTGGCGGCGACGGCCTCGGCCACCTGCACCTTGCGCCGCGCGAACTGCGCATCGTCGTGGTCGCGGATCGAGATCGCGAGGCTGGCCGTGGCGGCGTCCGCGACCAGGCCGTTCACCCAGCAATAGCCCTGGCGGCCCTCGGTGTGCTCCGGGGTATCGCGCGGATCGAAGCGGGCGACGAGGTCGGCGGCGACCAGGATCGGGTTGACCAGCACCCCCTTGGCCGACATCGGGTGCGCGGTCACGCCCTCGATGGTGATGCGTGCCTGCGCCGCGTTGAAGGTCTCGACGACGAACTCGCCCTCGGCGCAGCAATCGATGGTGTAGGCGAAGTCCACGGGAAAACGCTGCAGCGGCAGCGCTTTTGCCCCGCGCAGGCCGATCTCCTCGTCCGGCACGAAGGCGACACAGATGTCGCCGCGCGGCGACGGCACCTCGACCAGACGCTCCAGCAGCGTCATCACCACGGCGAGGGCCGCCTTGTTGTCGGCGCCCAGCACGCTGGTGCCGTCGGTGACGATCACGTCCTGCCCGGCATAGGGCAGGATCTCCGGGTGCGCCGCGGTCCGCAGCCAGATGTCGCGCTCGGGGTTCAGGCAGAGATCGCCGCCGTCGAAGCGCACCAGGTGCGGGCGGATGTGCGGCGACAGCCCGACATCGACGGTATCCAGGTGGGCGCAGAAGCCGATCCGCGGCGCGTCGGGGCTATTGCCGGGCAGCCGCGCGGTAAGGATGGCGCCCTCGTCGCGATGGATGTCGACGAGGCCCAGCGCGGCCAGCTCGGCGTCGAGCAGGCGCGCCAACTCGTGCTGGCCCGGCGTGCTGGGGAGCGTGGTGGCGGCGGCGTCGCTCTGGCTGGTGACGGCGAGGTAGCGGAACAGCCGCTCGGTCAGGCGGTCGGCGATGGTGGCCATGGCGGCTCCTTGGCCCACGGGGGTCAGCACTCCTCGGCGATCCGCAGCGTCCAGTCGTCGAGCACGTCGCGGAGCGTCCGCAGCCAGGCGACCCGCGGTCGCCACCCGAGCCGGTCGCGCAGCCGGCGGGCGTCGCCGATCGCCAGCGTAATGTCGGTCGGCCGCGCGCGAGCGGCGTCGTGCTCGATGTGGACGGCCAGGTCCGACACCGCCAGCAGCCCGGCCAGCACGTCGCCGATGCGCCGCGCGGTGCCCGACGCGATGTTGAGGATGGTGCCCGACTCGAAACGGTCGGCGTGGCGCAGGCAGAGCGCGTAGGCGGCGCATACGTCGCGCACGTCGAGGAAGTCGCGGAAGGCGTCCAGGTTGCCGGTTCGCAGCACCGGCTCCTGGCGGCCGGCGCGGATCAGCGCGATCTGGCGGGCGAAGGCCGGGATCGCGAAGTCGGCCGCCTGGCCGGGGCCGGCATGGTTGAACGGCCGCAGCCGGAGGGCGCGCAGGCCCTCGGCCGCCATCGCGGCGATCGCGAGGTCGGCGGCGGCCTTGGTGGCGCCGTAGGTGTTGATCGGCGAAAGCGGCGCGGTCTCGTCCAGTGAGCGCTCCAGCCGGAACGAGGCGCCGTAGGCGTCGGCGCTGGACACGTAGAGGAACGGCGCGGCGGGGACGATGTCGCGGCACGCCCGCGCCAGCCCGAGCGTGCCGTGCAAATTGACCATCCAGGCGCGGTCGGGGTCGGCGCGGGCGACCGGGATCGCCGCGATCGCCGCCAGGTGCAGGCAGGCATCGGGACGCAGGCGGGTCACGGCGTCGCGCACCGCGTCGGTCTCGGTGAGGTCGCAGCCCAGTTCCAGCAGTTCCGCCTCGGGCAGCTCCTCTGCCACCGCCGGCGCCAGGTGCCGGCCGGCGAAGCCGGCGAGGCCGGTGACCAGGATGCGCCGGACGGACACCGGCGTCGGGTGCCTCAGCCCGCCGCCGGCGGTCGGCCGGCACCGGCCCGCTCGCGGTGGCGCCGCAGGTCGGCCTCGACCATCTCCGCGATCATGTCCTCGAGGCTGGTCTCGGCTTGCCAGCCCAGCACCGTCCGCGCCTTGCCGGCATCTCCCAGCAGCACGTCGACCTCGGCCGGCCGGATCAGGTCGGAGCGGGTCACGACGTGCTCCTCGTAGTCGAGCCCTGCCTGCGAGAAGGCGAGCCGGCACAGCTCGCGGATCGAGGTGGTGCGGCCGGTGGCGACCACGTAGTCGTCCGCCGCGTCCTGCTGCAGCATCAGCCACATCGCCTGCACGTAGTCGCGCGCGTGGCCCCAGTCGCGGGTGGCGTCGAGGTTGCCGAGCGGCAGCTGGTTGGCGAGGCCGAGCTTGATGCGGGCGACGCCGTCGGTGACCTTGCGGGTCACGAACTCGATGCCGCGCAGCGGGCTCTCATGGTTGAACAGGATGCCGGACGAGGCGTGCAGGCCGAAGCTCTCGCGGTAGTTCACCGTCATCCAGTGCGCGTAGAGCTTGGCGACCGCATAGGGCGAGCGCGGATAGAACGGTGTCCGCTCCGTCTGCACCCGCTCCTGGATCAGGCCGTACATCTCCGACGACGAGGCTTGGTAGAAGCGCGCCTGCGGCCGCGCCAGCCGCACCGCCTCCAGCATGTTGGCGGCCCCGATGCCGGTGGCCTGCCCGGTCAGCAGCGGCTGCTGCCAGGAGGCGGCGACGAAGCTCTGCGCGGCCAGGTTGTAGACCTCGTCCGGCTCGACCTGCTGCACGATGCGGATCAGCGACGACAGGTCGAGCAGGTCGCCGTCGACCAGCTCGATGCGGTCCAGCACGCCGAGCCAGCGCAGCCGGGCGCTGACCATGTCGGCGGAGGCCGAGCGGCGTGCCATGCCGACGACGCGGTACTCCTTCTCGAGCAGCAGGGCCGCCAGGTAGGCGCCGTCCTGGCCGGTGATGCCGGTGATGAGTGCGGTCCGCATGGGCAGCCTGTCTTCGTCTGGTCGCCCCGCTGCCGTTAGAGCAAAGGCCGGTCGAGGTCCATGCCGGGGCGGATCTCAGCCGGACAGCGGATCCCACTGCATGATCCGGAACGGCCGATGGTCCTTGGTCTCGCCGGTGCTGGTGAGCACGATGGCGCGCCGCATCGAGCGGTGCCCGGCCGTGTCCTCCGCGGTCGCGGTGACGGCGACCAGGCTCTCGTCGCGGGGGGGCGGCGGCCCGCCGGTCGCGCCGGTATCGCCCACGGCGGGACCGGCGGCGAGCTCGATCGCCCGCAGCACCACCGGGTCGGCCGAGGCCAGGTCCGGATCGCCGTTGTGGTAGAGCGTCAGGTGCGGCGCCAGCACCGCCAGCAGCGCCGGCGTCATCCCGGGCACCAGCCCCAGCTCGGCGATCGACTCGAACGGCGCCCCAGGCGACTGATAGCCGGGGCCGGCCGCCGGATCGCTGGTGCCCTGCGAGCGCGGGAAGCGCCAGGCGACGATGGCGGTGGCGATGGCGGCGGCCTGCCGGCTGTCGGCGCCGACGGCCTGTAGCAGGCCGGCCAGCAGGTCGGGCGAGGCGCTGTTGAGGTTCACTTTGCCGGTCTCGCTGTCGATGCGGAGCAGCAGGCGGCCGCCGGCCTCCCGCACCTGGTGCGTGCTGCCGTCGGCCGGCCAGTGGTCGCGGCCGGTGTCGAGCAGGTGGAACATCGCCTCCTGCACCCCGCCGGCGGCCTCGGCGTCGAGCTGCGCGTTACGCCGGAGGTCGCCCGCCTGGCGCAAGCGGGAGCTGCCGGCGGCGGTGATCGCAGTCACCAGCAGCGAGACCATCACCAGGGTCCAGAGCACGATCAGGAGCGCGAAGCCGCGCTCGCGCCGCCCTTTCCCCGGTGCGACGAGGATCAGGGACCGAGCCCGACGTCGTCGCGGAGTCGACGCTGCGGGTCCGAGCTGCCGGTCTGGCGCTGCGGCCCCAGCTCTTCAGGCACCGCGGCGGCGTTCACCAGGCTGTCGCGCAGGTCCTCGGTCAGCGCGCGCGCGTCGCGCTGGTCGTGCTCCACATGCGGCGTGATCAGGATCAGCAGCTCGGTGCGCACGCGGCTGTTGTTTTGGTTGCCGGCCAGCAGGCCCAGCACCGGGATGTCCTTGAGCCAGGGAATGCCGCTATTGGCCCGGGTCGAGGTGTCGGTGATCAGCCCGGCGAGGCCGGCGGTCTGGCCGTCCTGCACGACGATGCGCGAGATCACCGACTGGTTGTTGAAGGTGGGATTGGTGATGGTGTTGGTGGCCGGGCTGGCGACCGAGCTCACCTGCTGCGACACGTCGAGCGTCACCAGCCCGCCATCGTTCACCCGCGGCGTCACCTGCAGGATCACGCCGGTCGGCTGGTAGGTGTCCTGGTTGAACACCGAGCCGGTGCCGAGCGTGCTGGTCTGCTGGCCGGTCTGGATCGGCACCAGCTGGCCGACCTGCAGCTGCGCGGTCTGGTTGTCGAGCACCAGCAGCTCCGGCGAGGACAGCACGTGCACGGTGGTGACCGCCTGCAGCGCGTTGATCGCGAACGGGGCGCCGCCGTTGCCGGACGCGCTGCCGATGATGAAGCCCGGAAGCGTGGTGTTGAAGGCGGCGGTCGCCAGAGTGCCGGTGACGGATTGCGAGGCGGTGCTGAGGACGCCGTTGATCCCGCCCGACTTGAAGAAGAACTGGGTGCCGTACTGGAGCGCATCGTCCAGCTGCACCTCGGCGATCACCGCGTCGATGCGCACCTGCAGCGGCAGGATGTCGATCTTGCGCAGCATCTGGCCGATGGTATCGTTCTCCTGTGCGGTCGCATAGACCAGGAGCGCGTTGTTCTGCGGGTTCGGGATGATCCGCATGGTGCGGGCCTCGGCGCCGCCGCCCTCGCCGCCGCCGAGGCCGCCCAGTAGCGGGTTGGCACCCGCCGCCTGGCCGCTGGCGGCGCCGGTGGTGGAGGTGCCGCCCTGCCCAGTGCCGAGCCCGCCGGCCGAGCCGAGCCCGCCGCTGGACCCGAGGCCGCCGCTGGAGCCGAGCCCGCCGGTCGAGCCCGACCCGCCGCTGGAGCCGATCCCGCCCGTGGAGCCCAGCCCGCTGCCGGTGCCGAGCCCGCCGCCCGTGCTGCCGCCGATACCCTGCTGCCCGCCCTGCGCCGGCTGCAGCGCCGGGGTCGGCTGCGCGGTGACGTCGCTCGGGGTAAAGGCCTGCTGCAGCACGTACGCGGCGTCGTTGGCGTGGCTATTCTGAAGATAGTAGACGTGCCAGGAGCGCACCGTGGTCCGCCGGACCTGCTCGATCAGCCCGAACAGCCGGCGGGCGTCGTTGATGTATTGCGGCGCGTTGGCGATCACCAGCACGGCGTCGACGCGGGCCATCGGCACCACCCGCACCACCTGCGACAGTGCGCCGCCGCGGCCCTTGAGCGCGTCTTGCAGAGAGGTGGCGATGTCCTTGGCGCTGCCGGCATCGACCGGCAGCAGCGCGTAGGACTGCCCGGCCAGCGCATCGATGTCGAACGCACGGATCAGCGACACCAGCGTGCCCCGCACCTGCGGGTCGCCGCTCACCAGCAGCGCGTTGGCGCCCTGCGCCGCGGTGATGCGGGCGCCGGACTGCACGAACGGCTGCAGCGCCTTGGCCAGGTCCTCGGCGCCGGCATAGGTCAGCGGCACCAGCGCGCTGCCGGCAAAGGCGTCGCCGCTGGCCAGCACCGGCGGCGCGCCGGCGGCGGCGGCGCTGCCCGGCGCCCCCGTGCTGGGCGCGTTGGCGGCGGCCACGACGCGGTAGACGCCGTTGGTCTGGTAGAGGGTGGCGCCGACCTGCGCCAGCAGCAGCTGCAGGGTGGACAGCAGCTGAGACGGTGCCAGCGGGGCGGCGGTGTGCAGCGTGACCATCCCCTTCACCGCCGGATCGATGGTGTAGGTGACGTGCAGCATGCCGCCCAGGATCTGCGCCACCGCGTCGCGGATGTCGGTGTCGGCGAAGTCGAGGCTGACGGTGCCGTCGCCCTCGGGCCGCACCGCCGTGCGCACCGCGGGCTCGCGGTTGCGGCCGTAGCTGATCCGGGGCGAGGAGAGCTGGTCGGTGGTGCCGATGTCGCCGTCGATGCGCGGCTGCGCGGCCGCGGTGTCGCCCTGCAGCGGCGGCAGCGGCCGGATCACCGGCTGCTCGTCGTGGTTGCAGCCGAATAGCGAGAGCAGCGCCACGGGGAGCGCGGCCGAGGTCCGCAGCTTGGGCCAGAGGGCGGATCGGGTCATTGCGGCGCGCCGCCGACGAAGGGGCTGCCGCCGGGCTGCTGCCCGAACGGGCCGACGTTGAGCGTCCGGGACCGCAGCAGGTCGAGGATCGAGGGATGTTCGGGCGGGATCGGGCTGGCCGGCTCGGCGCCGCCGGGGTTGCGCGACGGGCGCAGCGTGTGGGTGCCGTTCGGCCCGGTCACCTGGACGGTGTCGGCCGAGATGGCCAGCACCTTCCAGTCGCCGGCCTGCTGCCCGACCGCGGCGACGGTGCCGCGGGCGCTGCCGTCACCGGCGAAGATGGCGCGGGCGCCGCCGGGTCCGACGATGATGCCGGCCAGCCCCGGCTGGCTGGGTCCCGAGACCGCCCTGGTCATCGGCCCCCGCCAGCGGCTGAACAGCGGCCGCGCCAGCGCCGTGCGGCTCCACCCCTCCACGAGGTCGGGCGCCGGCGAGGCCTGGCCGGAGCGGGCGGTGCCGGCCGCGCCCATCGACGGCACGGCGCGCGGCGCCGAAAGTGAGTGAGCCAGGCGCGTCTCCCGCTTCACGGCCGAGTGGTATTCGAGCCCCAGCGCTGCGACTAGCACGCACGCGCATCCGGCGGCCAGCCACAGCAGCGGACGCAGCCGGACGCCGGCTGATCCGGCCGACGCGGCCCGTCGGTCGAGGCCGCTCACGGGTCCCCGCCCTCGGCCCCGCCTTCGACGTCGCCGTCGGACGGCACCCCGCCGCCTCCCGTGCCGGTGCCGCGCCGGAACGCCAGCACCGTGAGGGAGCCCTCGATCGGCGCACTCTGAAGCAGCTGGATCCGGGAGCCGTGCAGCTGCAGGTCGTCGATCAGCATCGAGGGCGAGGCCTGCTCGATCGCCGCCAGCAGGCTAATTTTTTTTTATTATAGGGCGTTCACCGAGATCTTCAC
>CALMVO010000097.1 GCA_937873205.1 uncultured Acetobacteraceae bacterium
CAAAACAACAAGCTAGAGGATGATCCGTGAGCCTAAGCGATCGGATCATCCTCTGGGTTGCGTCGCGGGGGCGGATGACGGTCATCGACGGCCACCCTGCCTGGCCTCTGTGCCTCGCCGCCGTGGGAGGGGAAGCTGCGGCTCCGTGGTGCGGCACATGGCCTGCGATGCTCCGATGAGCCCGACCCGGCCGCTGCCGCCATGCGACGCCGCCGATCACGCTATGCGGCTGCGATCCCGCGTTGCTCGCCATCGTCCGCGGCCGGGCGGATCGCCATCGCTAGGTCAGGCTGCAGCCTCAGGATGGCGAGCAGCCGCTCGGCGAGCAGCAACCCGGTATCGTTCTGCCAAAGCCAGAGCCCGTTGATCTGACCCCGGAACGACGGCTCGCCGCCCATGGCCTTGCCGGGCCGGAAGCCGGCTGCCAGACCGATCGCGAACAGGCCGTCGACCGGCTCGTCGGCGGCATCGAGCACTTCGCAGCCAGGTCCCGCGAGCACGCCGCCGGGCCGGTGCATGGCGAGCGGCAGCGGGCTGCCGTCGACGTCGCGGATCGGCAGGCCACGGGGGCGGTAGCCGACGCAGCAGACGATCAGGTCCGCCTGATCGAGGACGCGTCGGTCGTGGCCCCAGGCCTCGGCCATCTCGTGCGTCACGACGCCGTCCGCCGACTGCAACGGGTGCAGATGCAGCCGTGCATCGGCGGCGTCAGCGTCCAGGCCCAGCAGCTGCCGGGCCAGGGAGCGGCTGTCGAAGCGCAGGCCGCCGAAGCGGAACACGAAGCCGCTGACGGGGCAGATGTCGTCGAGCCCGAACGCCGTATAACCATCGGCCATCGCCGCCTCGGCGGATGGGTAGAACAAGGTGAGGCGGCTGCGGTGCATCAGCGTGATGGCGGCATCGGGCGGCAGCCGATCCGGCTCCAGCAACACGCGCAGGCAGGCGATCGCACTGCTAGCGCCGCCGATCACCGCGACCTTCGGCGCCGGCACCGCCGAAAGCCGCCTGGCGATGTCGGCCAGCCCGTCTTCCGTCATCGCATGGTCGGAGTGCAGCAGCCGATCGCCATAGGCCGGCAGCAGCGGCTGACCGCCGATCTGCGTCCGCACCAGCCAGCTATCGGACTGCTGGCCGCCGGTCGCGATCACGATCGTCCGGGAGACGATCTCGGTGATCTCCCCGTCCGCGAGACGGCGCAGCCGGGTCGCCCAGCGTCCGTCCGCCCGCTCCCGCGTACCGACCGCCTCGTATCCGGTCATCACCCGCCCAGCCGGCGCCTCGGCGATGATGTCGGCAAGTGCTGCGCCAACCAGACGCAGCAGCGTGCCGACCAGGGCCAGCGGCACGGTCTCGCCGCCGAAGCGGGCGATCTCGAGCGCCACCGGGTGGCTGGCCAGGTCGGCGATCCGCGAGTCGTGCTGACCGCTCAGGCAGGACAGGAAGGTCTGTGCCGAGCTGTCGGAATTGATCACGTAGCCGCCCAGGCGGCCATCGCCGATCCGGTCCGACCGCTCCACCACCACCAGCCCGTGCGACAGCAGTTCCGGCAACAGCCCGCGCGCCGATGCCGCGAGCAGCGGCGCCAGGCCGGCGGGACCGCCGCCGACCACGAGGACCCCGACGTGCGCCGATGCGGCCTCGCCTCTCATGACGGTCGCACCTCGGCCATGCACACCGACATCGCGCCGATCGGTTGCGCGGCGACGTGCGCCGCCAGGTCCGGAAGCGGCAGGTGCCGCAAGGCGCCGCGCCGAAGGTGCCCATAGACCGCCCGCAGCGCCTCGCAGACCGCCTCGACGGTGCGTGCGGTCATCTCGTCCCACAGCGGCAGCGCCAGGATCGAATGCGACAGGTGAGCGGTCACCGAGAGGTCGTCCGAGATGCTGCGCGACCGGAAGAACGGCTGCTCGGCGACGTGCGGCGAGAAGTAGGCGGCAGCGCCGATGCCATCGGCGCCCAGTGCCGCGATGATCTCGTCGCGACGGTCCTCGAAGTTGGCCGGCGGCAGGATCGGCATGAACTGGCAGGCGCAGCGGCGGCCCCGCATCCGTTGGAACACGTGATCCGGCAGCAGCTGGCGATAGCGATCGGCCAGCATGTCGCGATGACGCACGATGGCTTCGAACTCGCCCAGCCGACCCAGCGCCAGAAGGGCGCCGATCTCGCTGAGCTTCGAATTCAGCCCCGGCATGGTCGCAGAGCGGGGCAGGCCGAAGCCGAAATTGCCCATGGTCCGCAGCATCTCGATCAGGTCGCGATCGCCGCAATGGATGACGCCGCCTTCCGCGGTCGCGAACATCTTGGTGGCGTGCATCGAGAACACGACCGGGAAGGCAAAGCCGGCGCCGAAGCCGCGCCCCTGGTCGTCGAGGCTGCCCAGCGACGCCGCCGCGTCGATCACGACGGGGATCCCGGTGCGCTCGGATAGCTGTGCGTAGCGCTCGAGATCGACACAGTTTCCAAACGTTGCGTAAGGCACGATGACGGCGATGTCATCGCCGTGGCACGCGATCAGCCGTTCTTCGGCCTCGGCACTGGAACTCCAATCGTCGGGATCGACGTCGCAGAACAGCGGCGTGAGCCCGATCCAGTCAGCGGCCTGGGCGGCGGCGGCGAAGGTGAAGGACGGCATCAGCGCATAGCGACGGCGGTGCGACGGCGGCCACCTCGTACCCGACCGCCGCTCGATGACCGCCCGCATCGCCATCATCAGCCCGATCGTGGCGTTGCAGACGGTGACGCAGCCGCCTGCATCGTTCAGCAGCTGCTCCTCCAGCGCGCGCTCGAAGCGCGCATTGGTCGGCCCGTAGTTCGTGAAGATCCGCGACTGCTCGATCGCCTGCAGCTCGCTGGCCAGACCGCTCAGCCGCGGCGGCGATGGTCGGAGGAACGGGATCTTCACGTCGCGGCCGCCCATCTTCATAGTCCTGTCGAACGTCGTTGCGGGAGAAGCAGGCACGGGGATACGGCTGCAATCTTAAGTTGTGCTTAAGATTGCCGATGGAAGCGTGATTGTTGGTCCAAAAAATGCGGCGTGGCCGCGGACGCTGATAACATCTCGAACGATGAGACGATGGTGCGGGCGCCAAACCCGTCACATAAGAAAAATACAACACGCGAAAGTTGAATAACTTCTTATTAATGACCGTGAGCCGTCACGCGCCAATCGGCGCGTCAAGCCTTCATCAGTATTATGAGCTCGGGTGATTCGGGCACGCTCGATGCCCTCGCAGCGCCATGGCGCCACGATCCGTTCATTACACGATCGATTAGATTGGGATGGACAGGCTAGGCGTCGTGATCCAGCCCGATGTCGAGCACCGACACCGAGTGCGTTAGCCAGCCGATCGAGATCAGGTCGACGCCGGTGGCCGCCAGCGCCGGCGCCGTGTCGGGCGTCACCCGCCCGGATGCCTCCGACACGGCCCGCCCGCCAATCATCGACACCGCCTGCGCCAGCAGGTCCGGCCCCATGTTGTCGAGCAGCACCGCGTCCGGCCGCAGCGGCAGCGCCTCGGCGAGCTGCGCCAGCGTGTCGACCTCGACCTCGATCTTCACCAGGTGGCCGATCGCCTGCCGCGCCCGCTCGATCGCCACCGCCACGCCGCCGGCGATGGCGATGTGGTTGTCCTTGATCAGCACGGCGTCATCAAGGCCGAAGCGGTGGTTGGCGCCGCCGCCGACCCGGACGGCGTACTTCTGCAGGGCGCGCAACCCCGGGATGGTCTTGCGGGTGCAGCAGATCCGCGTCCGCGTGCCCTCGACCGCCCGCACCACGCGCGCCGTCGCGGAGGCGATCCCGCTCAGGTGCGACAGGTAGTTCAGCGCCACCCGCTCCGCCGTCAGCACGCCGCGCGCCGGGCCTTCGACCGTGGCGATGCGATCCCCCGGCACGATGGCAGCGCCATCCGGACGATGCACGATCACCTGCAGCCGCGGGTCGACCAGCGCGAAGGCCAGTCGGGCCAGATCGATGCCAGCCACCACCCCGGGCTCTCGCGCGCGCAGCACGCATCGGGTACGCAGTGTGTCCGGCACGATCGCGTTCGTGGTGACGTCGCCGGCCCGGCCGAGATCCTCCAGCAGCGCCGCCCGCACCAGCGGCTCCAGCATCAGGTCGGGCAGCGGCACCACGCCGGTCACCACGCCGGTCACGACGCCGGTCACGACGCCAGCCTCAGCTCCGGCCGTAGCAGCCGGGCCCTCGCTTCGCCGAGGGTGATCGTCGTGCGCACCGCGTTCGCCGCGCGCCCGGGATGGTCGGTGCGATAATGGCCGCCGCGGCTCTCGCGACGATCCAGCGCCGACAGGCACAGCAGCAGCCCGATCAGCGCCGCGTCATCGGCGTCGGCCAGCGGCGCCAGCGTGCCGACCGCGGCCTCGAGCCCAGCCTGGTCCCGCAGCACTCCAGCCGCGTACGCCATCGTCTGCCGCACCAACGCCAGCGTGCTCGGCCGTGCCGCCGGTGGGACCCCCGCCGGCAGTTCGGCGGACGCCTCCCGCGCCACCTCCCGGCCGATCGCGGCCGCCACCGCCACCGCGCCGACCGCGGCCTCCAGCAGCGAGTTGCTGGCCAGCCGGTTGGCGCCGTGCAGCCCGGTGCAGGCGACCTCGCCGCAGGCATACAACCCGGGGACCGAGCTGCGCCCGTCCGCATCCACCATCAGGCCGCCCATGTGGTAGTGCGCCGCCGGCCGCACCGGGATCGGCATGGTCGCCGGATCGATGCCACGCTCGCGGCAGCGGGCGGCGATGCCCGGAAACCGGCGCTCGAAGCGGTCGCCCAACGCCGTGCGCGCATCCAGGAACACGGCATGGCCGGCGCCCAGATGGCGCCAGACCGCCCGCGACACCACGTCGCGCGGCGCCAGCTCGGACTCCATGAAACGCGCGCCGGTCTCGTCGATCAGAGTCGCTCCCTCGCCGCGCACCGCCTCGCTGACCAGCCGCAGCGGCGCATCGGCGACGCTGCCCGGCACCGCCAGCGCGGTCGGGTGGAACTGCACGAACTCGAGGTCGCCGAGCCGGGCGCCGGCGCGCGCCGCGGCCGCGAGCCCGCTGCCGGTGGCACCCATCGGGTTGGTGGTGTCGCGGAACAGCGCGCCCAGCCCGCCGGTCGCCAGCACCACCTGACCGGTCGCCAGCGCCGCGCGCCGTCCGTCCTGCTCCAGCACCACGCCGACGATCCGCGCCCCGGGGAAGCCGGCCTCGGTCAGCAGCGACGACAGCCGCGTGTGCTCCAGCACCGTCACCGACGGACAGGCCAGCACCGCCGCCCGCAGCGCCCGCACGATCTCGGCGCCGGTGGCGTCGCCGGCCGCGTGCACGATGCGCCGCCGCGCATGCGCCGCCTCCAACCCGACCGCAAGCTTTCCGTCGGGGGCGCGGTCGAACCGGACCCCGTGCCGCACCAGGATGTCGATCACCGCGGGGCCAGCGGCGGTGATCCGCGCCGCCACCGCCGCGTCGCAGAGCCCGTCGCCGGCGGCCAGCGTGTCGGCCAGGTGCAGCGCCGGGCTGTCGTCCTCGGCGACCGCGACCGCGATGCCGCCCTGCGCCCAGCCGCTGGAGCCCTCGGCGCCCAGCGGCGCCCGGGTCACCAGCACGCAGCGCCGCGGCGCCAGCTCCAGCGCCGTCAGCAGCCCGGCCAGCCCGGAGCCGACGATGACCGGCTGTCCGGCCAATCCGTCGAGCGCGCTCATAGCGCCAGCATCCGCTCGACCGCCGCCCGCGCTCGAACCGCCAGATGCAGCTCGATCTCGACCTCGGTGGTCATGGTCTCCAGGCAGTTCCGGATCGCCGGCAGCGTGATCCGCTTCATGTGCGGGCACAGGTTGCAGGGCCGCACGAACTCGATGTCGGGGTGCAGCACCGCCAGGTTGTCGCTCATCGAGCACTCGGTGATCAGCAGCACCCGCGACGACCGGCCGCTGGCGACGAACTCCGACATGTGCGCCGTCGAGCCAGAGAAGTCGGCTTCCGCCACCACCTCAGGCGGGCACTCGGGATGCGCCAGCACGACGATGCCGGGGTTCTCGGCCCGCAGCCGGCGGATCTCCTCCGGCGTGAAGCGCTCGTGCACCTCGCAATGGCCGGCCCAGGTGATGATGCGGATGCCGGTCTCGTTGGCGATGTTCTGCGCCAGGTACTCGTCGGGGATCATGATGACGCTCTCGGTGCCCAGCCCCTCGACGATGCGCCGGGCGTTGCCCGAGGTGCAGCAGACGTCGCTCTCTGCCTTCACCGCGGCCGAGGTGTTGACGTAGGTCACCACCGGCACGCCGGGATAGCGGCTTCGCAGCAGCCGCACGTCGGCGGGCGTGATGGACTCCGCCAGCGAGCAGCCGGCGCGCATGTCCGGCATCAGCACCCGCTTGGCCGGATTGAGGAGCTTTGCGGTCTCAGCCATGAAATGCACGCCGGCCATGACGATGGTGTCCGCGCGCACGGTCTGCGCCTCGCGGGCCAGCGCCAGGCTGTCGCCGACGATGTCGGCCACGCAGTGGAAAATCTCCGGCGTCTGGTAGTTGTGCGCCAGGATAACGGCGTTGCGTTCCCGCTTCAGCTCCAGGATCGCCTCGATGTCCTCCTCGAACAGCGTCCACTCGGCCGGAGGGATGACGCGGCTGACACGGTCGTAGAGCGGTGCGGTGCGGGTGAGGACATCCTGCATCGAGATGGATCCTTAATGCTCAACCGGAGTATAAATCAGACCGAAGAAAAAGCGCCCGTGGCGCGCCGTCTATATCGTGGTGATCGAGCGACCGTCGTCAAGGGCGGCCCCGGGGATCCGCGGTCGGGCCGCGGGCCGAACGAGGCCCGCGGGTCGGCGGGTCGGCGGGCCGGCGGTGACGGCCTACTTCGGCATCAGCACCTTGTCGATGACCTGCACCATGCCGTTCGACTGGGCGACGTTGGCCACCGTGATGCTGGCGGTGTCGCCGGCCTCGTCGGCCACCATCAGCTTGCCGTCCGGATCGGTGATGGTGAGCGGATCGCCCTGAACGGTCTTCAGCATCGCAGTCCCGCCGCCCTTGCTGACCAGCGACTTTAGCGCCTTCGTGGTCAGCCGTCCCGGTACGACGTGGTAGGTCAGGATCTTGTCCAGCTGGCTCTTGTTCTCGGGCTTCAGCAGGGTGTCGACGGTGCCGGATGGCAGTGCCGCGAATGCGTCGTTGGTTGGCGCGAACACCGTGAATGGCCCCGGGCCGCTCAGCGTGCCTGCCAGGCCGCCGGCCTTCACCGCAGCGACGAGCGTCGTGAGGTTGCTGGCCTTGGAGGCGTTCTGGACGATCGTCTTGCTGGGCGACATCGCCGCACCGCCGACGACCGGATTGGCCGCGGCGAACGCGACCGAGCCCGAGAGCGACACCAGCATCGTGCCGAGCAGAATCTTCCTATGCATTTCAACATCCTTGGAGACGATGATCGAACGTGATCACGCCTCCACTACGTTCTGCCTCGGCGTGCGGATGCGCGGTCTCCGCCGGCCGGCCGGCGGCCCGTCAGATCGGATGCATCAGCGGCAGCTTCGAGCCTACGAACTGCCGCGCCCGCATGACCTCGCGGCGGAACCGGAACAGCTTGGCCGGCCGGCCGCGCCGGATCGTGCTCATCGCCCCGGTCTCCTCGATCAGCGCCTGGGCCTCGATCAGCCGGCGGAAGTTCTGCTTGTGCAGCCGGACCCCGGACAGCGCCTCCACCGTCAGCTGCAGCTCCAGCAGCGTGAAGCTGTCCGGCATCAGCTCGAAGAACACCGGCCGATACTTGATCTTGGCGCGCAGCCTGGCGATCCCGGTGGCCAGGATGCGGCGGTGGTCGCGCGGCATCGGCTGGCCGGCGCCGCCGGCGTGTCCCGCCTCGGGTACCAGCCGCGCCTCGTAGAGCAGCTCGTAGCGCTGCAGCACCAGCTCGTCGTCCCACGCCTCGGCGCCGAAGTTGATCCGCACCCGCTGCCGCCGCAGCTCGTGCGACGCGGGTACCGCGTCTGCCCAAGCCCCCAGCCGCTCGGCCAGCCGCGTCGCCAGCCGCCGCCCGGGCTCGGTCCTCTGGTCCTCCCACGGGAAGTAGCGGTACCAGCTCTGCCAGCCGGTCTCGTTTGGAATGAGACGGGTCAACGCGAGGTAGCTGATCGAGATCGCGCGCATGCCGGGCTCGGTGCGGTCCTGATCCGCGAAGGTGTAGAGCTGCTCGACATGGCCCAGCGGATGCTGCGTGGTGCGCTCGACCCAGCTGCGCATGCCGGACTGCAACGAGCGGTGGTCCGGCTCCAGCGGTCCCGCCGGCAGCGCCCCGCCCGGGTCCAGCGTCAGCACCTGCGGCGCGTTGTCGCGCACCGCCACCAGGACGGCGATCAGCTCGGTCTGGAAGCCGGCCTCGGCCGCGCCGGCGCTCATGACGCTGCCGCTCATGCCGGTTCGGCGAGCACCCCGGCATCCGTCCCGGGGCCGGGCCGCAGCGGCGCCGCCGGCACCACCAGCCGCACCCGCACCCCGGCGCCGGGCGCGCTCTCGATCAACGCGGTGCCGCCCGATTGCTGCGCGAAGCCGTAGACCTGCGCCAGTCCGAGCCCGGTGCCCTGCCCCGGCTCCTTGGTGCTGAAGAACGGCTCGAAGGCGTGATCCAGCGTGTCCCGCGACATGCCCGGGCCGTTGTCGGCCACCACCAGCGCCACGCCGTCGCTGCCGTGACGCATGGTCTGCAGCAGCAGCCGCGCATCCGGCTGTCCGGCCATGGCGTCGCGGGCGTTGGAGGCCAGGTTCAGCAGCGCCCGCTCCAGCTGCTCGCGATCGACCAGCACCGGCGGTAGCCCGGGCGCGAGCTCGGTGGCGATGAGCACCGCGTCGCCGGCGGTGAGCCGCAGCAGCGGCAGCGTCTCGCCGACGGCGTCGTTCACCTGCAGCAGCCGCGGCGCCAGCGGCCGCCGCCGTGCGAACGCCAGCAGCCCCTCCACCATACGCTCGCCGACACGCGCCGCCTCGACCGCGTTGTCCAGCGGCGAGGCGATCCGCGCCTCGACAGCGGGGCCGAGCCGGCGGCGCAGCAGCTCCAGGCTGCCGAACAGGGCTGTCAGGATGTTGTTGAAATCGTGCGCCACGGTGCCGGTCATGCGGCCCAGCGCCTGCAGCCGTTCGGCCTGCAGCAGCGCCGTCTCCGCCTGCTCGCGGGCGGCGATCTGGTCGGTCAGCCGGGTGTTGGCGTCGGCATATTGCCGGGTGCGCTCCTCCACCAGCTCCTCCAGCGTCGCGTTCAGCTCCGCCAGCCGCCGGATGCTGTCGGCATTGCCGATGGCGTAGCGGATGGTGCGCTCCAGCATCGGTCGGTCGAAGCTGCCCTTCACCAGGAAGTCGTTGGCGCCCGCCTCCGCCGCCTCGTGGTCGACCATGTTGGAGGCGGTGAGCATCACGATCGGCCGGATCACCCCCGCCGCCCGCGCCGCCCGCACCAGCTCGAGCCCGCTCTCGCCGCGCAGCCGGTAGTCCACCAGGGTGCAATCGTGGCCACCGGCCTGCAGCGCCGCCAGCCCCTCGACCAGATCGCTGGTGTGCGTGATTTCGTAGCGGCGCCGGCCGCCGCGCCGGGGGGCCAGCATCGCGCGCAGGGTCTCGAACGACTCCACGCTGTCGTCGATCATCAGCAGCCGCAGCACCGTCGCCTCCCCAATCGACGGCGGCCCGCCGGTGGGGGCGGCATCGTTGGGCATCATGCCAGGTCCGGTCCCCGGGCGGGCTCGGCTTGCGTCTCGTCCGGCCGCCGCGGCAGCCGCGCCGCCTTCAGCCAGAAGCCGATCATGCCGCGCAGGTGCGCGACCAGCTGGTTGAAGTCGCCGACCTTCACCAGATAGGCGTTGGCGCCGGACGCATAGGCCTGGTCGACGTGGTGCGCCTGGTCCGAGGACGAGAACACGATCGTCGGCACCGTGCGCAGCCGGCTGCGCACGCGCATCGCCTCCAGCGCGCCGATCCCGTCCAGCCGCGGCATATGCAGGTCGATCAGCACCAGGTGCGGCCACGGCCTGTCCGGATCGGCCGGCCCGCCGGCGGCCTCCAGGTAGTCCAGCAGCGCCTGGCCGTCATGGACGAAGCGCAGGTCCACCTCGAGCGCGATCGCCCGGAACACACGGCGCAGCACGAAGCGGTGCTGCTCGTCGTTCTCCGCGACCAGGATCGTCGGGCCGGCCACCGTCTCGCTCACCACGCCTCCTCCCCGACGCCGGCGCCAGCGTCCGCCGGCAGCACGATGTCGAAGCGCGCCCCCGGCATGCGCTGCACCGCCTCGATGCTGCCGCCATGCGCGTCGACGATCCGCGCGCAGATCGCCAGCCCCAGCCCCAGCCCCTCCGACCCGGCGGCGCCGGCGCGGTCGAAGCGCCGGAACGGCTCGAACATCTGCCGGGCCTCGGCCGGCGCGAAGCCGACACCATTGTCCTCGACCCGGATCACGACGCCGCCGCCGGCCCCGACGCCGCGCCGCTCCGCGGTCGCCCGCAGCTCCAGCGGCCGCGCCACCGCGCGATATTTGAGCGCGTTCGAGAACAGGTTCTGGAACACCCGGCGCAGCTGCGGTGGGTCGCATGCCACCGCGAGGTCGCCCAGCCCCTCGATCGACACGGTGGCGTCCGGCACCGCGCGCAGCGCCTCGCCGAGATCCTCGAGCGCATCCACCGCCAGCAGGCGGAGCTCCACCACCCGCAGCCGCTCGGGGTCGCGACCGGCCACCGCGAAACGGGCCAGCTCGTCGACCATGGCGCGCATCCGCTCGGCCGAGACGACGATCCGCCCGGCCATCGCCTCCAGCTCCAGCTCGGCCACCTCCCGCGCCACCGCCTCGAACGCTGCGGATCGCGGCGCGGCACCCGGCTCCGGCGGCCCGAACAGCTCGGCCAGCCCGTCCTGGAGCAGCCCGCACAGGACCTGCACCTGCCAGAGCGGCTCCTTCAGGTCGTGCGTCGCCGCGTCGGCGAAGAAGCGGATCTCGGCGTTTCGCTGCTGCAACAGCGCGTTGGCGCGCACCGCCCGCGCACCGCGTGCGGACAGCGCCGCCACGACGCCGTCGCGGAACACCCGCGCCGCCGCCAGCGTCGCCTCCGACCACGCCGCCGAGCGCCCGGCCACCTCCTCGTGCCAGGCCGCGAACGACGCCCGCGGGGTCAGTGCCTGCAGCGGCTCGCGCGGTTCGGCCTTCCGTCCGGCCCACTCCACCGATCGGCGCAGCTCCGGCCGGAACCACAGCAGCCAGGTCCCACCGTTCCCGGCCTCGGCCAGCGGCGTCGCCAGCAGCCCGCTGGCGTGGTCCGCGTCCAGCCGCGCAGCGCCCTCGAACGAGGCCACGCTGCCCAGCCGGTCGGTCGCCAGCGGCCGTCCCGGCGATGCGAGGTCGAGCCAGCCGACCAGCGACCGCAGCGCCGCCTCGGTCGGCAGCACGCCCAGGCGCAGCGCCAGCGCGTCCGGCGCCTCCAGCCCGGATCCCACCACGGCGAGACCGCCCGCATCCATCACGGCGAGCAACGCCGCCGCCTCCGTGGCATCCGGCACCTTCACCGGAGCCCCGTCCTCGTCCACGTCCATGTCAAGGAACGGTGCCTGCGCCGTGTGCATCGACGCCGCCTGCCGGGCCGCGTCGGCCTCCGCCAGCTCGGCCAGCCGCCAGGCCAGCGCGTGGGCTATCGTATCCGCCGCCTGCCGCCGCACGTGGTCGACCA
The DNA here is from genome assembly GCA_937873205.1 of uncultured Acetobacteraceae bacterium. Taxonomy (GTDB): domain Bacteria; phylum Pseudomonadota; class Alphaproteobacteria; order Acetobacterales; family Acetobacteraceae; genus Lichenicola. Next base: position 11,702 of record CALMVO010000097.1, read on the forward strand.
GCAACGGCCCCGACTGGTGGTGACAGGCCAGCAGCCCCCACAGCGGCGGCGGCCTCTCGGCGCCGGCAGCCGACGCGCCCTCGGCACGCTGCTCCGGCCCCGACACGGTGATCGCCACCGACATCGACGCCCGCACGCCCATGTTGGAGAGATACTGCAGGTGCACCGGCGCCACGCCGCGCAGCACCGCGTCGGTGAGGTCGATCGGCGCCGCGTCGCTCCCCAGCGCCCGCAGCGGCGCGCCCGCCGCCGAGGCGTCGCCGATCAGCCGCAGCCGGTTGCGCGCATACAGCGCCCGCATCGGCGCCGGGATGTCGGAGGCCGGGAACACCAGCCCCAGATAGCTGTCGACAGGGCGGTCGATGCCGTCGCCCTCGCGCAGCGACTCCGCCACCACCTCGCCGCTCCAATCGGCCATGAACCGGTAGGCCATCACCCGGTCGAAGCCCGAGATCCGCCGCAGCTGCGTGCAGGCCACGGCGCAGGCCGAGCGCGCGTCCGGCTTGTGCCGCATCGCCGCGATCGCCCGGTTCAGGTCGAGCAGGATGCGCCGCGCCGCCGCCGGATCGGCCGGCTGCTCCGGCTCCAGCTCCACCAGCGTCGCCGCCGGCTCCGGGCGCAGCAGCGCGGTCCAGCGGCGCCCGTCCTGCGTCTCCATCCCCTCGAGCAGCGAGTCGGCGTCGTCTGGCGAGCGGAGCACCCGCTCCAGCATCAGCACCGCGTCAGGCCGCAGCAGGTCGGCCAGCGTCACCGGGCCGCCATCCGGCGGCAGGGCGATGGTCTCGCTCGCGGCGATCAGCGGCGCCCGCGCGTCGCCGCCGGGCGACAGCACCAGCAGCACGCCGTGCGGCTGCACGGTGCCGGGGATGTGGACCGGCTCGCGGTCGCAGGGCGTCTCGGTCGCGGCCAGCACGATCGGGACGCTCACGCGCAGGCTTCCCCGGAGGCAGGATGATCGAGCATGATGGCGGGCTGGTCCGGATCAGAGGCGGGTCTGTCGCGGCACCAGTCTAGAGAGACCAAACAGGCTGGAACAGCCCGAGGAGCATCCTTGGCCAACGACGACGACAAGACGGACGCGCATCCCCACGACCACTCGATCGTGGCGCTGCTGGAAGGGGTCCGCCACTTCCACCGTCGCGTCTTCCCTGAAAAGCAGCAGATGTTCAACGAGCTGGCCGAGGGACAGGACCCGCATACCCTGTTCATCACCTGCGCCGACAGCCGCATCAGCCCCGGCATGATCACGCAGCAGCCACCCGGCGAAATGTTTGTTCTGCGCAACATCGGCAACATCGTGCCGGCCTACGGCGAGATGCTGGGGGGCGTGTCCGCGGCCATCGAGTACGCCGTGGTGGCGCTGCGGGTGCGGCACGTCATCGTCTGCGGCCACTCCGACTGCGGCGCGATGAAGGCGCTGCTGGACCCCGCCGCCCACCGGCTCGACGCCATGCCGACCGTCTCCAGCTGGCTGCGCAACGCCGAGACCGCGCGCGCCGTCACGCAGGCGCTGCATCCCGGCCTCGCCGGCGCCGAGGCGGTCTCGGCGCTGGCGCGGCAGAACGTGCTGCTGCAGCTCGACCACCTGCGGACCCATCCGGCGGTCGCCGTTCGCGTCGCCGAGGGGCGGCTGCTGCTGCAGGGCTGGCTCTACGACATCGCCAGTGGCGGCATCCAGATCTTCGAGGGCGGCAGCCGCGATCCGTTGACCTTGGACCAGGTCATCGCGCGCCGCAGCGCTCCTGGCGCCGTCGACCCGGAGCCCGCCGACCGATGAGCCTGCGCCGCCGCGTCCCGGCGGCCTCGACCATCGTCCTCGGCCTCGCCGTCACTGCAACCCTGGCGCTGGCGGTCGTCGCCATCCTGGGCAACGGCCACGGCATCGGCCTCCGGCCGGTCCCAGTGCCGACCGGCCTCAAGGTCGCCACCTGGAACATGGAGTGGCTGACGCAGCGCATCGCCGGCGGCCCCGACCTTCCCGACGATGCCGCCCCCAAGCGCGACGACGACATCCGGACCCTCGCCCGCTATGCCGCCCGCCTCGATGCCGGCGTGGCGGCGCTGGAGGAGGTCGACACCGCCGACCTGGTCGCTCGCATCTTCCCGTCCGACCGCTACCAGATCCTGATCACCCAAGACCCCGTCGTGCAGAAGGTGGCCCTGGTGGTCCGCCGCGGCATCCCGGTCGAGCGCCACCCCGACCTCGTGGCCCTCGATGTCGCGCGGCCCGGCCGCCGCCACCTCCGCTCCGGCCTCGACGTCACCCTCGTGCTGGACGGCGGCCCGCTCCGGCTGCTCGCCGTCCACCTGAAGAGCGGCTGCTGGGAGGGTGCGCTCCAGGACTCGAAGCGGGATGCCTGCATCGACCTCGCCGCGCAGCTACCGGTGCTGCAGGCCTGGATCGCCGCCCGGCAGCGCGAGGGCATCCCGTTCCTGGTTCTGGGCGACTTCAACCGCCGCCTGAAGGCAGGCGACGCGCTGCTGGCCGGCCTCGACGACGCCGCCCCGCTGGCCGTCGCGACCGCCGGCCGCGCCAGCCCCTGCTGGGGCGGCGAGGACTTCATCGACCAGATCCTGGCCGGCGGCCCCGCCCGCGGATGGCTGCAGCCCGGCTCGCTCCGTGTGCTGGTCTATCGCGAGACGGATGCCGCCTCGAAGGAACGCCTGTCCGACCACTGCCCCGTCTCGGTCCGCCTGGCACCGCCGGAGCAAAGCCAGGGGACTGGCCACACCCGCTCAAGCACGTGACGATCGGGCCCACTTCGCATGACTCGGATAAAATAGGGGGATGGAGCTGGAGGGGTGCGACGATCACCAGCTCTCTCCACCTCCAGGAACGCCGATCGTCATCACCGCCACGACCCTGGGCTCGATCGTCGCCGCTGGCGTCGATCTGGCGGCCCGGCTGACGTCCCTACGCCCGATCGGCTCCGCGACGGTCCGGTTGCTCGACCGGAGCGGCCGAGGTCTTGCCGCCGTCCCGGATGGCGACGAGCGATCGCTCCGCCGCTGGCTCTCCTGGAACGCCGCCGTTCCGCCCGATAGGCGGAACGGCCGAGGCGTTCGCCCTCGCTCACGAGGCCAATCCACCACCTGCAGGCTGGCGCCAGCGCGCGGCGTAGGTGCCTATCTCCGTGGCCGTCTCGTTCCCCGTGGCGACACCCAGCTGGATGGGTCCGCGCGGCTGCGAACGTCGGATCTGTCTCGCCAGCGCAACGGTCTGGCGAAGGTTCCGGCTCTTGCTCGGCCTGTCGTCGTCGCGACGTCGGCGCGACGCAAATGCGACGCGCTGGTGAAGAACCCCGACAGGAAGACGCAACGAACGATCCGACGGCAAAGACAGGAGCGGCCGCGCGCGCCGACTATGGCCGACGCCCAGTGCCAGTCGGTCGAGCTGGCCCCGCCGGAACTCGGCGTCGACGTTCGATCATCTGCTGCCGGCCTATCCGTGCGCTGATATCGCCGCCGGCCGAGCCGTCGACCGTTTACCGCCGTGGCACATCATGGCGAAAGATGGGTAGAAGGCGCGCTTCTCACGGGGGATACGAAGCCGATGACGCGGTTGATCGAGAACAGCTATGCCCTGTCCGACGAGGACACCGCGGCGGAAACGACGCTGCTCGGGGCCAGGGCCCCGCGGGCCGTCACGTCGATCCAAGCGCGCCGCGACGGCTACGACCAGATGATCGCCGGTAGCACGCCGATCGCCGACGGCGTCCGGTCCGAGAGCGTGCACGACGACGGGGTGCAGGGGTGGTGGGTTCGGCCGGCGGAACCGGTCGCCACGCGTGCCATCCTGTTCCTGCATGGCGGCGCCTACATGGTCGGCTCGGCCAAGGCCTATCGCGGCCTCGCGAGCCAGGTCGCCGTTCGCGCGGGCGTCGCGACCTTCGTCCTGGACTACCCGCTGGCTCCCGAGCACCCGTTTCCCGCCGCTCTTGATGCGGCGGCGCATGCCCTGGCCTGGTTGCGTGCCCAGGGCGTGGCGGAGGTGGCGCTCGTCGGCGACTCCGCCGGCGGCGGCCTGGCCCTGGGACTGCTGGCCGACACCGTCCGCGATGTGCCCCTGATCGCGTCGGTCGTCGTGTTCTCGCCCTGGACCGACCTCGCTTTGGGCGGTGACTCCTTCACCAGCCCGGAGACCCATGATCCGGTCATGGAGGCGGCCGGCGTCTCGAGCGCCGCCTCGAGCTACCTCGCCGGCGCCGATGCCACGGACGGTCGAGCCTCGCCGCTCCACGCGATCCCGGACATGCTGCCGCCGCTGCTACTGCAGGTGGGACGCGACGAGCTGCTGCTGGACGATGCCTGCCGCTACGCGGCGCTTGCAGCGAAACGAGGCGGCGACGTCAGGCTCGACGTCTACGAAGGGTTGCACCACGTGTTTCAGCGGTCGGTGGGCGAGCTGTCCGCCGCACGCCGGGCGTTGGACGATGCCGCCGGCTTCATCGCCGCCCATTGGCCACGCGACAAGACGACTGTGCCCATCGCCCCGACGAAGCCCTGATCGACGTCGCCATACCGCCGGCGACGACGCGCCGACCGTTCGATCCGACGTCGGCCGCACCGACTCTCTCTCGTACGAACGGCTTCTAGAGGATGATCCGATCGCTTAGGCTCACGGATCATCCTCTAGCTTGTTGTTTTGACGAGCATCTTTATCCGATCGAACGAGTCCGTTCGGTCGGATGATGCTCTAGAAGCTGTTGTCGTCTCCGCCGCCACCCCAGTCGCCGCCGCCGCCGAAGTCGCTGCCGCCGCCGCCGCCGTCGAAGTTCGGGTCCATGTCGCCGCCGGCGTTGCCGAACGGATCGCCGCCGCCGGCATTGCCGCCCGCATCGCCGTAGTTGTTGTTGATGATGCTCTCGCCGCCCTCGCCGCCGAAGCCGCCACCCATGCCGCCGCCATGACCGCCTGAGAACATGTCCATCAGCGCGTTGCCGGCCACCATGCCGCCGGCGACGCCGGCGGCGGTGGTGAGTGCGGAGCCGAGGAAGCCCGACCCCTGACGCTGGAACATGCCGGGCTGGTAGCCGGGCGGATAGTTCGGCTGCGGCGGCGCGCCCTGGTAGCCCTGCTGCGGATAGCCGCCCTGCATGCCGCCTTGCTGACCGGGCTGGCCCCAGCGCGGCGGCGGCGCCTGCGTCGGTTGACCGCCGCCGAACAGCGAGCCGAAGAATCCGCCGCTACGCTGCTGCGGCTGGCTCTGCGCGGCCTGCAGCTGCGCCTGGGTCTGCTGCAGCTCCCACTCCAGCCGCTTGATCCGGTTCTGCGATTCCGCCAGCGCCGCCTCCTGCACCACGGCCATCTGGGTGATGCGATACGGCGCCTCGGGATGACCCTGGAAGTTCTGCAGGATCAACTGGTTGGCCTCCGGATCGACCGGCGGCAGGTTGGTCGGCGCCGTCGATGGCACGCTGCCGAACGCCCCACCGGTCCCGCCCTGCGGGTTGCCGCCAACGCGGGCGATGAAGCGTTGGATGAGGTCGCGTTCTTCGTTGGTCATGGCGAAATGATCCGATCGATGCGTCCCTACAGAGTCGGAGGCCCCGGCACCCCCGTCAAGGCCGCCCCAGCCCGAGCCGCGGCCACTCGATCGCCGGGCAGCGATCCATCACCACCGCGAGCCCGGCCTGCCGGGCCAGCGCGGCCGACGCGGGCTCGACGATGCCCAGCTGCATCCACACCGTCCGAGCCCGCAGGCTGATCGCGACCGCAACCACCGGCGGCACGTCGGCGGGGCGCCGGAAGATGTCGACCAGGTCGAGCGGCCCGGCCTCGTCCAGGCTCGCCACCACGCGCTGCCCATGCAGCGCCTGCCCGGCCAGCCCCGGATTGACCGGCACCACGTCGTAGCCGTGCTCCAGCAGGAACCGCATCACACGGTTCGACGGCCGCTCCGGCCGCGCCGACGCGCCCACGAGCGCGATCCGCCGCGTCTGCCGCAGGATCTCCAAGACCGCGCCATCCTCCAGACCGTCCACCGCCTCCATGTCCGTCCCCCTTCGTTGCGGACGCCGTCCCCCGCGACGGCTGCACATATTGGTCCCGCGGATGCCCGTCTTCAGGGGCGGTCCTCGTTTACCAGTTGGGCGTGGCAAGGAGCCGACGATGCCCGGCCATATCGTCCATTGCTCCAACAGCCCCCACGCTGCTCCGCTCGGGACGCTTCCGACGGCCGAGGCCGACGATCTCGATGCGGCCCTCGCCGACGCCCGGCAGAACTGCCCGCTGCCGTCGCATCAGCTCTCGGTCTGCGATGCGCGCGCCTTCTGGATCCGTGACGAACGGGGCTCCATCGTCGTGCCCTGGCAGCCGCGCGATGCCTCGGGCCACCCGTCGGGGCCAGGGATCCGCCCCTACCGATCGCCAGGACACCGCCGGTTTCTTGGCAGCCGCAGGGGCCGCCCGTATGGTGCCGTGGCGTGCGCCCGTGACCGGCGTCCCGGAGACGATCCCGCATGGCCCCGGCCACGACCCCCGACCCAGCCATGTCCGCGACGAGCCGATCCCGGCGGCAGGGGCTGTCGTTCCAGGACCTGATCCTGACCCTGCATCGCTTCTGGGCGGATCAGGGCTGCGCCATCCTGCAGCCCTACGACACCGAGGTCGGCGCCGGCACCCTGCACCCCGCCAGCAGCCTGCGGGCGCTCGGGCCCATGCCGTGGCGTACCGCCTACGTGCAGCCCTGCCGGCGGCCGTCCGACGGCCGTTACGGCGAGAACCCGAACCGGCTGCAGCACTACTACCAGTATCAGGTGCTGCTGAAGCCGACGGCCGCCGACAGCCAGGCGCTGCTGCTCGACAGCTACCGCGCGATCGGCATCGATCCGGCCCTACACGACATCCGCTTCGTCGAGGACGATTGGGAGAACCCGACCATCGGCGCCTGGGGCCTTGGCTGGGAGGTCTGGTGCGACGGCATGGAGGTGACGCAGTTCACCTACTTCCAGCAGGTGGGCGGCATCGCCACCGTGCTGCCCTCGACCGAGCTCACCTACGGCCTCGAGCGGCTGGCGATGTACGTGCAAGGGGTCGAGAACGTCTACGACCTCGACTTCAACGGGCATGGCCTCACCTATGGGGACGTGTTCCTGCGCGCCGAGCGAGACTACTCGCGACACAATTTCGAACTGGCCGACACCGGCATGCTGCTGCGCCACTTCGCGGACGCCGAGCGCGAGAGCGCCGCCCTGGCCGCGGCCGGAACCGCCCAGCCCGCCTACGACCAATGCCTGAAGGCCAGCCACCTGTTCAACCTGCTCGATGCGCGCGGCGTGATCTCGGTGGCCGAGCGCGCGTCCTATATCGGGCGCGTCCGCACGCTGGCGCACGCCTGCGCGGAGACCTGGCTGCAGGGCGAGCGCTGACATGCCCGAGCTGTTCCTGGAGCTGTTCTGCGAGGAGATCCCGGCCCGCATGCAGGCGCCGGCCGCCGACGCGCTCGCCCGCCTGGTCACGGAAGCGCTGGGTCCGCTTTCTCCCACGGACCCCGCCACCTTCTCCGGGCCGCGCCGCATCGCGCTCACCCTCACGGTCGCCGCCACTGTGCCGGCCGCCACCACCAGCGAGCGCGGTCCCCGCGAGGGTGCGCCCGAGCAGGCGCTGGCCGGTTTCCTGCGCAAGCATGGCGCCGACCGCGCCGACCTCACGCTGGAGGCCGGCTTCTGGGTCCTGGTCCGGCAGACCGCCGCCCTCGACGCCGCCCGGCTGGTGGTGAGCGCGCTGCCGCCCCTGCTGCGCCGCTTTCCCTGGCCGAAGGCGATGCGCTGGGGCAGCGGCAGCCTCTTTACCTGGGTGCGGCCGCTGCGTCGCATCCTCTGCCTGCTGGACGGCGAGACCGTCCGCTTCGACCTGGCCGACGGCGCCGATGACGGCCACGGCCTCGCATCGTCGAACCTGACCGAGGGCCACCGCACCCTCTCGCCCGGTCCCGTCGCCGTCGCCGGCGCCACGGACTGGGTCCGCACGCTGGCCGAGCGCCACGTCATCGCAGGCGCCGCGGAGCGCCGCCGCCGCATCGCCGCCGGGCTGGCCGAGGCCGCCGCCGCCGAAGGGCTGTCGCTGGTCGCCGACGACGGGTTGCTGGAGGAGGTCACGGGTCTGGTGGAGTGGCCGGTGCCGCTGCTGGGCCGCATCGACGGCCGCTTCATGGACCTGCCGCCCGAGGTCATGCAGGTCTCGATGCGCGTCAACCAGCGCTACTTCGCGCTGCGCCATGCGGACGGCAGCGGCGCCGCCCGCTTCGCCTTCGTCGCCAACATCGTCCCCACCGACGGCGGCGCCCTGGTGGTCGCCGGCAACGAGCGTGTGCTCAGCGCCCGCTTCGCCGATGCGCGGCATTTCTGGGATCTCGATCGCCGCATGCGGTTGGCCGAGCGCCTGCCCGCGCTCGACGGCGTCACCTTCCACGCTCGCCTGGGCACGCAGGGCGAGCGGGCCCGCCGGCTGCAGGCTCTGGCCGGCCGCCTCGCCCCGCTGATCGGCGCCGATCCGGACGAGGCCGCCCGCGCCGGCCTGCTCGCCAAGGCCGACCTCACCAGCGGCATGGTCGGCGAGTTCCCCGAGCTGCAGGGGGTCATGGGCGGCTATTACGCCCGCCACGATGGCGAGGCCGCCGCCGTCGCCGACGCCATCGCCAGCCATTACCAGCCACGCGGTCCGGCCGACGCGGTCCCCGCCGGCAGGGTCGCCGCCGCCGTGGCGCTGGCCGATAAGCTGGACACGCTGGCCGGCTTCTTCGCCATCGGCGAGAGGCCGGGCGGCTCCGGCGACCCGTACGCGCTGCGCCGCGCGGCGCTGGGCGTGATCCGCATCATTCGCGAGCATCGGCTGCGAATCGACCTAGCGGCCGCGTTCGCCGACGCCGTCGCCGGCTACCCGGCGGCGCCCGGGGACGGCCCGGATCCGACTGCGACGGTCGCGGCCCTGGCCGGCTTCATCGCCGAGCGGCTGCGCGTCCAGCTCCGCAGCGAGGGTGCCCGCCACGACGTGCTGGCGGCGGTCACCGCGGTCCCGGACGGTGGCCGGCTCGACCTGATCGCCCTGCTCGACCGCACCGGCGCGGTGGCCGGCCTGCTCGGCACCGAGGACGGACGCAACCTGCTGGTCGCCGCCCGCCGCGCCGCCAACATCCTGCGCATCGAGGACAGGAAGGACGGCCCGCACGACCAGCCGCCGCAACCGGCCCTGTTCGCGCAGGACGAGGAGCGCGCCCTCGCTGCCGCGCTGGAGGAGGCCGATGCCGCCATCGGTGACGCGCTGGGGTCGGAGCGCTACGATCGGGCGATGGCGGCGATGGCGCGGCTGCGGACGCCGCTCGATCGCTTCTTCGAGGTGGTCACGGTGAACGCCGAGGCGCGGGAGCTGCGCCGCAACCGCCTCGCCATGCTGTCCGGGATCCGCCGGACGCTGACCCGCGTCGCCGACTTCTCGCTGATCGAGGCGGACGCCGCCGGCTGACCCGACTGCCGCCGGCCGGCTCAGCGCCTGAGCTCGATCCGGACCCGCCGCCAGTGCGGCATTCGGCGCCACGCCCAGCCGGCCATGCAGAGCCCGACCGCCGCTCCGGCGATGCGGCGCGCCACGTGCAGGTCCAGCCGGCTCAGCCAGCACAGCGCGGCGACCAACCCGAGCACCAGGACCGTCGCCAGCAGGAGACGCGGCCACCGCGACCGCGCCGACGGCGGCGGTGACGGGGCGTCGTCCAGACGCTGTCGGGCGCGCGCCACCTGCAGCGCCGAGGCGGCGATCCGCGTCGCGATGCCGGCCTCCGCGGGCGGCGGCCCCTGCGCACGCTGCTGCATCCGCGCGAGCGTGTCGGTGGCCCGGCCCAACATCGTTGCGGCGTCCTCGCGAAGCCGCTGCTCGCGGCCGGCGATCGAGTCGGGGCCGCGGCTTGCATCGTGATCGGCATCGTGATCGGGGGCGACATGTCCGTGCGGCTCCCGATGGGAAGGCCCGGGGTGCTGCCCATCGGCATGGTCGTCGGCCCTGGCCGCCGTCTCGACCGGCCGCGGCAGCTGCGTCGCCAGAGCGTCGGCGGCGGCGCCGATCTCGACCGCGAGCTCGCCCATCACCGCCGGCGACGGGGTGCGGACCACCTGCTCGATCTGCTGCGCGTCCTGTAGCAGGCCGCCCAGCTGTCGCAGCGACGCGGTCGGCGGCGCCAACGCCAGATGCCGCGTCGCCAGCGGCGACAACGACACCAGATCGACCGGCTCCCGCAGCGACGGCGCGGCGGATGCTGACAGAGGCGGCGCCGCGGCATCCGGCCGTATCCGCGCCGTCTCGACCGCCGGGGTGGCGCTCCCCATCGGCGCCGTGACTGCCATCGACCCCTCCGCTGCTGCGGCGACCCTGCCGCATGATCGTGAAGGCCGACTTAACGGCGCCTCAGACGGTCAGATGGAGCGCGTAGTAGGCGGCGAAGAACGCCACCAAGCTGGCCAGGTAGAGCGTCGTGATCCAGGCGGCATCGAGTGCCAGCCGATCGCCGGCCAGGTGGATGCGGGCCTGTATCGAGGTCGGACCCCGCAGCATCACGATCGCCAGCACGGCCAGGATCACCAGGTGGCCGAACACGTCGAGCTTGCCGAAGATCGGCATGGCGGCAAGGAAGATCGCGGCGTAGCCGGCAGCGCCCAGGCGCGCCAGGCTCCGGCCGGTAACTAGAGCATCATCCGATCGAACGGACTCGTTCGATCGGATAAAGATGCTCGTCAAAACAACAAGCTAGAGGATGATCCGTGAGCCTAAGCGATCGGATCATCCTCTAGGTAGAAGGCCAGCGTGAACTCGACGAAGCCGGCGATCACCACCACGACGCCGAGCGGCAGCCCTATCTCGAGGCTGGGATGCGTCGCCACCACGGCATCGGTCCATTGCGAATAGAGGAACTTCTCGATCGCGGTCCAGGCCAGGCTGAAGGCGAGGCCGCTCACCAGAAGCGGCTCGCGCAGCCGGGCCAGCCGGGCCAGCCGGGCTGCCGGCAGGGATAGTGAAACGATATAGGCCGCAAGGCAGGGCATGAACACGTAGTCGGTCATGTGGAACAGGCCGTAATGGCGGATCCCCTCGGCATAGAGCGCCAGTACGCCCAGGCCGGACAGGATGCAGGTCGGGCGCGAGACCAGGAACAGTGCGATCAGGAACTACAGGATCGGGACCCAGGCGGCATGGGTCAGCAGCTCCGGGGTCAGGATCGTCGTGCCGTGCCAGGAGGATACCGCGAAATAGCCGCCGGCCGCCGCCCGGATCAGACGCTGCTCCATCGGGCCGGTCGTGGGGACGCGGGCCGGCCGATGCAGGCGGCGGACGATCCAGTTGTCGAGCAGGAAACCCAACAGCACCAGCGTGGTGAACACCGCCAGCGTCGCCAGGAAGATCGGCGACAGCACGCGGACCAGGGCCATCGGCGTGTCGTGCACGTTGGTCGGCGTGAACCACTTGACGTGAGCCATCGCCGCGTCCGGCCATGCCGCCGACCCGGACAGCACGAGCAGACCGGCTGGGACGGCCTTCACGAGGTCGCCGAGCCGTCGCGCGCCGTGTCGTGCCATCGTCGCACCTCCCGGTGTCCACCACCTCTACCGCCGGGACGAGCCGTCGGATGCGAGGTTCCGGGGCGGTTGCGACGACGGGATCGGCGATGCCCCACCGGTCTTCCGACCGGTGTTGGTCGATCGGTCGGTGTCGCGTTCGGTGCTGACCGGTCCGGTCGCAGCTTGATTAAGGCAAGGGGCTTTGCCCCTTGACCCCAGCAAAGGCGGAGCCTTTGCAATCCGTGACTTAGGAAAGGGGTCTGGGGCCCGCGGCCCCAGCGGGTCCAGGGCAGAGCCCTGGCCTTCTCCCGTGCGCGGCCAGCGCCGCCTGCAGGGCGCGGTCGGGCACCCGGGTGGCCGCGGCCAGCTCGGCGACCAGAACCGGCAGCAGGCGCGCCGCCAGCACCGCCAGCGGCTGCAGCGGCCGGCGCACGCCGCACAGCGACAGCATCGTCGCCGCCACGACCCGTATGCCGACGTCGCGGCACATCGCCGCCTGCAGGGCGTCCGGGCGGGCGCCCCGGCCCAGCAGGGTGGCGGCCAGGGCCGCGCTGTGCAGGGCGATCGACATGCCGTCGCCGGTGAACGAGGGGATCACCGCGGACTGGTCGCCGAGCCGCCACACCGCGGAGTCCGCGGGCGCCACATAGCCGTAGGGGATGCCGGCAATGCTGAGCGGCCGCCGATGCAGGATCTCGGCCTCGGCGAGGCGGCGCGCCAGCAGCGGCGCATCCTCGCAGGCGGCGGCCAGCACCGCCGACCAGCGCCCGCCCAGCTCGACCAGGCGCTGGCGCCGGATCAGCAGGCACAGCGTGGCCTGCCCGGCCTCGATCCGCTGCAGTCCGGCATAGCCGCCGCGGAACAGCATCAGCTCGACGACGCCGTCCAGCGCGGCATGCTCCGAGGGCGCCGGACGCAGATGCAGCTTGAAGCCGACCAAGTCGTTCTGCCGGCCGCGGCCGCGCCGCCAGCCGCGCACATCGTGCTTGCCGGTGGCCAGCACCGTCTGCGCCGCGCGCAACGCCCGGCCGTCCTGCAGCCGCAGCATCTGCACCGGCCCGGTCGCCAGCAGCGCGGTCACCGCCTGGCCGCGCTGGATGCGGGCGCCCGACGACGCGGCCCGCCGCAGCAGCACCTCGTCCAGCAGCCGGCGCGACAGCCCGACGCCCTCGAACGGCAGCGCCACCTCCGCCTGCGCGCGGCCGGTGGCCAGCCGGACGCGGCCGATCGGATGACCGCCCAACGCCAACGGATCGACCGCGAGTGCCCGCAGGTGCAGCACCGCCTCCCGCGACAGGAACTCGCCGCAGACCTTGTCGTGCGGCCCGGCCTCGCGCTCGAGGAGCGTCGCGCGGCTCCCCAGCCGCGCGGCTAGCGCGGCCCCGGCGAGGCCGCCGCCGACGATGCAGACGTCGCCGCTCACGTCGCCGCTGGCCGCAGCCGCGAGATGCAGAGCCGGTATGGCAGCCAGGCCTCGATGCGGGCCTCCCGGGCCGGCGGACCCGCCGCGGACAGCAGCGCCTGCCAGTCGGTGCGGGTGAAGGCGCGGCGGATCGAGACCGGGCCGTCATGGCGCACGATGCGATGCCAGCCGGCGGCGGCCGACAGCGCCCGGAAGCCGGTGTGCGCCAGCCGGTGCCGCTCGAGGTCGTTCACGAACCAGCCCAGGGCGGCATGCCGCTCCATCCAGCGAAGGAAGCGGACCACGCCGTCATCGTCGAGGTGGTGCGTGAACAGCGAGGACAGCACGAGGTCCGGGGCCTGGTCGGGCTCGTACCCGAAGATGTCGGCGGTGACGAAGCGGATCGGCCGGCGGGTCGCCGCCGCCGCCTCGCCCGCCCGGCGGGCCCAGGGCGACAGGTCCACGCTGGTCATGTCGAGCGATATGCCGCGCCGGGCCGCCCAGCGGTCGATGCGGCGCAGCGCGTCGCCGTAGCCGCCGCCGACGTCGAGGATGCGCAGCGGGTGGTCGCGACCGGCCCCGGCGCGAAGGCAGCGGGCGAGGAAGCCTAGCGTCGGCCGGTAGGCCAGGGTCAGGCGGTTCACCCGGGCCAGGTCGACCAGGCAGCGGCGGAACTCCTCCGGCCCGCAGGCCGGGTCGTCCATCAGCTCCGGCGCCAGGACGCGGCCGGGGCAGATCGCCGGCCCCTCCATCAGGCGATCCGGAAGCGGAGCGTCTCGGCGACCAGGCCGGGGCCGAAGCCGATGGCGACGCCCGACGCCCCGGACCGCGCGGTGCGCATGATCCGGTCGAGCACGAACAGGATGGTGGCGGACGACATGTTGCCGAAGTCGCGCAGCACCCCCCGCGAAGCGGCCATCGCATCGGGCGCCAGGTCGAGGGCTCCCTGCACCGCGTCGAGCACGGAGCGACCGCCCGGATGCACCGCCCACAGCTCGACGTCGCGCGAGGCGACGCCTCCCAGGATGCGGTGGCCGGAGCGGGCCAGCCCGGTGCCGACGGCGTTCGGCACCTGGCCCGACAGCATCATGTCGAAGCCGCGGTCGCCGATCTCCCATGTGATCAGCGAGTCGGTGTCGGGCAGCAGCTCGGCGTGGAAGCGATCGAGCCGCAGGCCGTCCGGCTCGGCGCTGACGATCGTGGCGGCGCAGCCGTCGGCGAACACCAGGAAGCTCAGCACCTGCTCCAGGTCGGCGGTCTCCTGCAGGTGCAGCGTGCACAGCTCCACGTTGACCAGCAGCACGCGGGCGCCGGGCTCGGAGCGGACGATGTGTCGGGCGAGCTTCAGCGCGTTGAAGGCGGCATAGCACCCCATGAAGCCGACCAGCGTGCGCTCGACCGAGCCATCGAGCCCAAGGGCCGCCACCAGCTGCAGGTCGAGGCCGGGCGCGTAGAAGCCGGTGCAGGAGGTCACGATCAGGTGGGTGACGCGGTCCAGCCGGCTGTCGGGGCCGAGCCGGTCGATCGCCTGCAGGGCCAGCGGCAGGACGCCGTCGCGGTAGCGGGCCATGCGCGCCGCCGAGCCCGGGAACTCGCCGCGGCGGTAGAAATTGTCGTGGTCGAGGCGGAAGCTGGTGAGGTCGGGCAGCGGGTCGACGCTGGAGTAGCGGTGCGCGATGCCGCTGCGGTCGGCCATGCGGCGGAACAGCCGGCGCAGCCGGTCGTCCGGCATCAGCGTGGTGGCGAAGGCGACGAAGGCCGCGTGCACGTCGTTGGCCGGAACGCTGGTGCCGATGCGGTTGATGAAGGCATCGGTCATCCGGCATGCGTCCCGCATTGGAAGCACGGACCGGCGAGGCCGCCTTCTTCCATGGTTATCCGCCGCGGGCCCGGGCCATGCAACCGCGCCGGCGCCGGCGCCGGGCTCGCGCGCAGGTGACAACCGGCAGATCCGTCGCCCATGCTGCGCCATCACCGGCCGGGATCGTCGCGCCCGGATCCCGGGCCGGCAATGGCCTACCCTGGAGACCCAAATGCCGCCGTCCGAGACGTCGACCTCCGCCGACAGCATCGTCGCCGCCCGGCGAGAGGCGAGCAACGCGCTCTACAGCACCCTGGCCGCCGGCTACGACGCCACCTACGAGCAACCATCGCACCGCCGTGCCTACGACATCCAGGCCTGGGAATACGTCTCGTCGCTGCTGCCGCCGGGCGCCCATGTCGTCGACGCTGGCATCGGGGCCGGACGGTGGCTGGAGCGGCTGCTCTCGATGGGCCACCGGGTCACCGGGATCGAGCAGGCTCCGGGCATGATCGCCATTCTGGAGCGGCTGTCACTGCCGCCGGGCTTCACGCTGCTGCGCCATCCGATGGAGGAGGCGCCGGTGCCGCCGGCCTCGGCCGACCTGGTGATGGCGATGGGATCGGTCCAGTACGCGGCGGACCCGGCGACGATGATCCGTCGCTTCGCCGGCTGGACCAGGCCCGGCGGCAGTGTCTGCGTCTATGTGGATTCGCTGGTGTCCCTGGTGCTGGAGCTGCTGCGCGAGGGACGCACCGCCGAGGCGCTGCAGCGGCTTTCGACGCGGCGCGGCGTGTTCGGCGGGACCGGGCAATCGGCGACGCTGCACCTCTACGACAGGCGCAACCTGGAAGCGGACTTCGCCGCCGCCGGGCTCGTCGACGTGCGCTGCCACGGCCTGACCGTCGGTGCCGGCGCCATCGGCCGCAAGGACTATGCAACCCTGATGGAGGCGGACGAGGCGGCGACGTTGGCGATGGAGCGAACGCTGGCCGCGGATCCCGCGATGGCCGACACCGGGCTGCACCTGCTCGCCATCGGCAGAGTACAGGGCTAGCCGCGGGGCTCCGCCGCCGGGCCGGCGGACAAGGCGATCTTCGGACCGCCTCCCGAAGCTCAGCGGGGGGAGAGTACCATGATCATCTGGCGGTTCTCCATGCGCGGCATCTGCTCGACCTTGGCGCGCTCGTCCATGTCGCCGCGGATCCGCTCCAGCACCTTCACGCCGAGATCCTGGTGCGCCATCTCGCGGCCGCGGAAGCGGAGCGTGACCTTCACCTTGTCGCCCTCCTCGATGAACGACTTCATGGCGCGCATCTTCACCTGATAGTCGTTCTCATCGATGTTCGGCCGGACCTTGACCTCCTTGATCTCGATGACCTTCTGCTTCTTGCGAGCCTCGTTCTTCTTCTTCTGCTGCTCGTACTTGAACTTGCCGTAATCGAGGATCTTGACGACCGGCGGCTCCGCGTTGGGGCTGATCTCGAGCAGGTCAAGACCGACGGAGAAAGCGCGCTGCATGGCGTCGCGCGTCGTCATCACGCCCTGCATCTCGCCAAGCTCGTCGATCAGGCGGACGGAGGGGACGCGGATCTCTTCGTTGACACGGGGGCCTTCGCGCGTGGGTGCGGCGGCCATGGGTGGTCTGGCTATCTGACTGCTCCTGTCGTCGTTGCTGGGATCTCGCGCCGAGGCGAGCGGCGCGGCTAGACTAGCACCGGGATCTTGTCAACGCCCAGACATCGCTGCAACGCAGTCACGTGATCGACGCGGTGCCCGGACGCGGATCGCCCGTCACGCGGTGCCGGCTACCTGCCGCCGTGCGAGATCGGGCGGCATCGCCTCCCGCGCCAGGGCCGCCAGCGCCGCGTCGAGCGGCACCACCTCCTGCGCGGCACCGCCCAGCCGGCGGATGGCGACCGTGCGGGCCTCGGCCTCCTTGCGTCCCACCACCAGGATCACCGGCACCCGCGCCAGGCTGTGGGTGCGGATCTTGGCGTTGATCTTCTCGTTGGCGACGTCGGCCAGCACCGCCAGCCCGGCGTCGCGGAAGGCGGCGGCCACCTCCAGCGCATACGGCTCGGCATCGCTCACGATCGAGGCCACCACCAGCTGGGTCGGCGCCAGCCAGAGCGGGAAGCGGCCGGCGAACTGCTCGATCAGGATGCCGAGGAAGCGCTCGAAGCTGCCCAGGATCGCGCGGTGCAGCATCACCGGGCGATGCCGGGCGCTGTCCTCGCCGATATAGGAGGCGTCCAGCCGCTCGGGCAGCACGGTGTCGACCTGCAGCGTGCCGCACTGCCAGTCGCGGCCGATGGCGTCGCGCAGCACGAACTCGAGCTTGGGCCCGTAGAACGCCCCCTCGCCCGGGTTCAGCTCGTACTCGACGCCGGCCAGCGCGCAGGCCTCGACCAGGGCGGCCTCGGCGCGGTCCCAGCCGGCATCGTCGCCGACGCGGTTGTCCGGACGGTCGGCGAACTTCACCCGGAAGCCGTCGAAGCCGAGATCGGCATAGACCTCGGACAGCATGGCGACGAAAGACGCGGTCTCGGCGGCGATCTGCGCTTCGGTGCAGAAGATATGGGCGTCGTCCTGCACGAAGCCGCGCACGCGCATGATGCCGTGCAGCGCGCCGGAGGGCTCGTAGCGGTGGCAGGCGCCGAACTCGGCCATGCGCAACGGCAGCTCGCGGTAGGAGCGCAGCCCGTGGCGAAAGATCTGCACGTGGCAAGGGCAGTTCATCGGCTTCAACGCCAGGGCGCGCTTCTCGTGCTCGTCCTCCACGGCGGCGATGAACATGTGCTCGCGGTAGTTCTCCCAGTGGCCCGACGCCTCCCACAGCGCGCGGTCGACCAGCTGCGGGGTGCGCACCTCCTGGTAGCCGGCGCGCTGCTGGGCGCGGCGCATGTAGTCCTGCACGGTCGAATAGAGGCGCCAGCCCTTGGGGTGCCAGAACACCTGGCCGGTGGCCTCCTCCTGGATGTGGAACAGGTCCATCTCCCGGCCGATGCGGCGGTGGTCGCGGCGCTCGGCCTCCTCCAGCTGAGCCAGATGCGCGTCCAGCTCCTTCTGGTCGCGCCAGGCGGTGGCGTAGATGCGGGTCAGCATCGGGTTGCGGTGGTCGCCGCGCCAGTAGGCGCCGGCCACCTTCATCAGCTTGAAGGCGCCGCCCACGTCGCCGGTCGAGCGCATGTGCGGGCCGCGGCAGAGGTCGAGCCACTCCCCTTGCCGGTAGATCGAGATCGGCACGTCGGTGGGCAGGTCGCGGATCAGCTCGGCCTTGTAGCGCTCGCCCCGCGCTTCGAAGTGGGCGATCGCCCGCTCCCGCGGCCACTCCTCGCGCACGAACGGCGCGTCGGCCTCGACGATCTCGCGCATCCGCGCCTCGATCGCCGGGAAGTCGTCCGGGGTGAACGGCTCGTTGCGGGCGAAATCGTAATAGAAGCCGTTCTCGATCGGCGGCCCGATGGTGACCTGGGTGCCGGGATGCAGGTCCTGCACCGCCTCGGCCAGCACGTGCGCCGCGTCGTGCCGGATCATCCCCAGCGCCGCCTCGTCGCGGCGGGTGACGAAGCGGAGCGCCACGTCGCGGTCGATCTCGCGGCCGAGATCGGCCAGCTCGCCGTCCAGCTGCATGGCCAGCGCCGCCTTCGCAAGCCCCGGCCCGATCGAGGCCGCCACCGCCGTGCCGGTCACCGGGCCGTCATAGCGGCGAACGGTTCCGTCGGGCAGGGTGATGGCGGGCATGTGGAGCTCTCCCCTGGGGCGACCCGGTGGTATGGCGTCAGCCCGCCTGGCTCGCAACCCTGGGTCCGGTGCCTGGCGGCTCGTCGGCGACCAGCGCCGTGGCGGCGGCGGCCACGTCCACGATCTCGAGCCGGGACAGGTCAGGCGCCCGCAGGATCGTCACCTGGCCGGCGGCGCGGCCGAGCGGTGCCGTCAGGGTGGGATCGCTCTCGCGCGAGAACAGCACCACGGCGGGGCAGCCCATCGCGGCCGCCAGGTGCATCGGCCCGGTATCGTTGCCGATCGCGAGCGAGGCGCGGGACGCGATCGCGGCCAGCTCAAGCAGGGTGGTGCGGCCGGTGAGGTCGCGCGCCGCCGGGCAGATCCGCACGATCTCGGCCGCCAACGGCACGTCGGAGGCTCCCCCCACGATCACCGGCTGCAGCCCGCGTGACAGCAGCAGTCGGGCCAGCGCCCCGAACCGCGCCACCGGCCAGCGCTTGGCGGGCCGATGCGGGCTCGAGCCCGGCATCAGCAGCACGGTCGGCGAGGCGGTCGGATAGGTGGGCGCCGGGCTGCCGGCGGCGAGCCAGCCCAGGTCCGGGTCGGGCACGGCGGCGATGCCGGCCTGCGCCAGCTGCCCGGCCTGCCGCGCCCGGGTGTGCAGCCGGTCGCGGTTGGGGTCGGCGTCCGGATGCGACGCGCCGCGCGCGATGCCGGACCAGCGCGGCCGGCCCGCCAGGTCGTGATAGCGCGAGGACCGGCGCGACGTTTGAAGGTCGTAGACGAAGTCGTAGCCGGCCAGGCGGCGGCGCATCTGCGCCAGCCGCTGCAGCTGCCAGAGATGCAGCCGCCGGTCGAGCGCCACCGCGTCGAACCAGGGGCTGGCCGCGGCCAGCCCGACGAAGGGCCGCGTGGTCAGCAGGGTGATGCGGGCCTCGGAGTGATGCGCGCGGATCGCGGCGAAGGGCGGGAACGCCTGCACGAAGTCGCCCAGCGCCCCCAGCTTGATCACCAAAATCCGTTTCAAGACGACGAGTCCATGGTCCGCTCCGGCCGCGCGCAAGCAGAGTGCCCGCAGACCTGTCCCGATGCCAAACCGAGACGATCAGGTGGCTTCGCCCGCCGAGGGGTGCGGCAGGGGCGTCGGCAGCAGCTCGTCGTACACCGCCAGGGTGGCGGCCTGCATGGCGGCGCTGGTGTAGCCCGCCACTACCGAGGCGCGGGCGTTGTCGCCGAGCCAGCGGCGCTGCTCCAGCGACAGCGAGAGGGCGTGGCGCAGCAGCGACGCCAGCGCCGCCGCGTCGCCCGGCGGGAACAGGTAGCCGGTGACGCCGTGCTCGACCGTCTCCAGCGCGGCGCCGTGCGCGGCCGCCAGCACCACGCGGTGCATCGCCTGCGCCTCGACCACGCTGCGCCCGAACGGTTCGGGCTGCAGCGACGGCACCGCGACGATGTCGGCGAGGCCGTAGGCGGCGGGCATGTCGGCGCAGTGGCCGGCGAAGCGCAGCCGGGCACGTAGCCCGAGCCGCTCGGCCTGCGCCAGCAGCGCGTGCCCGAAGCCGCCGCGGCCGCCGGCGGACGGGCCGACCAGCACGCAGACCCACTCCAGGGCGGGATCGTCCGCCGACAGAAGCGCCAGCGCGTCGAGCAGCAGCGCGTGGCCCTTCCAGGCGGTGACGCGGGCGGGCAGCACGATCACCGCGGCGCCGTCGGGCACGCTCCACTGCCGGGCGAGCCCGTGGATGCGGTCGCCGCGCACGACGCCCGGATCGAACACCACAGTGTCGGCGCCGCGCGGGATGGTGCGCAACCGGTCCGGGCCGACGCGATAGGGGCCGGCGATCCGCTCGGCGACGTAGCGGCTGATGGCGATGACGCGGTCGCCGCTGGCCATGACGGCGTTATAGCGGCGCTTCAGCGGCCCGCCCTCGCGATAGACGCCGTGCCAGGTGGTGACGAACGCGGTGCCGGTGCGGCGGCTGGCGATCCGCGCCGACCAAGCCGGGCCGCGCGAGCGCGCGTGCACGAGGTCGATTCGGTGGCGGCGGATCAGCCGGGCCAGCCGGCCGGCATTGAGCCAGATCGACAGCGGGTCCTTGGTCATCAGGTCGAGGGCGAGGTGGGTGGCGCCGGCGCGCTCCAGCTGCGGCACCAGCCGGCCGCCGGCACTGGCGACGAGGGCGAGGCCACCCGCCTCGACGATGGCGCGCGCGATCTCGATCGTGCCCCGCTCGACGCCGCCGGCCTGCAGCGACGGCAGCACCTGCAGGATGATGGGCGGGCCCGGCGGGCGGGAAGCGGGCGGCATGGCGGCGGCCATAGCATGTCGGAACGGCCGGGACATCACGCGAGGCGAGCATCACGCGGCCGTGCTGCAACAGCGCCCCGGTCCCGATCGTTGCGCAGGCGAGCGGACGTGGGAGTGCGACGATGGCGGCGACGGCGAAGAAGACCGATCCCAAGCTGTGGGACACGGTGAAGTCCGAGATCACCGAGGGCGACAAGGGCGGCCATCCGGGTCAGTGGTCGGCGCGCAAGGCGCAGCTGGCCACCGCCGAATATAAGAAGCGCGGCGGCGGCTATGCCGGCGCCAAGGCCGCCGACAACCACCTCAGCCAGTGGACCAAGGAGGAATGGGACACGAAGTCCGGCGAGGACTCCGCCAAGACCGGCGAGCGCTATCTGCCCAAGAAGGCCCGCGCGGCGCTGGACACGTCCGAATACGACCGCACCACGGCCAAGAAGCGGGCGGACAGCGCCCGGGGCCGGCAGCACTCGAAGCAGCCGGCGGACGTCGCGGCGAAGACCGCCAAATATCGGGAGACCGGCGCGAAGGCGGGAAAGACGGGAAAGACGGGAAAGGCGGCCAGGGCAGGCGATCAGACGCGGGCCGAGCTGATGCGCAAGGCGGCCGAGAAGGGCGTCAAGGGTCGTTCGCGGATGAAGAAGGACGAGCTAATCGCGGCGCTGTCCTGATGGATCCGACCGGAGAGACCGCGCACCGCATCCGAGGCTCGGACGGCACCGACCTGGCGGCACGGCATCGCCACGGGACCGCCGGGCCGACCCTGGTGTTCCTCCCCGGCCTGCGCAGCGACATGACCGGGGACAAGGCGACCGCCCTCTCGGCCTTCGCAGGCCGCCACGGCCGGGCCATGCTGCGGCTCGACTACTCCGGGCATGGGGCCAGCGGCGGCCATTTCGAGGACGGCAGCGTGGCGCGGTGGCGCGACGACGCGCTCACGGTGATCGAGGCGCTGGCGCCGGGGCCCGTTCTCCTGGTTGGCTCGTCGATGGGCGGCTGGATCGGGCTGCTGCTGGCGCGGGCGCTGGGACCGCGGGTGCGCGGCTTCGTCGGCATCGCGGCAGCGCCGGACTTCACCCGGACCATGCTGGCCGGCCTGTCGGCGCCGCAGCGGGCCGTGCTGAACCGTGACGACCGGGTGACGCTACCGGCGGAGCCGGAGCCGCTGGTGCTGACGCGGCGGGCGATCCTCGATGGCGAGGCCTCCTGCCTGATGGACGGCCCGATCGCGCTGGACGCGCCTGTCCGGCTGCTGCACGGCCAGCGCGACGACGTGGTGCCGTGGGCGACGGCGGGCGGCCTCGCCGCGCGGGGGGCGCCCCCCCCCGGCCGGGGGGGGGGGGGGGAGGGCGGGGGCCCGCGG
>CALMVO010000098.1 GCA_937873205.1 uncultured Acetobacteraceae bacterium
TCCTTCTTGTGGGACGCGGCGAGGACGGACCCGGACAGGGGGGCCGTGACGAGCAGGGCGGCTGCCGAGAGGGCAGCGGCCGGGCGGGAAAGCCGCATGGGAGAAGGACCTCGGTTTGAAAGTGGCCGGACCATGCCAAAATCGCGCCGGGCTCACAAGCAACCGCCTGCCGTCACCCCTTCACCCACGGGGAGCCGTGCGCGGGCGGCTTCGGTTGACCCGCCAGGGCCCCGGTCCTATCTCAACTCGGCGTGACGCCCCGCGTGCGGCCCAGTCGTGCGGCCCAGAGCCTGGGGGCAGAGTGCGCCACCCGGAAGGCCGCCATGTTCGCAACCCTCGCACGCACCCTGTTCGGCTCCGCCAACGATCGCTCGCTGAAGGCGCACCAGCGCCGCGTGCCGGAGGTGAACGCGCTGGAGCCGGCGATGCAGGCGCTTGACGACGCGGCGCTGGCGGGCAGGACGGCCGAGTTCCGCGCCCGCATCGCCGCCGGCGCCAGCTTGGACGAGCTGCTGCCCGAGGCGTTCGCGGTGGTGCGCGAGGCGTCGCGCCGCGTGCTCGGCCTGCGGCATTTCGACGTGCAGATGGTGGGCGGCATGGTGCTGCAGTCGGGCCGCATCGCCGAGATGCGCACCGGCGAGGGCAAGACCCTGGTCGGCACGCTGCCGGTCTACCTGAACGCACTCTCGGGCCGCGGAGTCCACGTCGTCACCGTCAACGACTACCTGGCGCGCCGCGATTCCGAGGATATGGGCCGGCTCTATGCGTTCCTGGGCCTGTCCACCGGCGTGATCGTGCCCGGCATCGGCGATGACGAGCGCCGCGCCGCCTACGCCGCGGACGTCACCTACGGCACCAACAACGAGTTCGGCTTCGACTACCTCCGCGACAACATGAAGTACCGGCTCGAGGACATGGTCCAGCGGCCGTTCAACTACGCCATCGTCGACGAGGTAGACAGCATCCTGATCGACGAGGCGCGCACGCCGCTGATCATTTCCGGCCCGGCCGAGGACAGCTCGGACCTCTACCGCAGCGTCGACGTCGTCGTCGCCGAGATGGTTCGGGACGCGACCACCTACGACAAGGACGAGAAGTTCCGCACCGTGATCCTGACCGAGCACGGCACCGAGACGGTCGAGGCCATGCTGCGGGATGCCGGCATCGTCACCGAGGGCGGGCTCTACGACGTCTCCAACGTCTCCGTCGTGCACCACGTGCAGCAGTCGCTCCGCGCGCACACCCTGTTCTCGCGCGACGTCGACTACATCGTGCGCGCGGGCAAGGTCGTGATCATCGACGAGTTCACCGGCCGCATGATGGAGGGCCGCCGCTACGGCGACGGGCTGCACCAGGCGCTGGAGGCCAAGGAGCACCAGGAGATCCAGCAGGAGAACCAGACGCTGGCCTCCATCACCTTCCAGAACTACTTCCGGCTGTACCCCAAGCTGTCCGGCATGACCGGCACGGCGATGACCGAGGCGGACGAATTCGCCGAGATCTACAAGCTCGACGCGGTCGAGATCCCGACCAACGTGCCGGTGATCCGCCAGGACGGTGACGACGAGGTCTATCTCAGCGAGGCCGACAAGTTCGAGGCGGTGACGGGCTTGATCGAGGAGGTCAACAAGACCGGCCAGCCGATCCTGGTCGGCACCACCTCGATCGAGAAGAGCGAGCACCTGTCCGGCCTGCTGAAGCAGCGCGGCATCCAGCACAGCGTGCTGAACGCGCGCTTCCACGAGATGGAGGCGACCATCATCGCCCAGGCGGGCGCGCCCGGCGCCATCACCATCGCCACCAACATGGCCGGGCGCGGCACCGACATCAAGCTGGGCGGCAACGTCGAGATGCGCGTACGCCAGGAGCTGCATGCGCTCGACGAACCCGACCGCTCGGCGCAGGAGGTGACGCTCCGCGAGCAGGTGGCGGCCTGGCACGATGTCGTCACCGAGGCGGGCGGCCTGTTCGTGATCGGCACCGAGCGGCACGAGAGCCGCCGCATCGACAACCAGCTGCGCGGCCGCTCCGGCCGGCAGGGCGATCCCGGCGCCTCGCGGTTCTTCCTGAGCCTGCAGGACGACCTGATGCGCATCTTCGGCTCCGACCGCATGGCCGGGATGCTGCAGAAGATGGGGCTGAAGCCAGGCGAGGCGATCATCCACCCCTGGATCAACCGGGCGCTCGAGAAGGCGCAGAAGAAGGTCGAGGCGCGCAACTTCGACACCCGCAAGAACCTGCTGAAATACGACGACGTCAACAACAGCCAGCGCAAGGAGGTCTACGCGCAGCGCAAGGAGTTCATGTCGTCGGAGGACGTGTCGGACATCGTCGCCACCATGCGCGCCGAGCTGATCGACCACATGGTCCGCGCCCGCATCCCGGAAAAGTCGTTCGCCGAACAGTGGCAGAGCGCCGAGCTCGCCGCCGACTGCGAGCGCGTGCTGGGACTCGACCTGCCCGTCCCCGCCTGGGCGGCCGAGGACGGCATCGACCAGGGCGACGTGATCCAGCGGGTGCAGCAGGCCGCGGCCCAGTCGGCTGCCGTCAAGGCCGCCAATTTCGGCCCGACGGTGATGCGCTACATCGAGAAGCAGCTTCTGCTGAACACGCTCGACACCGTCTGGAAGGAGCACCTTCTGCTGCTCGACCAGCTCCGCCAGGGCATCTCGCTGCGCGCCTACGGGCAGAAGGACCCGCTCAACGAGTACAAGAACGAGGCCTTCACGCTGTTCAACGTCATGCTGGACGAGCTGCGCGAGCGGGTGACCGCGATCCTGGCCCGCGTCGAGGTGATGCCGCCGGTCGACGATCCGTTCCCGGGTTCGCCGCCGGCATTGGCAGCCGCGACGCTGCAGCAGACCATCGCGCCCGAGCCGGACGCGGTGACGCTGGCGCCCTCGCATCCGAGCCTGACCGCCGATCCCGCCAGCTGGGTCGATACCGCGCGCAACGCGCCGTGCCCGTGCGGGTCGGGGTCCAAGTACAAGCACTGTCATGGGCGGGTGACGTAAGGCCAGGGGCTCTGCCCCTGGACCCCGCTGGAGCCAGCGGCTCCAGACCTGCTTTTCTTAAAAAACGGTGTCCAGAGGCTCCGCCTCTGGTGGGGTCCAGGGGCAAGGCCCCTGGCCTTAGCTCAGCGAGAGTCCAGATGGCCGGTCATTCGCAGTTCAAGAACATCATGCACCGCAAGGGCGCGCAGGACGCCCGCCGCGCCCGGCAGTTCGCCAAGGTGATCCGCGAGATCACCGTGGCGGCGCGTGCGGGCCTGCCTGACCCGAGCTCGAACGCGCGGCTGCGCACGGCGATGTGGGCGGCGCAGAAGGTGAACATGCCCAAGGACACGGTGGAGCGCGCGATCAAGAAGGCATCGGGTGCCGCCGCCGGCGACGACTACGTCGAGATCCGCTACGAGGGCTACGGACCTGCCGGCGTCGCCGTGATCGTCGAGGCGCTCACTGACAATCGCAACCGCACGGCCTCCGACGTGCGGGCCGTGTTCTCCAAGCACGGCGGCAGCCTGGGCGAGCTGAACTCGGTCTCGTTCCTGTTCACCCATCTGGGCGTGGTGAGCTATCCCGCCGCGGCGGCCAGCGAGGAGGCCATGCTGGAGGCGGCGATCGAGGCCGGCGCCGACGACGCCCTGAGCGCTCCGGACGGCCACGAGATCACCTGCACCACCGACGCCTTCTTCGCGGTGCGCGACGCGCTGGAGGCGCGGTTCGGGACGCCGGAGAGCGCCAAGCTGGATTGGCGCCCAAGCACGGTGGTGACGCTCGACGAGGAGCGCGGCGGCAGTCTCCTGAAGCTGATCGACGCGCTCGACGAGAACGACGACGTGCAGGCGGTCTACGCCAACTTCGATCTGCCCGACGCGGTGGCCGAACGACTCGCCACGTGATCCGCCTGCTCGGCATCGATCCCGGCCTTCGGTACATGGGCTGGGGCCTGGTGGAGGCCGAGGGCAACCGCCTGCGCCACGTCGCCGATGGCGTGATCGCCACCGACAACGAGGCCAGCGTCCCCGACCGCCTGAAGACGCTGCATGATGGCCTGGTCGCCTTGTTCGAGACGTATCGGCCGGCCGAGGCGGCGGTGGAGGAGACCTACGTCAACCGCAGCGGCTCGGCGACGCTGAAGCTCGGCTACGCCCGCGGCGTGGCGCTGCTGGCGCCCGCACTGGCCGGGATCGCGGTCTCGGAATACGGGGCGATGGAGGTGAAGCGCGCGGTGGTCGGCACCGGGGCCGCCACCAAGGACCAGGTGGCGATGATGGTACGCCGCCTGCTGCCCGGTGCCGCGCTGCGCCGGGCCGACGCCGCCGACGCGCTGGCGGTGGCGATCTGCCACGCGCACCACCGCGCGAGCCGGCTGCGCGTCGCGGCGGGCACGCGGATGGCGTAGATGGCGCTTTCAGCCAGGCGGTCGGTCGCGTCGAGACGTGGCGCCGTCATGTTCGCCGCCACTCGACCGGATGAACCGAAGAATGCGGTCATGCATGCCGCGCCGGGCCTCGTCGTTGACATAGGGCTCGTGTCCGGTCGGGAAGAACTGGTACTCGATGTTCCCGTCGAGCGATTGCGGGACGGGAAGATGCCTCATCTCGTAGATCGAGGCGAAGAACGTCGTGCTGAGATCGAAATAGCCGCCCATGACCAGGACGTGCATGGCGGGGTTGCGGATGATCGTGCTGGCGAGATCCGGGATGACGTTGAAGAAACCCTGCCAGGGCTTCCCCGTCGTCACGTGATAGGTGTCCCACTTCAGATCGGGAACGTCCGCGTCGGCCTGATAGGTGAGGTTCCTGCCGAACTTCAACGTGTCGCGGGCATAGCTGTTCACGGCCGCCGCCAGGGCGGAGCTGGTGGAACTGCCGAACGGATCGTAGTCCGCTTCGGCCGCCATCGGATCGATCGCCGGCCCGTCGTAACGGGCGTCCAGACGACCTATGGTGAGGCCGGATCCTGACAGCAGGACCTTCTCGAACGCGCTTCCCGCCAGCCGCAGGTTCGTCCGCATCCAGGTCGCCGCCGGTATGCCCGTATAGCCCTCGAGCTTGGCCGCGACGGATTGCCTGGCCGCTTGGCTCAGGCCGGAGCCGGCCAGCAGGGCTCCCGCGTAGTCGCCGATCGCGTAACGCTCGACCTCGTCGAGCCAGGGTTCGAGCTGCGCCGGCCGGTGCGGCACGGTGTCATGGAACCAGGCGATCGCGGCATAGCTGGGCAGCGCCAGGAAGAACGGGTTGTCGACGCCGGGATTGGCCTTCCCCGAGTCGAGGAAGTCGTCGTTGTTCAGCCATTGGCCGACCGAGATGATCCCGTTCAGGTCGACGTCGTCCTGGGCCAGCTGCCATGCCAGGGCGGCATTTCGCACCGTCCCGTAGCTGTGGCCGAAGAGATATTTCGGCGAGCTCCAGCGATCGTACTTGGTCAGGAAACGCTGCACGAAGCGGGCGAACGCCGCGGCATCCTGATCGATGCCGTAGAACCTGGCCGCGGCTCCCTGGCCCTGGATGGTGCCGAAGCCCGTTCCGGGTGCGTCGATGAACACCAGGTCGGCCGCGTCGAGCAGCGAGTCGGGATTGTTCTGTACACGATACGGCCCGCCGGCCGGATGCTGCAGGTCCGCAAGGGCGACCCGTACCGGCCCAAAGCTCGCCATGAGCAGGCTCCGGCTGGATGATCCGGGACCGCCATCGTAGATGAAGACGATCGGCCGCGCCGCCCTTCCGGTCTTCGCGAAGTAGGCCGTGTAGAACATGCGTGCCGTCGCCGGCTGCTCGTCGGACGACTTCGGCAGATCCGGCTCGGTGCCGGGCAGGTAGCGTCCGTCGAGCCCGAGCTTGGCGTCCTGTTCGTCGGTCGAGCCGACGGTCAGCAATCCGGCCACCGCGGTGTAGGCGATGCTCGATCCGTCGGCGAGGGAAACGGCGCCGCTGGTCATGGAGTCCGCTGCAATCGCTCCCTGCACCTCGCCATCCCCGGCCATGGACCGGGAGATGGCCGAGAGCATGCAGAGGACAAACGCCAGCCAAGGCATGAGCGAGCGCCGGATCATGGAGCCGTCGAGGTCGTTGCGAGACCAGAACATGCTGTCGTCATTCCGATCGCACTGCCCGCGCAGCCGCCTAAAGCGCCGCCAAGACGGCCCACGCCGCCACGGCGCCATTGTAGCTGGTGTAGAATCCGTAGGCGTCATACACGACGCCGCCCCAGTTGCCCTGCGCCTTGGCCGGCAGCGCCGCATTCTGAACCGGGTCGGAGATGTTGCGGATGAAGCCGAACGAGACGCCGGCTGCGGCGCAGACCTCGCCGATCAACGCGTCGTCCATCTCGATCGCGGCATAGGACTGGTAGTCGCCCTCGGTGTTGCCGACCACGAAGGTGGAGGTGGTGAGCAGCGAGACGGCGCCGCCGGTCTGGTCGTGGATCTGCGGCGTGGCATCGCCGAGGTTGAGGCCATCGGGGTCGAGCTGCGCCAGCGTGTAGTCGGTCCGATATTGCTTGTTGAAGCCGGCGGCGAGGGTCTCCAGGTCGGCGGTCGTGGTCGGGATCGGCAGCAGCAGCTGGGCCAGGCCGGCATCGTCCAGGATCGCCGTGGCGGCGGTCCAGCCGTTGCGGTAGTCGGGCCAGTCGGCGGCCGGCTGGCCGGCCTCGTAGAGCGTGCCGGCACTGACCGCGCGCACGCTGCCGATATGATCGCCCGGGTTGGCGCCGCCGGCGGTGCCGATCGACAGGATCAGCGCCGGCGACACCTCGGCGACCAGCCGCTGGATCAGCAGCTCCAGCGTGGCCGCACCCGGATAGTCGAGGTGGGTGTTCGACTTGAACAGCAGCACCGGCTTGCCGGCGATCTCGACCAGCCGGGTGCTGCCCCATTCGGTCCAGCCCGACGGCGCGTTCGACGGCAGGTCCTGGGCATAGGTCTGCCAGCCGGGCCAGTCGCTGCGACTGCGGTCGGCGTAGGGCATCGTCGTGCCACCCTGGCAGAACACCTGCTGCAGCGCCGCCCACTCGGCCTCCGCCCAGGTGATCACCACCGCGGACGCCTTCGGCAGGCTGTTCGCCGGCGTCGTCAGCAGCACCGGGGCGCTGGCGCCGACCGCTCCGTAGTCGACCACCGGCAGCGGCGGCGTGGTCTCGATCGCAGCACGGTTGGCACGCGGCGCCTCGTGCGCCTCCAGCCCAAGGCGACGATAGGGGTTGTGGGTATGGTCCATGGACGATGCCTCCGCTGCCGCGCGCCCGCCATCATACACGTCCCAGCCGCGAGCGGCCCCCGAAGTCAGGAGTCGGGTCAGCCTCCGGTCGGCCAGTCCATGACGTCGGTGTCCCCCGGGATCGTGACCCGGGGGAAGGCTGTCCCGCGTTCAGAACTTGCTGGTGATGCCGAAGCGGAAGGCGCGGCCGAGGATGCCGGCCGATGCCCAGGAGGGATTGTAGAGGTAGCCGCCGTAGGTGCCGGTGTCGAAGGGCGGGCGGAAGTCGGCGACGTTGTAGATGTTGGTGTAGACGTGAACCATCTTGGTGAGCGCGTAGTCGAAGGTCGTGTCCACGTCCCAGAAGTTGTTGACGCCGCATCGCGTGGGCGCGCCGGGGAAGCCGACCAGCGCGTTGGCGCAGTTGGCGGCGCTGCCGGGGCCGGTGATGTCCTCGGCGGTCGTGCGGTAGCCGCTGGTGTAGTAGGTGGCGATACCCACCGTCAGCTTCTTGTAGATGAAGGTGTTGAGCCAGCTCGCGCGCCAGCGCGGCGTGCCGGACGCCGACGTGATGTTGTATGGCCCCAGCGTGCCGGCATACTGCTCCGTGCCGACACCGGGATAGGTGATGTTGTAGCGGTTGACGTAGCTCGCGGTGCCGCTGCTGATCCATTTGACGTCCCGCAGGAAGCGGGTGGGAAGTTGCAGGTTGGCCGTGAGCTGCAGGTCGAAGCCGTCCGTCACCAGGCTGGCCGCGTTGATGTAGGTGACGTCGATCGTGCTGACTTCCGGCATCGCCGTGGGATGCGCGGGGTCGGGCGTGGATGCGAACACGCCGGCAGGGTTCAGGCCGGCATAATAGTCGGCAAGCGGACCGCTGAAGTCCGAGGTGACGACGTAGTCCTTCTTCTTGATGTAATAATAGTCCGCGGAGACGCTGAGCCACGGCTTTGGCTGTACGATCACGCCGCCGGTGAAGTTGTCGGAATGCTCGGGCTTCAGGTTCGGGTTGCCGACGGTGTTGAGCGCGAAGGCCGGTGCCGTGGCGTAGGCGTCAGGGCCGGTGCCGGCGGCGTTCTGGTGCATGGCCAGGAACGAGTCGGGCAGCGGCGGGGACGTCACGTAGCCGTAGTTCGTCCCGCCGGTCTCGGCGAAGCTCGGCACGCGGAAGCCCTTTGAGTAGGTGCCGCGCAGCGTGAGCTCCGGGATCGGCTTCACGATGACGCCCACCTTGGGTGCGAAGTTGTCGAAGCCCTCGGAGTAGTTGTCGTAGCGGCCGGACACGTCGACGGTGAACTGCTTGATGACCGGGACGCCCAGCTCGAAGAAGGTCGAACCGACCTTGCGCTGGCCGAAGGCGCTGAACGGGTTGACGTCGCGCAGGTACTGCGTGTTCGGGTTGCTCGGATCGTCCGGGCTGGCGCTGGGGTCGTTCAGCGACTCGTATCGCGCCGATCCGCCGATGCCGAGTGTGGTCGTGCCGCCGGGCAGGTCGAACAGCCCCTTCGATACGATCACGTCGAGTGCGTATTCCTGCGAGGTGGCCGTGGTCACGTCGGTTGGCGCGATGGCGCTGCGCTCCGCCTGGGTGTTCTGCGACGGGTCCATGAAGTTGTACGAGCCGGTGTTGACCGCGTTCAGGATGCTTTGGAAGGTCTCATCGCCGGTAAGGGTGCGGCGCAGGCTGTCGACCGTGCCCACGAAGCCGACATTGTAATGCCAGTCGCCGCCCCAGTGCGACAGCACCGTGCCGTTGATGCCGCTGGAGCCACGGAAGACCTGGTTGAAGTCAGTCTCGGTGGGGATGATGTCGCCGAACAGGTAGTAGATCTGTGCCGCGTAACCCTGCGACGCGAACGGGTTCTGCGGGTTGAGCTCGCCGTTCGCCAGATTGACCGGCAGCGCGATGTTGATCAGGTTCGCGTCGCCCGTCGAGCTATGGTCCGTGATGTAATTGGGGATTTGCGAGAAGAAGGCCTGGTTCTGCGAGTAGGTGAACATGGCATAGCCCTGAGCGTTGTCGCCCAGGTTCACCGTCGCCTTGATCGTCGAGCTGACGCGCCGGTCGCTCGGCTGGATGATCTTGTAGTCACCGACCTGGTTCTGCTCGCAGACCGTGCCGACCCCCGTCACGACATGGGTGGTGAGCCCGTTGCAGCCGAGCGCCGAGTTGATCGGCTGGATCAGCCCCGATCCCGCCGGCGTAAGGGAGCCGTCGGGATTGACCGTCACCGGCGACACCTGCGCGACGCGGGTCGCGCCGCCTTGAGCGCCGTTATTGAGGCCCACGAAGCTCCCGTCCGCGTCCAGGCCGTTCGGGTTGCCGTTGCTGCCGTTGATGCTGTCCAGGTCCCCGGTGTTGTAGGGGAAGCCGCGGTCGCTGTTCCGGATCAGGTCGTCCTGCTGATACTCGCCGCTGACCCAGACGTTGAAGTTGTCGCGGTTCAGATCGCCATAGCCGTAGGTCGCGTAGAGGCGCTGATGGCCACCGTCGCCGCGCTGCGTCAGCCCGCCCTCGGCGCCGCCGTCGAAGCCCTGGACCTCCTTCTTGGTGATGATGTTGACCACGCCGGCCACCGCGTCCGCGCCGTAGGTGGCCGAGCCGCCATCCTGCTGGATGTCGATCGACTGCACGATCGACTGCGGGATGCTGTTGGTGTCGACGAAGTTGCGCTCGCCGTCGTCGGACAGCGGGTAGTAGGCCGCGCGCTGTCCGTCGATCAGCACCAGGGTGGAGTCGGTTGTGAGGCCACGCAGCGACACGCCCGACGCGCCGCTGGCGAAGGCGCCGTTGCCGGTGAAGTTGGCCGGCAGGTTGCCCGAGCCGTTGGCGGTGACCGTCTGCAGCGCCTGCGCCACCGTGGTGATGCCGCGCTGCCTGAGTTCGGTGGCACTCAGGTGCGTCACCGGGTTGGCGCCGGACAGGTTCGGGTTGCGCAGGATCGAGCCGGTGACGATCACAGATTCCGCCGTATCGCGGGTCGTCGCCGCGGCGGCACCGGAAGACTGGATCGCCGCCGCCGCGGTGGCGTTGTTCTGAGGAGCGCCGAACGGCGCCGCCGAGACGCTGCCGGATGGCGATCCGGGCGTCAGCGGTACGGACGGCGCCGTCTTGGCCGATCGTGCCGTCTTGTGGCCCTTGGCGTGCGCCTTCCTGTGCGGCTTGGGATGAGCGGCCGTCTGCGATGGGGCCGGAGCTGCCGAGGTCTGGGCCGTCGATGTTTGCGCCGTCGAAGTCTGGGCCGTCGATGTTTGGGCCGCGGCAGGTGCGGGCGTGCCGAGCGCGAGGCACCCTGCCGCGGCGGCCGTGGACAGCAGCAGTGAACTACGGAACCTCAGCGGAATGGTCATCATCGGGAAAGCCTCCGGTCGCAGCGGCCAGCGGCCGGTTGCGTAGCGTATCAACACGTTTCGGTGACTTGCCTAACAAACCGATAAGCCTTGCACCAGAGGCATGGCAGGCCTGTCGAAAAGAAATGCAACTCGTTGCAGTTCGGCTACAGACGGCTGATCTGGAGCAGCCAGGAGCGCGATGGCTCCAGGTCCTGGCACCTCCAGCGCGAGGCAGTCCGGTCGCAACCGACAGGCCGCTCGGCGCGCGTGACCCGAGACCGCGCCGTGCTACCTTGGGGCATGACCAGCTTCCGCCCGCCGCCCGCCCGTCTCCTGGCCGCGTCGTCGCGTCGCCGATGATCGCCCAGCTTACCGGGCTGCTGGCGCAAGTGGAGGCGGATCGCTGCGTGGTCGAGGTCGGCGGCGTCGGCTACCTGGTGCAGGCCTCCACTCGCACGCTGGCAGCGCTGCCTCATCCACCAGCGCCGGCGCGCGTGCTGGTCGAGACCGTGGTGCGCGAGGACGCCATCCTGCTCTATGGCTTCGCCGATGCCGCCGAGCGCGACTGGTTCCGGCTGCTGACCACGGTGCAGGGGGTGGGGGCGAAGGTGGCGCTCGGCGTGCTCTCGGCGCACTCGCCACGCGACCTGGTCGCCGTGCTGGCCGCCGGCGACCGCGCCAGCCTCACCCGCGCACCCGGCGTCGGTGCCCGCCTGGCCGAGCGCATCCTGAGCGAGCTGAAGGACAAGGCGGGCGGCATGCCGGCCGGCGCCGGTGCCACCATGCCGGGCCTTGCCAGCGCCGGCGGCGTCGAGGCCGACGCGCTGGCCGCACTCGGTGGGCTCGGCTTCCGCCGGGTCGAGGCGCACCCCGTGGTGGTGCGGATCCTGGAGCGGCTCGGCGCCGGCGCTCGGCTCGACGCCGTCATCCGCGACAGCCTGAAGGAGCTGGCGCGATGAACGCCAAGCCGGCGAACGCCAGGGCCGCGGACGCCAAGACCGCGAACGCCAAGACCGGGGGCGACCGCGCCATCGACCCGCGCCGCGCCGACGAGGATGCCGCCGAAGCCAGCCTACGCCCGCAGGTGCTGGCCGAGTTCGTCGGCCAGCGCGCCAGCCGCGAGAACCTGTCGATCTTCATCGAGGCCGCGCGCGGCCGCGGCGAGGCACTCGACCACGTGCTGCTGCACGGGCCGCCCGGACTCGGCAAGACCACCCTGGCGCAGATCGTCGCCCGCGAGCTCGGCGTCGGCTTCCGCGCCACCTCGGGCCCGGTGATCCAGCGCGCCGGCGACCTGGCGGCGATCCTGACCAACCTGCAGCCGCGCGACGTGCTGTTCATCGACGAGATCCACCGCCTGGCGCCGGCGATCGAGGAGATCCTGTATCCGGCGATGGAGGACTTCCAGCTCGACCTCATCATCGGCGAAGGCCCGGCGGCCCGCTCGGTGCGCATCGACCTGGCACCCTTCACGCTGGTCGCCGCCACCACCCGCGCCGGCCTGCTGGCGACGCCGCTGCGCGACCGCTTCGGCATCCCGCTGCGGCTGGTGTTCTACACGCCCGAGGAGCTGCGGCTGATCGTGTCGCGCGGCGCCGAGAAGCTGCGCTTCGCGCTCGACCCCGACGGTGCCGAGGAGATCGCCCGGCGCTCCCGCGGCACGCCCCGCGTCGCCGGCCGGCTGCTGCGCCGGGTGCGCGACTTCGCCTCGGTCGGCGGCACCGGGACCCCGGTGGATCGCGCTCTGGCCGACGCGGCGCTGTCTCGGCTGGAGGTGGATGCGATGGGGCTGGACGCCATGGACCGCCGCTACCTGCGCCGCATCGCCGAGCACCATCACGGCGGCCCTGTCGGCATCGAGACGCTGGCCGCCGCCCTGGCCGAGGCGCGCGACACGCTGGAGGACGTGGTGGAGCCGTTCCTGATCCAGGAGGGGCTGGTCCTGCGAACGAGCCGGGGCCGCGTGCTGGCCGATCGCGGCTGGGCGCATCTGGGGCTGCGGCCGCCGCCGGGCGACCGCGGCCCGCAGCTCGACCTGCTGGCCGAGGAGTAGGCGTGGCTCCGCACCGCGCGGCGTTCCGGGTCTATTACGAGGACACCGATGCCGGCGGCGTCGTGTATCACGCGCGCCACCTGGGCTTCGCCGAGCGCGGCCGAACCGAGGCGCTGCGGGCTCTCGGCATCCCGGCGTCGGCGCTGCTGGAGCAGCACGGCATCGTGCTGGTGGTGCGGAGGCTGTCGACAGAGTACCTGCGCCCGCTGCGCCTGGACGAGCTGGTCGAGGTCGCGACCGAGGTGCTGGAGGTGCGCGCGGCCAGCCTGCGGCTGCGGCAGAGCCTCTCCGTCGACGGCCGTTCGGCCGCGGCACTCGACGTCACGCTGGCGGCGATCCGCATCGCCACCCTGCGGCCGGTGCGCCTGCCCGAGCCGTGGGCCGAACTCCTCGGCAGCCTCGCCCGCAGCGATCGCCTGGGTTAAAAACCGGCCATCTGCAAGCGGCTAGGGGACAAAGCTTCTTCTCTCGCTGAAAACCCTCTAGGGAAGCGCGCACGAGCGGGCGGGACAGGGAGGCATGTTTGGATCGGGCGGTTGATGCGGCGAATCTGGCGGCGGCGTCGGGCGGGGACATTTCGCTGTGGGGGCTGTTCGTGCAGGCCTCCTTCATCGTCAAGCTGGTGATGTTGGGACTGATCGGGGCTAGCGTCTGGGTCTGGGCGATCATCTTCGAGAAGACCATCTCGGTGCGCCGCGCCAACCGGCAGGCCAACCAGTTCGAGGACCGCTTCTGGTCCGGCGGCAGCCTGGACGACCTCTACGAGACCGAGGGCGCCAAGCCCGCACACCCGATCGCCGCCGTGTTCGGCGCCGCCATGGGCGAGTGGCGCCGCAGCGCCCGCGTCGCCGGCGCCGACCTCTCCCGCGGCAGCGTGCGCGAGCGCGTCGAGCGTGCGATGGCGATCACCGTCACCCGCGAGCTTGAGCGGCTCGAGCGCTGGATGATCTTCCTGGCCACCGTCGGCGCGACCGCTCCCTTCATCGGCCTGTTCGGCACCGTCTGGGGCATCATGCACTCGTTCTCGGCGATCGCCGCCATGCACAACACCAACCTCAGCGTGGTGGCGCCCGGCATCGCCGAGGCGCTGCTCGCCACCGCGATCGGCCTGGTCGCGGCGATCCCTGCCGTCATCGCCTACAACAAGATCAACAACGACCTGTCGCGCTTCGCCGCCCGCATGGAGGCGTTCGGCACCGAGTTCGGCGCCATCCTGTCGCGCCAGTCCGAGGAGAAGGTCTGAGCCATGGCGATCAATCTGGGCGGGGGCTCGGGACGCCGCGGCCGCCACCGGCCGATGGCCGACATCAACGTGACGCCGCTGGTCGACGTCATGCTGGTGCTGCTGATCATCTTCATGGTGACGGCGCCTCTGATGACGAGCGGCGTCAACGTCGACCTGCCGAAAACCAACGCCGCTCCGGTGAACGCCGACACCAAGCCGATCACCGTCACCATCAAGGCCGACGGCCAGGTCTATCTGGGCGACGACGTGGTCAACACCGACGACCTGGTGGGCAAGCTCCAGGCGGCGTCGCAGAACGATCCCGCGCACCGCATCTTCGTGCGCGGCGACCAGCACATCGACTACGGCCGGGTCATGCAGGTGATGGGCACCATCACCTCGGGCGGCTTCACCAAGGTGGCGCTGCTCGCCGAGCAGCCCGCGCCGGGCGCCGCGAAATAGCCCTCGTCCGGGACGATTCGTGAGCGATGCGGAGCGGACGCGACGACAACCAGGGCATAAGGCGGGCCGCCTACGTCTCCGGCGGCCTTCACCTGCTGTTGCTGGTCTCGTTCCTGCTGGTGATCCCGCCGATGGCCCGGCCCCCGGAGCCCCCCGAGCCGACCTCGTTGGAGATGGAGTGCACCGGGCCGCCGAGCCAGTCGCGCCGCGGCGACCAGCCGACCACCAAGCCGGTGCCGGCACCGTCGGCGGTGGAGAAGGTGGCGCCTGTCTCGCCGACCCCGCACGCGGAGCCGGCACCGCCTGCCAAGGTGGTCCCATCGCATCGGACGCAGCCGAACAAGACCGCCAACGTCGCCCCCGACACCAGTTCGCTGCTGGCCACGCTGGAGAAGTTCCGCGCCGACCAGCCGCAGACGCATCCGCCCCGTGCGCACGCCAACCCCGATCAGGGCGGCTCGCCGTCCCGCGCCGGCGACGTCACCGGCCAGCTCGGTGCCGGCGCGCAGAAGGCGATCGGCAACGAGGTGCGGCGCTGCTATGCCGAAGATACCGAGGCTAAGAACTACGCCAGCTTCACCGCCCACCTGCTCGTGACGGTCGATGCCGGCGGCGAAGCGCGGCTGGTCGAGTTCAAGCCGGACACCGCCGCGCGCATGGCAGCCGATCCCGGCTATCGGGCGCTCGCCGAGCGTGCGCGTGACGCGGTGCTGAACCCGA
The DNA here is from genome assembly GCA_937873205.1 of uncultured Acetobacteraceae bacterium. Classification (GTDB taxonomy): domain Bacteria; phylum Pseudomonadota; class Alphaproteobacteria; order Acetobacterales; family Acetobacteraceae; genus Lichenicola. The sequence continues at coordinate 14,992 of CALMVO010000098.1, forward strand.
CCTGCGCCCGGCTGCCGATCCCGGCCAGCCTGCTCGGCCGCACCCAGCAGCTCAGCTTCGTCTTCCGCCCGTGACGGGCCAGCTTCCGGAGAACGCCATGTCGATCCTCAACACCAACTCGTTCGGCATGACCCGTCGCGGCCTGCTCGCCGCAGGCATCGGCGGCAGCATCGCGGGCGGCATCCTGGCGGCGCCGCTGGCCGCATTCGCACAGGCGCCGCCGGCCAACCCGAATGCGCCCGGCGAGGCCGAGATCACCGTCGACCAGGCCCGCACCGCACCGATCCCGATCGCCATCCCCTCGTTCGGGCCCGGCATCGGCCAGCAGATGACCGATGTCATCACCGGCGACCTCGCAGGCTGTGGCCTGTTCCGGCCGATCCCCGATGCCGCGTCCGCAAACGGCCCCGGCGTACCAAACTTCGATCTCTACAAGAGCCTGGGCGCGCAGGCGCTGGCCCAGGGCACCACGCAAGGCTCGGGCGCCTCGGTGCGGGTCGAGTTCCGGCTCTGGAACGTGCTCACCGGCCAGCAGCTGCAGGGCACCGCCTACACCACCGCGGGCGGCAACTGGCGCCGCATCGCCCACATCATCGCCGACGTGATCTACGAGCGCATGCTGGGCGACAAGGGCTACTTCGACACCCGCATCGCCTACGTCGCCCGCTCCGGCCTTCGCACGCACCAGACCACGCGGCTGGCGATCATGGATCAGGACAGCGCCAACAACCGCTACCTGACCAGCGGCGAATGGCTGGTGCTGACGCCGCGCTTCCATCCGACCCGCGACGAGATCGCCTTCCTGAGCTACGCCAACGACCGGCCGCGGGTCTATCTGTTCGACCTCGGCAGCGGCCGCCAACAGGTGCTGGGCGAGTTCGCCGGCATCAGCTTCGCGCCGCGCTTCTCGCCCAACGGCAGCGAGGTGGTGCTGTCGGCCACCCGCGGCGGCGGCTCCGACATCTTCACCATCGGGCTCGGCGGCGGCGGCAAGCGCCAGCTCACCGACTCCGGCGCCATCGACACCAGCCCCTGCTACAGCCCGGACGGCTCGCAGATCGTGTTCAACTCCGACCGCGGCGGCAGCCCGCAGCTCTACGTGATGAGCGCCGGCGGCGGCGGCGCGCGCCGCATCAGCTACGGCAGCGGCCAATACGGCTCGCCGGTCTGGAGCCCGCGCGGCGACCTGATCGCCTTCACCCGCATCGGCGCCGGCGGCTTCTCGATCGGCGTGATGGCGCCGGACGGCACCGGCGAGCGCATCCTGACCCGCGGTTTCACCGTCGAGAGCCCGACCTTCTGCCCGAACGGCCGCGTGCTCGGCTATTGCCGGCAGACCGCCGCCGGCCCGGGAGGCGCCGGCTTCTCCAGCAGCCTGGCCCAGATCGACATCGCCGGCTTCAACGAGCGCGTCATGTCCACGCCGGGCGGCGCCTCCGACCCGGCCTGGTCGCCGCTGAAGGGTTGAGCAAGGCTGGGGCTCTGCCCCGGACCCGCTTGAAGAGCGGAGCCTCAAGAATCCTTCTTGATGGGTTTCTGCAGGTGAAGTCTGCTGAGATCGAGCTGCAGGCGGATCGATTGCAAGCCGGTTCTACGAAGTCGGCCAACCGTCTGCCGTCACGCGATGCCCCGCCGCATGGCCGAAGCCGGCGACCGTGGACGTGCCCAGGGCGATGTCGTCGCGCAACCTCGCATGGACCCCGCCGACATTGGCGCCGGCGTCGGGCAGGGCGGCGAGCTCACCTTCGTCCACAGACTGAGGCATGCCATTCAGCGAGAGCCGCAGGCGGCCCGACTGCATGCCGCGTGGTGCACCGCCGTCCAGCCGCAGGGTGCCCGTCTCGCCGACCACCTCCAGATAGGACGGCGTCTCCGGCGGACACCCGCCGGACACCTCGACCGCGAGCGAGCCGCCGCCCGTAAGGCGGCCCTGGAGCAGCAGGTGGTCGAAGGTTAGAGCATCATCCGATCGAACGGACTCGTTCGATCGGATAAAGATGCTCGTCAAAACAACAAGCTAGAGGATGATCCGTGAGCCTAAGCGATCGGATCATCCTCTAGTGCGCGGCCGTCGTTCGCCGGTGTCGCCGGCCCTGGTCTCGGGATAGCGGGCCATCGCCGGCGCATCCGCCTCCGCGATCCCGCCCGCGACCGCGATTGCGAGGTCGATCGTGTGGGCGCCCTGGATGGTGACGAGGTTCGCGAAGGCCTCCGGCGCTTCGAGGTCAAGGAAGGTCGCCGCCACGTCCGGCCCGAAGCCGGCGGTTGCGGACTGCACGCTGACGCCGAGCACCCGCCCGATCGTGCCCGATGCGATCAGCGCGCGGGCGCGGCGGGCCGCCGGGCTCTCCCGGAGCTGCAGGCCGATCGCGGTATGGACACCGGCCCGGTCCGCGGCGGCGGCCATCGCGTCGGTCTCGTCCCATCCGGCTCCGAGCGGCCACTCGCTGTAGAGATGCCGGCCCGCCTTGAGTGCCGCCAGCACCAGCGCGCGATGATCCGCAACCCGGGTGGCGACCGTCACCACGTCGATGTCGGGCGACCGGATCAGCTCCAGGCCGCTGGCGAAGCCTTCGACGCCAAAGGCGCGGGCGGCCGCATCAGCGGTCTTGCGCCCGTTGGTGGCGACCGCGACCAGCTCCAGGCCATCCAGCGCCTGGACCGCGGGGACATGTCCATCGCGCGCCCAGCCATCCTCGGCGCTGGCGCCAATGATTCCCACTCGTAACGGATTTGCCACGTGATCCTCGCCTGTCGCGGCCGTGCGGCGTCAGGATGGACGCCCCGATCGACCAGGATGATCACGGAGGTGGTTTGGCTTCGACGCCGGGATAAGCCGGCGTTCGGCCGCTAGACTTGAAACCGCGGGTTGGCAATCATGGACCGCCTCACCAGCATGGGCGTCTTCGTCAGGGCGGCCGACCTCGGTTCCTTCACCGCCGCCGCCGTGGCGCTGGGTATGTCGTCGCAGATGGTCGGCAAGCATGTCGGCTTCCTCGAGACGCGGCTCGACGCGCAACTCCTGCGCCGTACCACGCGGCAGCAGAGCCTCACCGATGTCGGCCGCAGCGTCTACGCGCGCTGCCAGGCCATCCTGGCGGAGACCGAGGCCGCGGAGGCGCTCGTGACCGAGCTCGCCACCACGCCGCGCGGACACCTGCGCGTGAGCGCGCCCGTCACGTCTGGCGCCTAGCGCCGCTGGTGATGCGATACCTGGAGGACGATCCGGACGTGGAGGTCGAGCTGACGTTGGCCGACCGCCATGTGGACGTGGTGGACGAAGGCTACGACGCCGTCATCCGGATCGGTCCGATCGGCGACACGTCGCTCGCCATGCGGCCGCTGATGGCCGACCCGCTGGTCGCCTGCGCCTCGCCGTCCTACCTCGCCACGTACGGCGCGCCGGACGTGCGTGAGGACCTCGGCGATCATCGCTGCCTCGCCTTCGTGAACTGGTCGGGCCTGCCCTATGCGGAGTGGGTTTCACCCGTGACGGGCGCGTGCATGCGGTGCGGGTGCGCAGCCGCCTCCAGGTCAATGACGGGCGGACCCTTCTCGCCGCGGCGCGGCGCGGCCACGGCGTCATCCTGCAGCCCGAGCTCGTCGCGCGGGAGGACCTGGACGCTGGCCGGCTGATGCGAATCCTACCCGACTACACGCCGCCGTCGCTTCCGTTCTCCGCCCGCCCGCCGGACGCAGACGCCTGAACTGCGCAGCTTCATCGACTGCGTTGCGGCCGCCGTCAGGGCCTCGATTCCGCACCGGGGCTGACCATTGTTCGCCCGGGATCTTGACGGCGGCGGAGGCTGGCAAAAGTTTTCCGCCGCGATGCATCCAATCACCGCCCCGGGCGTTGCCGACTTGACCGCAAGCGAAACGACGCAGTAATCCGCGAGCGGCTGAATCCGCCCGCGATTACCCATGCCTGTCCAGTGCCTCTCGAGCCGCATCGCCGGCGGGCTGCCTGTATCGTCTCACCCGAACCGTCTCCCAGGAACATCTCCATGAAATTGAAGCTTCTCGGCGCGCTGGCCCTCGTCGCGGCCTTGGCCGCCTGCTCGGACGACAACAAGGCGGCCAACACCGGGTCCGCCTCCGGCCTCGGCGCCACCTCCGCCCCCACCGGCGCAGCCGCACCCGGCAGCGAGGCCGACCTCGTCGCAAACGTCGGCGACCGCGTCTACTTCGAGACGGCGCAGAACAGCCTGTCCAGCGACGCGCAGGCGACGATGGACCGCCAGGCGGCTTGGCTGCAGCGCTACCCGCAGGTCACCGTGCAGATCGCCGGCAACTGTGACGATCGCGGCACCGAGGAATATAACATCGCGCTCGGCAATCGCCGCGCCAATGCCGCCCGCGACTATCTGGTCGCCAAGGGCGTGTCGTCCGATCGCATCTCGACCATCAGCTATGGCAAGGATCGTCCCACGGCGACCGGCGACGACGAGCAGGCCTGGACGCAGAACCGCAACGCGATCACCTCGGTCCGCTGACGGGCGACGCGTCGCGCTGATCCGCGGAGGGTTTCGGCCTGTTGCGTGCCCCGGGGAGCTTGCCTCTCCGGGGCTTTTTGTCGAGACAGCGGGCGTCCCCGACCCGATCGGGCCGTCAGCCTCGAGGACCCGATAATGCGACTTCTGCCGTCCGCCATCCTGATCGGCCTCTCGGCCCTGGTCGTGACCGGGGCGCCGGCGCGGGCGCAGCTGGAGAGCCGCGAGGCGATCTCGCTGCAGAACCAGATCCTGGAGCTGCGGCACGAGCTGGAGCAGTCCCAGGCTGGCGGCGCGGCCCCGTTGGCGCCGCCGGTGTCCAGTGGGGGCTCTTCCGGAGAGCAGCCGGGGGCCGCCGATTTCTCGGGGATCGCCCCGCAGTTGCTCGACCGCGTGCAGACCCTGGAAGGTCAGGTGCGCGACCTCCGCGGCGAGCTCGACCAGCTCAGCAACCAGGTGCAGCAGCAGAATGCCGCCCTCTCGAAACAGGTCGGCGACCTCGGCTTCGCGCTGCAGCAGGCGCACGGCGGCGCGGGGCTGACGGCGCCGGCGGCGGGCGCCAGCCCGGATCAGACGCCCGACGCCGAACCCGGCGCGGCGCCTGCCATCACTTCGCCTCCCGTCGCGCGTCCGCAGGCGGCATCGCCGGTGCATCGGACGCCCGAAGCCGGCTTGGCCGCCGGCAACGCCGCACTCGCCCGGCGAGACTATGGGGGTGCCGAGGCCGACGCGCGCGACGTGCTGGCTGGTCCGCATGGGCCACGGCAGATCGACGCCCAGTTCCTGCTCGGCCAATCGCTGGCCGGGCAGCGCCAGTATCAGCAGGCCGCGGTCACGTATTACGACGCCTACAACCGGGCGCCGCATTCGGGCCGTGCGCCCGATGCGCTGCTCGGCGTCAGCGCCTCGCTGCTGGCGCTGGGCGACAAGCCGGCCGCTTGCCAGGCGCTGGCCAAGATGCACGCCGAGTTCCCTTCGCCGCTGCCCCGCGCGCGCAACGCCTACGTCGCCCTGCACGGACGGGCCGGCTGCCGCTGACCACGGGCCCGGTCGGGGACGACGAGTTCGCGACCCTGATGGCGCCGCTTGGGCCCTGGCCACCATCGGGCGGCTCGGCGCCGGTCGCCGTGGCAGCCTCCGGCGGCGCCGATAGTGCGGCGCTGGCCTGGCTCGCCGCCCGCTGGACCGTCCGGCGCCGCCTGCGCCTTCTGGCCCTGGTCGTCGATCACGGCCTGCGTCCGGCCTCGGCCGCAGAGGCGGCGGCCACCTGCGATGCCCTGCGCGGGTCCGGCATCTCCGCCCGCCTGCTGCGCCTGGACGGGCTGGCGCTTGGGCCGGCCCTTCCGGAGCGGGCCCGCATCGCCCGCTACGAGGCGCTCGCCGAAGCCTGCGCCGCGGCCGGTGCCGTCGACCTGCTGCTCGGCCACCACGCCGACGACCAGGCCGAGACCGTGCTGATGCGCGAGCGCGCCGGCAGCCGTACCGACGGGCTGGCCGGCATGGCGCACCTGGTCGAGACCGATCGGCTCCGGCTGCTGCGGCCGTTGCTCGGCGTCGCACCGTCCCGGCTACGGTTGACCCTGGCCGCGGCGGCGACCGGCTGGATCGAGGACCCGTCCAACCGCGACCAGCGCCTGCAGCGCCCCCGCCTGCGTCGAGAGCTCGCCGCCGCACCGGCGCAGACCGCTCGCCTGCTGGTCGCGTCGCGACGCCACGGCATCGATCGCATGGAGCGGCAGGTCGTCCTCGCAGCGACCTTGGCCGCCTCGGTCGAACTGTATCCGGAGGGATATGCGTTGCTCCCGCCGGAGCTGCTGCCGCCCGAAGCACTGGCGGCGCTGATCAGGACGGTCGGCGGCGCGCCCTACCAGCCGCCACGCGGCGCGGTCGAACGTCTGTGCTGGCAGCCGCGTCCCTGCACCCTGGCCGGCACCCGATTGCTGCGCGCCGGCCGACTCGGGCCCGGCTGGCTGCTGCTGCGCGAGGCGGCGGCGGCGGCACCCGCGGTCCCGGCGCGGCAGGGCGCACTATGGGATCGCCGCTACCGGCTGCATGCGCCGACCCTGCTCCCGAACGTGTTCGAGGTCTCAGCGCTGGGCCGGGACCGGCCGCCCGGCACCGTGTCCCCGCTGCCCGCTTCCGTCCTGGCGCCACTGCCGGCGATCCGCCGCCGAGGTGCGCTGCTGGCGGTGCCGCATCTGGGGTGGGCCGCCGATCCGGCGCTGGCTGAGGTGGAATTCCGGCTGCAGCCGCCGGTTCCGGCCGCGGCACCTGGCCTCTTCACCGGCGCTTAACCGGACGCGCGCAGCATCCTGGGGCGCGGCACTTCCCTATGATGACGGTCGTCCCAATCTAGTCCGTCGAGAGAGTGGCTTCGGCGGCCAGGGCGTCTATGGTCGTGCCTCGGCACGACGCGACGGAGTGGCGACGTCCGGGCGAGTCGAGCATGGAATCTGAGGCAAGATGAGCAACTTCGGCCGGAACCTGGCCCTCTGGGTCATCATCGCCCTGCTGCTGGTGCTGCTGTTCAGCGTCTTCCAGCCGGGCGGTAACCAGCATGCGGCGCAGCAGCTGGCCTATTCCGACTTCATCGGCGACGTGAACGGCGGCAAGGTGCGCTCCGTGGTGATCCAGGACCACAACGTGTCCGGCGTGCTGACCGACGGCACCAGCTTCGAGACC
>CALMVO010000099.1 GCA_937873205.1 uncultured Acetobacteraceae bacterium
GCCCCCATGAACGCGCTGCCGCCCCTGCCCCGCCCGACTGGCGCCGCGTTCGCCTTCACGCCGATGTTCCCGCTGGGGCCGGACGCGACGCCCTGGCGCCGGCTCGACATCGCCGGCGTGTCCACCGCCACCTGCGACGGCCGCACGGTGCTGACCATCGAGCCGCGGGCGCTGTCGGAGCTGGCGGCGCGGGCTTTCCACGACGTGGCGCACCTGCTGCGGCCGGGGCACCTGGCGCAGCTGGCACGCATCCTGGACGACCCGGAGGCGTCGGCGAACGATCGCTTCGTGGCGCTGGACCTGCTGAAGAACGCCTCGATCGCCGCCGGCGGCGTGCTGCCGATGTGCCAGGACACCGGCACCGCCATCGTGTTCGGCAAGAAGGGCCAGCGGGTCTGGATACGCGGCAACGAGGAGGAGGCGTTCTCCCACGGCGTGCACCGCACCTACACCGAAACCAACCTGCGCTACTCGCAGATGGCGCCGCTCACCATGTTCGACGAGGTGAACACCGGCAACAACCTGCCGGTGCAGTTCGACATCTCCGCCGCACCCGGCGACGACCATGCCGACGAGTTCCACCTGATGTTCATCGCCAAGGGCGGCGGCTCGGCGAACAAGACCTTCCTGTTCCAGGAGACGCGTGCCCTGCTGGCCAGCCGCGAGAAGCTGCTGGAGTGGCTCGGCGTCAAGATCCGCACGCTTGGCACCTCGGCCTGCCCGCCCTACCACCTGGCGATCGCGATCGGCGGCACCTCGGCCGAGCTTGCGCTGAAGACGGTGAAGCTCGCCTCCACCAAGTATCTCGACACGCTGCCGACCGTGGGCTCGGCGTCGGGCCACGCCTTCCGCGACGTCGCACTCGAGGAGGACGTCCACAGGCTCACGCAGTCGCTCGGCATCGGCGCGCAGTTCGGCGGCAAGTATTTCTGCCACGACGTGCGCGTGGTCCGGCTGCCCCGGCACGGCGCCTCGCTGCCGGTGGGCATCGGCGTGTCCTGCTCGGCCGACCGCCAGATCAAGGCGAAGATCACGCCCGAGGGCATCTTCCTGGAGCAGCTCGAGACCGACCCGGCGCGCTACCTGCCCGAGGCCACCGACGACGTGCTCGGGGGCGAGGTGGTGCAGGTCGACCTCAACCAGCCGATGTGGGAGATCCGCCAGCTCCTGTCGCGCCATCCGGTGAAGACGCGGCTGTCGCTCACCGGCACCGTGGTGGTGGCGCGCGACATCGCGCACGCCAAGTTCAAGGAGCGGCTCGACCGCGGCGAGGGCGTGCCGGACTACCTGCGCGACCACCCGGTCTACTACGCCGGCCCGGCCAAGACCCCGGACGGCATGCCGACCGGCTCGTTCGGCCCCACCACGGCCGGCCGCATGGACAGCTACGTGGACATGCTGCAGGCCGCCGGCGGCTCGTTCGTCATGCTGGCCAAGGGCAACCGCTCGCGGGCCGTGCGGGAGGCCTGCCACAAGCATGGCGGCTTCTACCTGGGCTCGGTCGGCGGCCCTGCGGCGCGGCTGGCGCAGGACTGCATCCGCAAGGTGGACGTGCTGGAATATCCCGAGCTCGGCATGGAGGCGGTCTGGCGCATCGAGGTCGAGAACTTCCCCGCCTTCATCGTCATCGACGACAAGGGCAACGACTTCTACGACGGACTGACGTGACGCCATGCGCTTCACCGTCGACCGCCTCGACCACATCGTCATCACCTGCCGCGACGTGGAGAAAACCTCGTCGTGGTATCAGCGCGTGCTCGGCATGGAGCACGAGGAGTATGGCCGCAACCGGCGCTGCGCGCTGAAGTTTGGCGGCCAGAAGATCAACCTGCGGCCCTACGGCGCCGAGGGCTGGACCACCGCTGACGACGCGCTGCCCGGCAGCCAGGATCTCTGCTTCGTCACCGCGGTCGAGAGCCAGGATGTGATCGACCACCTGGCGAAATGCGGCGTCACCGTCACCGACGGCCCGGTGCCGCGGCTGGGAGCGCTCGGGCCCGCGACGTCGGTCTACTGCACCGATCCGGATGGCAACCTGATCGAGATCACCTCGTATCAGGGCTGACCGCGGCGGTCGTCGGCGGCTCAGAGGCTGTGAACCTACTATGGGCAAGGCCAGGGCGCTGCCCTGGACCCGCTGGGGCCAGCGGCCCCAGACCCGCGATAATCTAGAAAATAAGGTTTCCAAAGGCGAGCCTTTGGTGGGGTTTGGGGCGAAGCCCCAATTCTTGTCCTCTCTTGCCTTCGGCGAGTTAGATTTACAGCCTTTCAGGGATCGAGGCCGCGCGGCACGGCCGCCTTCTCGTCGACGCCGCGTGCCAGAGCGGCACAGGCCGTCTTCGAGCGATGTTGGTTCTCGTCGCCGTTGATGCACAGGCGTCTCGCGTTCAACCGGATCTGGTCATTGCCCGGATCGTGCGGCAGGGCCGCCACCAGGGTCTGCGCGCAGTGCCCATGATCGCGCTCATCCATGTCCACGCTGTTCACAAGAAGCGTAACCGGGACAAAGATCTTCCCTAGCTCAGGATGCACACGCGAGATGAGCATGGTTGCGGTCACGCACACCGGACCGAACAGTTCTGGATGGTCGAGAAGCGCCTGGCGGAGGCGACGTCCCGCAACTTCCGGTCGATCACCGAGATACAGGCTGGCGACGCCATTGGCATCTCCGATCTCATACTGCGCGATATCCATCAACTCGTCGATGATGACGATGGCCTTGCAGAATGACGTCTCGCAACGGGTTGCTCGCGCATGAGCTGCAGCCGATGCCACGCCCGCCACCGTGGGCACCATCATGTCGGGTTTCCACGTTCCGGCAGACGCTGCGCTTGATATGGCGAAGTGGATTGTGCCAGCTCCTACAACCATGAGATAAAAGGGAAGGTGAACTCTCATCACTATCTTCTATAAAACTTGAAGTTCTTCTCCTGAACATCAGGGACAGTGATCTTGAGATATCTACCCGCCCAGAAGGGTAGGTAGTTCTCGATCGGCTTGCCGTTCTTGTTGACGCCCACGACGCTCTCTAGGCCGCCTTTCACGTCCGTTCCATGATGTATCGTCTCGCCCTTCTTGGGCATCGCGCTCGGCGAGTAGAAGTGCGTCGCACCCTGGCTGATGTCCGCAATGGTGCCGGTGAGGATGCCCTCGGCATCCGGAGGCTGGTGTAGGTCGGCGGAGAGCGCGTAGTTGCCGTTCAGCCAGACGTCGGACACCCGCTGGAAGTACGGGTTCTTCATGCGGTTCACCACCGTCCAGCCCACCATCGTCTGCTCGGTCTCGTTCACGCCGCGCGCTTCCGAGGCGATGATGCGGGCGAGGCCATGGATGTTCTCCTGAAGAAGGAGGCTCTCGGACTCGTCGGGACTCTGCTGCGTCGAAGAGGATGACACGAAACGCCTCGTGATCGGGTGGACGCAAGGGGCTTCAGACTCCCACCACCGGAGCAGGCTGGCCGTCCCAATCCGGACCGGGAGGGCCCTGCCGACGGACGGGGATGCGGCCTGCACGCCGTGCCGCACCGCACAACGGAGATCGTCCCGATCGCGAGTGCTCCAATGTCGATCCGGCAACGGCGGACGTTGACGAATCCCGTCGCGCGGACTGTATTGACGCGACCATCGCCGCACGTGGCGGTCGCCGTCGGGCGAGGACAAGTCCGCTCCGGGATCGATGCGGTCCCCATGGGCGGCGTCGCGGCCCGGCCAACACGTCGCGGACGTCGATCGAACCCTGACCTGCCCGGCGCCCCCGCCAAGCCCGGCCGGCGCCCGACCCGAGAGAGGCTCCCATGACCCAACGCAACGCACGACACTGGATCAACGGCGAGTGGGTCGGCTCGTCGGACAAGGAGAGCGTCAACCCGGCGACCGGCGAGATGTTCGGCACCTTCAGCGACGGCTCCGCCGAGGTGGCGCAATCGGCCATCGACGCCGCCCTGGCCGCCTTCCGCACCGAGGGCTGGGCCGACGACGGCTACATGCGGGCCACGGCGCTCAGCCACATGGCCGACGCCTACGCGGCCCGCACCCCCGAGCTGATCGAGACGCTCGGCACCGAGAACGGCAAGACGCGCATGGAGGCCGGCTTCGAGTGCCACTTCATCCTGCGCGCGCTGCGCTTCGCGGTGGGCCTGGCCATGCATAATTTCGGTCGCGTGCTCGACGCCAAGCCCGGCACGCAGTCGATGTCGATTCGCCAGCCGGTCGGCGTCGCGGGCCTCATCATCCCCTGGAACAGCCCGGCCTACCTGTCGATCCGGGCGCTGGCGCCCGCACTCGCCGCCGGCTGCACCGCGGTGGTGAAGCTGCCGGCCCAGTCCGCTCACACCGCCCAGCTGATGGGTGAGATCCTGGCCAGCGTGCCCGAGCTGCCGCGCGGCGTGGTCAACATCTTCACCGAAAGCGGCGCCGACGGCGCCCGCCTGCTGGTCGACAGCCCGCACGTGCCGGTGATCAGCTTCACCGGCAGCACCGCCACCGGCCGCGCGATCGCCGCGGCGGCGGCGAAGTCGTTGAAGCGGGTCGGGCTCGAGCTCGGCGGCAAGACGCCGCACCTGGTGTTCGACGACGCCGACCTCGCCGTCGCGCTGCCGACGCTGGAGAAGTCGTCCACCGTGTTCGCCGGCCAGTTCTGCATGACCGGCAGCCGCATCCTGGTGCAGCGCGGCATCGCCGACCGCCTGAAGGCGGGCCTGGTGGAGCGTCTGGAGAAGGTGCGGCCGGGCCCGGCCCTGGAGGCCGACACCGACATGGGCCCGCTGATCGACAAGTCGCAGGTCGGCCGCGTCAACGCCATGGTCGAGGCGGCGATCGGCCAAGGCGCGGTGCCGCTGCTGCGCGGCGGCCCTACCACCATCAACCGGCTGGCCGGCGGCGCCTTCTACCACCCGACCCTGCTCGAGGTGACCGATCCCAACATGGAGATCGTGCAGAAGGAGGTGTTCGGCCCGGTGCAGACGCTGCAGGTGTTCGACACCGAGGACGAGGCGATCGAGCTCGCCAACAACAGCGAGTACGGTCTCACCGCCTCGATCTGGACCCGCGACCTGGACCGGCCGCTGCGGGTCTCGCGCCGGCTCGATGCCGGGCTGATCTCGATCAACAGCTGGGCCAACCTGGCGGTCGAGTTCGAGGAGGGCGGGTTCAAGGCCAGCGGCGTCGGCCGGCTCGGCGGCCTGGCCTCGATCGAGGACTTCATCGAGTACAAGCAGATCAGCCACACCTTCGCCGGCGGCCACCACTAGGCCTAGTCCGCAGGCGCGCCGCCGCGGGTCGCGGCGGGGCGGTCCGCGGCTAGAGCATCATCCGATCGAACGGACTCGTCCGATCGGATAAAGATGCTCGTCAAAACAACAAGCTAGAGGATGATCCGATCGCTTAGGCTCACGGATCATCCTCTAGCTTGTTGTT
>CALMVO010000100.1 GCA_937873205.1 uncultured Acetobacteraceae bacterium
CCGCCGTCTGCCTCGCCGCCCTCGTCATCTGGTGGTTGTGAGTCCGGAGCCTAGGCCGCGTTGGCCATCAGTCCCAGCCGCTCGAACAGGGAGTGGGCGAAGCGGCCGCTGAAGCTGAACACCGCCATCGACAGCGCCCCGGCCAGGCTCGCCACCTGCCGGATCTCGACCGCGTGCACCAGGCTGAAGGTCTGACCGATCCAGACGTAGAAGCCGGCCATGCAGAAGAAGTAGATCGACCAGCTTCGGGTGATGAGCTGGAAGAACCGGCGCCGGTTCGGGATCTCGAGGTCCGGCTGTTGCTGCATCACCAGCTCCTCGATGATCGAGACGCCGCGCGAGCCGACCCAGAACGCGATGCCGATGATGCCCTCGGTCACCGCGCCCTCGTATCTCAGCATGAACGGCCGCTTCGAGAACACGTCGATCAGGCCGAACACCAACACCACGCTGGTGGTCAGGATGTAGAGCCGCGGGAAGCCGATCCGTAGCGCGTGCCGCCGCAGCGCGTCGAGCGGCACGAACACCACGGTACCGACGATCGCGGCACGAAGCCCCAGCGTCGCCAGCAGCGCGTAGAATACGATGATGCCGCCGAAATCGAAGACCGCACTGCGCAGCAGCGCCTTGACCCTGTCCATGCGATCCCCCCCGCCCCGCAGCGGATGACGCGGCGGGACGGCGGGGTCAAGCGCCTACCGGTTCGGCGGTCGGGCGGCGTTGGGGATGGCGCCGGTGCTGGTGCCGCCTTTCGACGGCGAGGGCGCCTGACCGGGCAGACGCGGCCGGTCCTTCTCCTGCGACAGCAGCCTGCGGTCGATGTCCTGGACCGTCTGGTCGGTGCGCTGCGGGCTGGGGGCGGTCAGGCCGGCGCTGGCGGTGCTCGGATCGCGCGGCGCGGTCGCCACCGGTCCGGTGGATGGGGCTGTCTGCGCCCAGGCCGGACCGGCCGCCAGAGCCAGCAGCGCCGCCAGGCGGAGCGCCCTCACAGCCGGCCTCCCGGCAGGGTGGCGGCGTAGTCGTCGATCAGGGCGATGTTGCGCAGGTTGGCCTTGAAGGTAACGTCGAACAGGTCGCCCAGCACCGGCACCGTTCCGGCGATGGCCTCGATCGCGACATTGCCCAGCATGCGCGCGAGCTGCGCGTTCGGCAGCCCGATCTGCCGCGCTTCATAGATGATGTAGAGCGAGATCGCGGTCAGGGCCGCATCGCCCGCCGCTGGCGCCAGCCCAATCAGGCTGTTCAGCCCGAAGCGGAACCGGGTTCCCGGCACCCGCAGCGCGCCGTCCAGCAGCCAGGCCAGCCGGCGAATGCGCGCCAGCCGCCGCGCGCGGTCGGCGGCGTCGACCGGTGCGCCGGCCCTCGCCTGGAATGGGGGGTAGGCGGAACGCGAGGCGATCATGGCTGCACTCCTGTCTCGGTCGGGCTGTGGGGGCGGCGCGCGGTGCCTGGCCGGGCACCGCTCAACGGCAGACGTGTCGATAGCCGTCGAGGCCGATATAGGTGGCGGTCGCCGGATCGTAGCAGGCGAAACTCTGGCAGATCCCGGCCGCGGCGTATTGCCGTGGCAGCAGCGCCTGGCCGATGGCGTTGGTCTCGCGGGCGGCGGTGCCGCAGAGCGGCGTGTCGGTCGGAGCCGACGGATCGTTGGCCAGCACGACCCCGGCCGGCTGGGACGCGGCCTCGCCGTCCGGCTGCGGGCTGAGCACGATGCCGCCGGACGCCGCCGGAGCAGGGGTTGGCGCCGCGGCGACGCTCGGCGCAGGCGCAGTTGCCGTCGTGTCCTCGCATCCGGCCAGCGCCAGCACGGACACCGTCAGGATCGCCGTCACACGCCATCGCCCATCCGCCGCCATGTATGCCGCCCTGTCCATCCCGTCGCCTCGCCGGTCAACGCTCCGGCCGCCGTCACGTTGCCTTGCCCGGGCGCCGCATGACGGCCGCAGGTGCTGCGCGCCGACCCGACGTCGGGGCGACCGCACCCTCGTCGCGGCGGCCCACCGTCCGTGGCCCTGCGCCATCGACGGCTTCCGCGACGCGGCGACGTCCTCGCCGCCCCGCCGGCGGCGACATCGATACGGACATCCCGGTCGCAGTCGGCATGCCAGTGGAGCCACGACGCCCACTCACTCCCAGCCGGTGCGACAGGCGTCGTCCTCGTCGATGGAGGCCGCGTCGACGAAAGTCCCGTCAGAGCACGCCGACCTCGCGCTCGCCATCGGCGAACACCAGGCGCAGGCGCTGCCCCGAGGCCAGCGGCATGGACGCCGTGACCGCGTGGTCCGCCTCGTCCCGCACCAGCACGTAGCCGCGCGCCAGCACCCGCATCGGCGAGACCGACTCCAGCCGCGCCGCCAGCCCGTCCAGCATCGCGCGGCGCTCCCGCAGCATCCCCTGCAGCGGCGCCGCCCCCAGTGGACGCCGCCGCATTGCCTCCGCCGAGCCGCGCAGCGCCTGCCGCAGCCCGCCGCGCAGCCCCTCCGCCGCCACCGCCACGCGCCCGTGCCGCGCTGCGATCAGCCCGTGCGGCGACGGCATGTGCCGGTCCGCCGCCGACAGCGCCGCATGCCGGCCGGCCACCAGCGCCGGCAGCCCGAGCCGCAGCCGGTGCCCGAGCGCCGCAACCGCGTCGCCGCGGCCGCGCAGCTGCAGCAGGTGCCGGGCCGGTTTGAGACCGTGGCCAACACGCGCGGGATCACCGTCGTGGTGAACTACGCGCACACCGACGACGCGCTACGCAACCTCCTTGTCCTGGCACGGGAGCTGGCGGGTGC
>CALMVO010000101.1 GCA_937873205.1 uncultured Acetobacteraceae bacterium
CATCCTCTAGCTTGTTGTTTTGACGAGCATCTTTATCCGATCGAACGGGTCCGTTCGATCGGATGATGCTCTAGGGCCGGATCACCCGGTCGGTCCCGTGCCGGTAGGCGTCGACCCGCCGGATGGACCGGCGGTCTCGCCGATGTCGAGGCGACGCGGCAGGGTCAGGATGGTCAGCCCATGACGCAGCGGAAGCCGGCTGTCGTGGCGGTCCGGCGTCGTGTGCAGCATGAGGGCGTCGTAGCCCTCGTCGCGCAGCGTGTTGACCATCTGCCGCTCGACGGCCTGGTGCATCCAGCCGCCCTCGACGGCCGAACCCCACTGGCGCGGCGGGGCGTCCGGACCGTCGGCCGGCGGGTGGAGGTTGGTGTCGTGCAGGGCCAGCACCGTGTTGCGGTCGATCACGCCCTCGGCGGACAGGTTGCGGAACAGGGTCATCTGCGCCGCGTAGACGTGGAAGTCGAAGAACACCAAGTCGAGCGGCACGCCGCCCACGTCACGGCTGGTCAGCGCCTCGCACGAGCCGATGATGGTGGTATGATTGGACTGCAGCGCGAGCGTATGTCGTACGTCGACGGTGTAGAGCATGCCGTCCGGCTCCATCGCCTTCAGGAAGTTGCGCGCGCCGTAGCTGTCCGCTCCGCCAATCTCGAGGATCCGGCGAAGCCGCATGCAGCGGATCAGCGCGTACAGGAACAGCGCCTCGTCGTCCTGCACCGGTCCGGCGACGAGCTGGTGGTCCGGCTGTGTCAGATGGGTCAGGTCGTAGGCGACCAAAGGCGGTCCTCCTTATGCCCGTGACGGCTTACCGAGGCCGGACCGGCGCCGCCACCCGCCGGCGCCGCGCTCGCGAAGGCGTGTTTGGCCAGGGAGCAGGCCGGCCGCTGGAGACTCTCTGTCGAGCACGGGCCGCGACTGGTAAGGTCGGACGATGATCTGGAGCTGAAGACCGACACGATGCGAGCGCCGCTCCCGAACGACCTGCTCGGGCCCTACCTGAAGGACCGGCGCACGCGGCTCGACCCGATGGGTTTTGGTGTGTCCGGACCACGCCGGCGCACGCCGGGGCTGCGCCGCGAGGAGGTGGCGCAGCGGGCCGACATCAGCGTCACGTGGTACACCTGGCTCGAGCAGGGCCGCGGGGCGCGCCGTCGGCCGATGTGCTCGACCGCATCGCGCAGGCGCTCCGGCTCACCGATGTCGAGCGGGAGCACCTGTTCCTGCTCGGCCTCGGTCGGCCGCCGGAGGTGCGCTACCGCGCGGCCGAGGGCGTCACGCCGCGGCTGCAGCGGGTGCTGGATGCGATGGAGACCAGCCCGGCGCTGGTGAAGACCGCATGCTGGGACGTGGTCGCCTGGAACCGCGCCGCGGCGGCAGTGCTCACCGACTACGGCGCGCTGCCCCCGGAGCGTCGCAACGTGCTGCGCATGATCTTCTGCGATCCCGGCGTGCGGGCGGCGCAGCACGACTGGGAACAGGTGGCGCGGTTCGTGGTGGCGGTGTTCCGAATCGACGCGGCACGGGCCGGGGCGGCGGCGGAGGTCGACCCGCTGGTGGAGGAGCTGTGCGGGTCCAGTCCGGAGTTTGCGGCGATCTGGCGCGACAACGACGTGCGCAGCCACGGCGACGGGGTGAAGCACCTGCGGCACCCGGTGCTGGGCTCGATCGCGATGGAGTATTCCGCCTTTGCCATCGACGGCCGGCCGGACCTGGCGATGGTGGTCTATAACCCGGCGGCGCCTGCCGATGCGGAGCGGATCGGGTCGCTGATCCGCCCCCCGGCGTAGATCCATTCTTCAACCAGGGTTCGCAAAGGGCGAGTGCCCTTTGCCGGGGTTCGGGACAGAGCCCCGACCTTCCTCGAGACCTCGGAGACCAGGATGCCGCCTCCCCCAGTCCGAGCGCTGCTTTTCGACGTGTTCGGCACCGTCGTCGACTGGCGCCGCGGCGTCATCGACGCCGTGCGACCGTTCCTGGACCGCCACGGCGTCGCCACTTCTGCGGCGCCGGCCTTCGCGGATGCCTGGCGGGCGCTCTACCCGACGGCGATGGAGAAGGTCCGCAGCGGCCGCCGCGGCTTCGTCCGGCTGGACGTGTTGCACCGGGAGAACCTCGAGGCGATCCTGCCCCGGTTTGGCATCGCGCCGACCGCGGTCCCGGAGGCCGAGCTGTTCGCGCTCAACGAGGCCTGGCACAGGCTCGATCCCTGGCCAGACGCGGTCGCCGGGCTCACCCGTCTGCGGCAGCACTTCGTCGTCGCCCCGCTCTCGAATGGCAACATCGCTCTGCTGCTGGCCATGGCGAAGCGCGCGGCACTGCCGTGGGACGCGATCCTGGGCGCGGAGGTGGTGCAGGCCTACAAGCCGACGCCGGAAGCCTACCTGCGCACCGCCGAGCTGCTGGCGCTGCAGCCGGACGAGATCTGCCTCGTGGCCGCGCACAACGGCGACCTTGCCGCCGCGCGCCGCTGCGGCCTGCGCACGGTGTTCGTGCCGCGTCCGACGGAGCACGGCCTGAGCCAGACGACGGACCTGGTCGCGGAGCAGGCCTGGGACGTGACCGCGCCGGACTTCGAGGCGCTCGCCGACGCATTCGGGGCATGAACGGGAACCGGCGACGGCGAGCGGTCTCGAACCCTGATCTTGCGGAGGGACCGGTTCCATGAGCCCCTGCCTCGGCCAATCCCCGCCGTTCAGGAGTTCAGCGATGGCAAGCGTCTCGATCGGCGACCGCGTCTCCGACCTCACGGGCACGCATGACGGCAAGCTGGTCGATATCGACGGCAGCACCGGCTACGTGCTGCAGGCGAACGGGGTCGAGGTCGAATTCCCGCTCGCACGGCTGAAGCCGTACGAGGCGCCGAAGGTGGCGCAGGTGCGGACGTTGTCGGGTGCGCTGCGCGACACCGCGCTGAGCCCGCAGCAGAAGGCGCTGCTGGCCGCGGTGCCGGCGGAGATCCTGGCCGCGGTGGCGAGGAGCTACGAGGCGGGCGCCGAAGCGCCCGACCGGGACGCCACGCGGACACGCACGGAGTTCGCGGCGCTGCCGGACCAGAAGCGGCTGGAGGTGATCCGGATCTACCTGCCCTCGCTGCCGCAACGGCTGCTGATGCAGCACATGAAGCTCGTGGTGGCGATGCGGGATTTGGGAAAGGCGAGACGTTAGTCAGGCGGTCGAGGCCGACACAGGGAGGAGGCCGTGAGAGAGCTGATCTTGAAGATGTCGATATCGATAGATGGCTTCGTCGGGAGCCTGGACGGCCGGAACGACTGGATGTTCGGCGGCGATCGAGAGGCGAAGGCCTGGAGCGTGGAGACCGTATGGAACGCCGGCCTGCATATCATGGGCAGCCGCACGTTCCGGGACATGGCCGCCTACTGGCCGACCTCGACCGACGTGTTCGCGCCGCCGATGAACCAGATCCCCAAGATGGTCTTCTCACGACGGGCGCAGGCGATCCCGGAGACCGTGAGGACGATGGCGGCGTCGGATGACACACGCGGCGATGCGGGCGTCCGTCCTGCCGCCGAGCCGCAGCCCGGCGGGGTGAGTTGGGCCGCAGCCCGTGTGGCGGGCGGCGACCTGGCGGAGGAAATCGCAAGATTGAAACGTGAGGAGGGCAGGCCGATCATGGCCCACGGCGGAGCGAGCTTCGCCCGCGATCTTGTCACCCGAAAACTCGTCGACCGGTTCGTCCTGCTGGTTCATCCCGTCGTGCTGGGCACGGGCCTGCCGATCTTCTCCGGACTCGCCGCGCCGACGCCGCTCAAGCTCGTGAGCTCCAGGGCGTTTGCGGGAGGCTCGGTCGCGCAGATCTATCAGGCGACCTGACCCCTCGCCGGATGATCGGGGGCGGCTCGAAACGACCCGCCCGGGTCGGGCCTGACAACAAGCACCTCATGTTCCCGTCGCCGCGACGTCCGCCGGCGCTTGGCCGTGAGGCTAGAGGATGATCCGATCGCTCAGGCTCACGGATCATCCTCTTGCTTGTTGTTTTGACGAGCATCTTTATCCGATCGAACGAGTCCGTTCGATCGGATGATGCTCTAGAGCCCGGCTATCGTGACAGGGTGTCCAGCAACGCGGAACCGTCCCTGGCGGCCAATGCGATCTGGATGCATCGATCGAGTTCGGCACGAAGACGCAGCGCCTCGCCCGGTATCATCTCGACGGCGCTGCCTTTTATTCGAAGAAACACGGCGCCAGGAGCCGGGGTGAGGATTATTCTCTGCGCTTGCATCGCGAACCTCCATGGCCTCCATCGAAGAGTGGGTGGGCGCGTCTAACAACGCGTTAACGCCCGACGCCCAAAGCAGCCGATCCCGAACGAACGCTCGTTGCCTATACGCAACGTCAGACGGTTCGAGAGACGTTGTCAAGGCCGCGGCGATCAGGTTCGCCGGCCGCCGGCACTTCGGACCGGCTGGAGCCCGATTGCGGTCAGCCTTACAAACGAGGCATGACCGAAGCCGAGTCGCCTCCCAGCATGCTGCCGTCGGCCGAGGGGGCGTCGCCGGCCATGGCGCAATGGTTCACGCTGAAAGCGCGGCATCCGGACGCGCTGCTGTTCTTCCGTATGGGGGATTTCTACGAGCTGTTCTTCACGGACGCGGAGGCGGCGGCGGCGGCGCTCGACATCGCGCTCACCGCGCGCGGCACCCATGCCGGGCAGCCGATCGCCATGTGCGGAGTGCCGGTGGCGGCCGCCCAGGCCTATCTCGCCCGGCTGATCCGGCGCGGCTTTCGGGTCGCGGTGGCCGAGCAGACCGAGGCGCCCCGCCGTCCCGGGCCCGGCGTACCGAAGGGGCCGCTGTCGCGCGACATCGTCCGGCTGGTCACCGCCGGCACGCTGACCGAGGACGATCTGCTGGAGGCGGGGCGGAGCAACCTGCTGATGGCGGTGGTGTCAGGCCCGCGCGCGGGCCCGGGCGGCCGGACCGGACGGCCGCGGCTGGGTGCGGCCTGGATCGACATCTCGGTGGGCTCGTTCGAGACCGCGTCGCTGGAGGGCGACAGCGCCTTGGCCGAGCTGCTGGGGCGGCTGGAGCCGGCGGAGATCCTGGCGCCGGCCGGGCTCGCGCTCGGCGATCACGAGGCCAGGCGCGGGCCGGAACCGGTGCCGGCGGCGCCGTCCGCGGCGCGGGCGCGACTGGCCGCGGCATTCCGGACCGCGAGCCTGGAGGCGTTCGGCAGCTTCTCGGACGAGGAGGTGATCGCGGGCCTGACGGTCCTGGACTACGTGCGCGACAGCCAGGCCGGGCAGATGCCGCGGCTCTCGCGGCCGAGCCCGCAGGGCGCGGGCGGGTTGCTCGGGCTCGACCCGGCGACCCGCGCCAGCCTCGAGCTGCTGCGCGGCCGCGACGGCGGCACCGAGCACAGCCTGCTCGGCTGCGTCGGCCGCACGGTGACCGCACCGGGCGGGCGGATGCTGGCCGGCTGGATCGCCGCCCCGCTGACCGATCTCGCCGCCATCGTGGCGCGCCAGGATTGCTGGCAGCGGCTGGCCGCCGAGCCGGGCCGGGCGGCGCTGCTGCGCACGGCGTTGCGCGGCGTGCCCGACATCGCGCGGGCACTGGGACGGCTGTCGGTCGGGCGCGGGCAGCCACGCGATCTGGCGGCGATCCGCGACGGGCTGTTCGCGGCGCGCGAGGCGGCCGACGGCCTGACCGGGCTGGCCGGGTCCCTGCCCCGGCTGCTCGCCGAGGCGGCGGCGGCGCTGCGGGAGGGGACCGCGCTGGAGGCCTCGCTCGGCCGGGCGCTGGCGGCCGACCTGCCGGCACGGCTCGAGGATGGCGGCGTCATCGCGGCTGGGTTCGACGGCGAGCTCGACGCGGAACGCGCACTCCGCGACGACAGCCGACGGGTGATCGCCTCGCTGCAGATGCGCTATGCGCAGCAGTTCGGCGTCGCCAGCCTCAAGATCCGGCACCATGCGCAGCTGGGCTACGTGATCGAGGCGCCGGCCTCGGTCGCCAGCCAGCTGAAGGCGCAGGCCGGGCTGGTCCTGCGGCAGGGCACGGCGAGCAGCGCCCGGTTCTCGACCGACGAGCTGGCCGACCTCGACCGCCGCATCGCCGAGGCGGCGGAGCGCACGGCGCGGCGCGAGCGGCTGGTGTTCGCCAGCCTGGCGGAGGCGGCGCTGGCGCAGCCGGCGCTGCCGGCGATCGCGGAGGCGCTGGCGCTGCTCGACGTCGTGCAATCCTGTGCGCAGATCGCGATCGGAGGCCACTGGTGCAGGCCGGTGCTGAGCGAGGACGCCGCGTTCCGGCTGGTGGCGGCGCGGCACCCGGTGGTGGAGGCGGCGCTCGCCCGCAGCGACCGCTTCACCCCGAACGGCTGCGACCTGTCGCCGGAGCGGCGGGTGATGCTGCTGACCGGACCGAACATGGCCGGCAAATCGACCTTCCTGCGGCAGGCGGCGCTGGCGGTGGTGCTGGCGCAGGCGGGGCTGCCGGTGCCGGCGGAGAGCGCCGAGATCGGGCTCGTCGACCGGCTGTTCTCGCGCGTTGGCGCGGCGGACGACCTGGCGCGCGGACGCAGCACCTTCATGGTCGAGATGATCGAGACGGCGTCGATCCTGAACGGCGCCGGGCCGCGCTCGCTGGTGGTGGTGGACGAGATCGGCCGCGGCACCTCGACCCTGGACGGGCTGGCGATCGCCTGGGCTGTGCTGGAATCGCTGCACGGGGCGCAGCGCTGCCGGGCGATCTTCGCCACCCACTTCCACGAGCTGGGCCAGCTCGCGGCGAGCCTGCCGGCGCTGTCGCCGCACACCATGAGCGTGAAGGAGTGGAAGGGCGAGGTGGTGTTCCGGCACGAGGTGGTGCCGGGCGTGGCCGGGCGGAGCTGGGGCGTGCACGTGGCGCGGCTGGCCGGGGTGTCGGAACCGGTGGTGCGGCGGGCGGGCCGGCTGCTGGCCAGCCTGGAGGGGAGCCGGGCGGCGGCGGCGGCGCCACTGCCCCTGTTCGTCGGGCTGGAGGACGAAGCGGCGGCTCCGGCGACGGATGCCGGCGCGGAGCGGGCGCGCGCGCTGGCGGCGGCGGTGGCGGCGATCGATCCCGACCGGATGACGCCGCGGGAGGCGCTGGAGGCCCTTTACGCGCTGCGGACGCTGCATGCTGCGTTGCACGATGATGCTGTCGCGACCGCAGGCGACGCGCTACGTTAGGGCTCATGTCGATGCCGACCGCGCCCCGTCTCGCACCAGAGGATGCCGCCGCCCAGCTTGCCTGCCAGCTCGCCCGGGCCTGCGATGCCGGACCGATGCCGCGGGCGGCGGCGATCGGCCTGTTCAGGCGGCACCTGGCACGAGTCCAGGGCGCTGTCCGCGACGCGTTCGAGCGGCATGGGCTCGACGGGGAGACGGCGGCGCAGGCCCTGTCGGCGCACACCGACGCGCTGATCGCCGAGCTGCACGCGTTCGCGCTCGGCGATACGCTGCGCGACGAGATCGCCGCCGCGGCGGGCGATGGTGCCGGCATGACGTTGGCAATCGCCGCCACCGGCGGCTACGGGCGCAGCATGCTGGCGCCGTTCAGCGACATCGACCTGCTGTTCCTGACCGGGGAGGACCCGGCGCCAGCGGTGCTGCGCCTGGTCGAGTTCATGCTCTACTTCCTCTGGGACCTGGGGCTGAAGGTCGGGCACGCGACCCGTTCGGTGAGCCAGTGCGTCGCCGAGGCGGTGGCCGACACGACGATCCGCACCGCCCTGCTGGACGCGCGCCGGGTCGCGGGCGACGCCACGCTGTTCGCGGCGTTCCAGGCCCGCTACGCCCTGATCCGCGCCGAGACCGGGTCCGGCTCGTTCATCGCCGACAAGCGGCGGGAGCGGGAGCTGCGGCACCGGCGCTACGGCGACAGCCCGTTCCTGGTCGAGCCGAACATCAAGGAGGGCCGCGGAGCGCTGCGCGACCTGCAGACGCTCTGCTGGCTGTGTCGCGAGACGCTGGGCGCCCACGGCTTTGGTGACCTGGCGCGGCCCTGTGGCGTGCTCGGCGCCATTCCGGCGCCGCTGACCGAGCAGGAGGCCCGCCGTGCCCGCCGGTCCTGGGACTTCCTCTGGACGGTGCGCTTCCACCTGCACTACGTCGCCGGCCGCGCCGAGGAGCGGCTCACCTTCGACATGCAGCCGGTGGTCGGCGCCCGCATGGGCTACACCAACCACGGCCGCCAGGTCGGGGTCGAGCGCTTCATGCGGCACTACTTCCTGACCGCGCGCGAGGTGATGCGGCTCACCCACGTCCTGGAGCCGCAGGTGCTGCGGGAAGCGCTGGGGCCGCCGGCGCTGGCGCCCGCCACCGACCCGGCGCTGCTGGAGGCGGGCTTCGTGTTGGCCGACGGCCAGATCATGCCCGCACCCTGGGTCAGCTTCGACGCCACGCCGATCATGATGCTGCGGCTGCTGCGGGTGGCGCGGGAGCGGCGGCTGGCGATCCATCCGCTGGCGATGCACCTGCTGATCCGCTGGGAGCGGCGGGCCGCATCGCTGCGGCCCGATCGCGAGGCCAACGCCATCCTGCTGGAGCTGATGTGCGGCGAGCGACCGCATCGGCCGCAGGTGCCGGGGAACGCGGACGGAGACGATCCCGGCCGGTCCGAGCCGGTGCGCTCGGGCGCCCGCTGGCTGCATGTGCTGAACGAGACCGGGTTGTTGGGCCGGATGATCCCGGATTGGTCGCGCATCGTCGGCCAGATGCAGTTCGACACCTACCACGTGTTCACCGTCGACGAGCACACCATCGAGGCGGTGCGCATCCTGGGAACGCTGGAGGCAGGGTTGCTGGCAGACGAGACGCCGGTCGCCAACGAGCTGGTCGAGGACCTGCAGTCGCGGCGGGCGCTCTACGTCGCCACCGTGCTGCACGACATCGCCAAAGGCCGCGGCGGCGACCATTCCGAACTGGGCTCCGAGATGGCGCTGTCGCTGTGCCCGCGGCTGGGGCTGTCGGCGGAGGAGACCGAGACGGTGTCCTGGCTGGTGCTGCACCACCTGCTTCTGAGCCAGACCGCGTTCCGGCGCGACATCGACGACCCGAAGACGATCCTCGACCTGGCCGACACCATCCAGTCGCCGGAACGTTTGCGGCTGCTGCTGATCCTGACCATCGTCGACATGCGCGCGGTGAGCCCGAAGGTGTGGAACGCCTGGAAGGCGACGCTGCTGCGCGAACTGTACACGCGGGTGGCGGAGGTGCTGGCCGGGGGCCTCGCCACCACCGAGCGGGACGTGCGGGTTGCGCGCGCCAAGGAGGCGGTGTCGATCCTGCTCGACGAGGACGGCTTCTCCGACGACGAGATCACGCAGTTCCTGCAGCTCGGCTATGGCGGCTACTGGCTGTCGTTCGATCCCGAGACGCATGCGCGGCATGCGCGCATGATCCGCGAGAGCGCCGTGCGCGGCGCCCCGCTTACCGTCGACACGCAGCCGCTGCCGGCGCGCGCGGTGACCGAGGTCACCATCCACACCGCCGACCATCCGGGGCTGTTCAGCCGCATCGCCGGCGCGCTGGCGGTGGCGGGCGCCTCGATCGTCGACGCCCGCATCCACACGCTGACCGACGGCATGGCGCTCGACACCTTCTGGGTGCAGGACGCGACGGAGGACACGTTCGACGCGCCGCATCGGCTGGCCCGGCTATCGATCCTGGTCGAGCAGGCGCTGTCCGGGCGGATGGATCTCGGCGGGGAGATCGCCCGGAGTTCCGGCGGCGCCGTGGGTCGACGAATGCGCGCGATCCACGTGCCGCCACGCGTGGTGATCGACAACCGCGCTTCCAACGCCCACACGGTGATCGAGGTGAATGGCCGCGACCGGGCCGGGCTGCTGCACGACCTCACCGCGGCGATGAGCCAGCAGGGCCTGCAGATCGCCTCCGCGCACGTCACCACCTACGGCGTGCGTGCGGTCGACGTGTTCTACGTGAAGGACGTGTTCGGGCTGAAGATCGGCAGCGAGCGAAAGCTGGACGAGCTGCGCCAGTCGCTGGTGGCGGTGCTGATGCAGGGCGACGAGGCGATCGCCGCACCCCCGCCGGCCGGGTCCCGGCGTCGGAGCATGGCTGCGAGCTAGAGCATCATCGGATCGAACGGACTCGTTTGATCGGATAAAGATGCTCGTCAAAACAACAAGCTAGA
>CALMVO010000102.1 GCA_937873205.1 uncultured Acetobacteraceae bacterium
GAACGGGGAAAATGGGGAGCGAGGCGCTTCATCTGACCGACAGAAAGCAGGACCAGACGGGACATTGGACACCTCCGATCCCCTATGAATCACACCGCGCCGAGCCGCGTAAAGGTCTTGAGCCTAGCCTCATTACATCATGTAGGGGTATCGGCCGCAACAAAAGGATGGAGCGCGTATGAACCGGATCAGGTGGGATATCACCGGTCAATGGACATTGGCCCTTCCTGCCCTCGGATCGGCTTCGACGGAACGGGTTCGCTGCTGACATGGCAGAATGAGGTCGGAAAGCAATAGGACTTGATCGTGTCGACCGGGGCGGCTTCCATCCTTAGCTGGACCGCATCGCACCAGATCCGGTGGGAGACGTCGATGCTGGTGTCTCGGTCGACGTAGCAGACGCATAAGTCGGCACAAAGATCGTTGAAGGTCAGCCAGGAAACCTGCCATCCCGGCTCAAGCCGGCAGTCGACAGTGGCATTCAGGCAATGCACGCTATTAATCCGACGGGCGTCGATGAAACGCACTGTGGCCATGAACCGTAGGCGCCGCAGTGAGCGCCTCTCGAGCCGCGCGTTCCTGAACGTCACCACCACGTCGGGTCCCTCCCGCACGACGGCCGTGATGATTGCATTGGTCAGACCGTGAAACCTTCGTTCGCCTTCCATCAATTGGCTTGTCCTTCGACATCGGTTGCGAGGACCCTCGTATCATGGTCCTCATCCTTCCTCATTATGTCGACGAGCGCGAGCGTCGCGCGGCATCCGCCCGCTGCGACCCAATGCGGCGGCTGGCGTAACTGGATGCTCGCACGCGCAGGAGCATGTGATCGAGACCGCAACCCGTCCGCAGCATCGTGAGCCTGCATGTACTCGACCCGGGCTGACTAGCTTCTCCGACTCATCCGCCCGCGCATGGTGCAATCAGGTGCCTGCCGGTGGGACGGGCATCATCAATCATGGGGACAGTATCAGCGTGAGCC
The DNA here is from genome assembly GCA_937873205.1 of uncultured Acetobacteraceae bacterium. Classification (GTDB taxonomy): domain Bacteria; phylum Pseudomonadota; class Alphaproteobacteria; order Acetobacterales; family Acetobacteraceae; genus Lichenicola. Next base: position 983 of record CALMVO010000102.1, read on the forward strand.
AAGGCTCGGCCCGATAGCCGGCACGGCGACGACCGACGCAGCGGTCGTCGAGGCAACTGGCGCCCGCGCCGCAACGGCGCTCCATAGCTCGGAGGCGGTGGGAGCGGAGGCAACCTGACTGTTGGCGGCAGAAGTGGTTGAAGGAGTGATAACGGTGGATAAGGAAGATGGCGGCACCGGCACGCCTGCGCTGTCCCGGAGACCCCGGTCGATGGCGGCTTGATCGGCGGGCGAGAGCGGCGCGCTGGGGGGAAGTGGGGAAGTGACTGCCGATTGTGCTGCGGATCCGGTGGGAGATGCTGTAGCGGATGGCGTCTGGGTTTCCGCCAGGGCGGCAACGAGGGCGGCGCGAGTGCGGGGGCCGGCGACACCGTCCGGGCTCAGGTCCCGGTCGCGCTGGAACGCCTCGGTCGCCGCCTTGGTACCGGGGCCATCCTGCCCGTCCACCGCGAGGGGGCGACCGCGGGCGTCGGTGTAGCCGAGGGCGTTTAGGCCGGCCTGGAACTCGCGTCGGTCGGCGGTGGCACGTTCCTCCGTGGGATCCGGCTGGCCGGGGCGGTAGCCGGCATCGAGTTTGCGCTCCCATGTGGCCGCGGCGGCCTCGCGCTCCGTGAGGCCGTTGGTACCGCCGTTGATGATCCTTGATGTCCAGGCGACATCGGTCTGAACTCCCCGCTTGACGACAGCCGCATCCCAGAAATCAACTGCGATGCGGACAGCATTTTCTGGTTTGGCCGCATCGTCCGGATGATTGACGAGGTCGAGGTTCAAATGGCTTCCAGTGGTCTGGTAGTTGTCGCGGCCGGTCAGCTGGGTGAAGCCGCGGCCACGATAGGTGTAGCCGTCACCGGGCTCGGTATTGCCCCATTATCCACCATACAGTTCGTTCCTTATCGCTTGGGGACCACCGGCGACGATGTCACGGGCTTGATCGAGGGTTCGCATACCGTTCCTGTCGGGGAACTTCGCGAGCAGATGTTCCGGCTTGTAGTGTAGGTTCTCCTCAAATTTTTTGAAGTTGCCAGACTCGACCTGCATCTGGCCCATGAAGTTGACCAGTTCCTTGTGATTGGTCATGCCGGCATCGAGTGCTACCTGCATCACGCGATCAGCATTCTCTTTCGACATGGTTTTCCCCCAGAATGAGCGAATTTCTACTTCCCAGGCTTAGGGTATGGGAGGCCGGAACCCGTCAGGTCCGGATCGGCCCCCCAGCTTCGGGTGCGGTCCATCACGCCGGCGTTCAACGAGTTCCCCGCGGTGCCAGCTTGGCATTTCAACTCTGTCGAGGCGACGGCTTGGCCCACAGGCTGGACAAGGACGCCGGCATCCTCGAAGCCAATGCCAGCAACGTCATACAGGATGTATTTCGTATCTGCGTTCACGAAGGAGTACGCCTGCCCGCCGGTACCTCCCATGAACATCAGGTGCGACGAGCGGAAGTCGGCACGGGCGGCCCCGCCGGTCGGGTAGACCAGCTCCGGATGCGATGCGGTGCCGAACACGTAGTGGGCGGCAGGGGGGTTGGCGTCGCCCGGCTGGAGGCACAGCGACACGGTTTTGTGGCCGTGGGCGAGCGGGCAGTTGAAGGCGACCTGCTCACCGGCGGCGCACAGCGAGGGCGGTGTGGCTGCGGCGGCGGCGAGGACGGGAGCGGCGGTAAGGAACAGGGTCGCGGCGAGGGAGTTCTTTAGGACGCGCATTGAGGTCTCCGGAGGTGGCGTCATGCCGTCGACGCAGGGACGCGGGCGAAGCGGTTGGCCTGCACCCGGGCCACGAATTCCGATCGGCGGAAGTAGATGGCGCGGCCGCAGCGCAGCGGCTTGGCGCCGCGCACCACGATGAAGGCCTCGTCGGTGCGGCAGTCGTTCATCAGCTCGTCGCGCCGGATCAGCGGGCGCGACACCTCGCTGTAGGTCAGGTTGGACTGCTTCGAGCGATCACCCACCATGAACCCCTTGCCGGAGGTGCCGGTGCTGGACCCCTGCGAGGTGGACATGGCCGCGTAGCTGCCGAAGGTTTCCTCCAGCTCCTTGGCGGTGTCGAGGTCCTGCACGGCGGCATAGGTCCGGTGCGACACGCCGTCGTACCACTCGCGCTTGCCGTCCTTGCCCCACTGCTTCTCGAGTTGGCCGACCGACTGGTAGAGCAGCTGCAGGGTGATGCCATACTTGCGGCCGGCGTCGCGGGCGGTCTCGATGATCTTCATCGGGCCGAGGCGCGCCACTTCGTCGAGTAGGTAGAGCACCCGGCCCGATACCTGGCCGTCGGCCTCGTAGGCGGCGTTGAGCAGGGCGCCGATCACGGTGCGTCCAATCGCCGGCGTGGTCTGCAGCGCCGCCAACGGGATCTGCAGGAACACCGAGACCCGGCCGGATAGCAGGTCGCGCTCGAGGTGGTGATGCAGGCACGCAGCGTCCACAATGTCCTGGCCCTGGCGGACAGGGGCGGGAAGACGGAGCTATACATGGCCTCGCAAGACAAATGTTGCAGATCGTGCTCGCCAGAGGCAACCTGCCGTCGTCGCTAGTAGGCTCCAGATATGCCGGAGAGTAACTTGGCTTGATCCCCTGGTTTTTGCGCCTCAACCTTACCTTATCCATGACCGAGAGCTGCATGTCGAACATCCGATCTATCGCGACAGCCATGAGCTTGCCTGCGCTACTACTCTGCATTAGTCCCGGCTGTGCTCAGGCTGCCAATGATCCGTTCGACGGCAATTGGATCTACGAGCAGAGCGACGGTTCGCGGCATGTCGCCTCTGTTCGCCTCAACCATCAGGGCGGCGAGGTGGATGGGGATTGGAGCGATGGAAGCGCGCGCGGATCAGGTGTCTTCGGACATCTTAAAGGAGAGGTGAAGGGCGACAAGCTGTTCGTGCGCTACTGCGGTGGTGACGACAACAGCGATTATCCAGTCTGCCCTGATTATCAGAAGCAGGAAAGTGATTACTTCGTTCGGCAGGGAAAAGCCCTGGTATGGTATCGCAAGGACGGTGCCAAATATAAGAGGTATGTCGCCCTGCATCCTCAGGCGAATGGTGGATCAAGATAAACGACGGTTGAAAGAGAGGACCCGTGCAAGACCTGACGAGGAATGACCTGCAGGGCGTCGCGTACTACGCGATCGGCGTGAGTTCAGAAGGCACCGACATCGCCTATCGGCTCAGTTTCTGTGGCAACACGATCCACAGGCCGGACGGTTCGGTACACCTCGAACCGATCGGCAACAGCGGCTACACGGTTGGCGAGATGCAGACCGATTTCAGCGCGCAACCGCAAGTGGGGCGTGCGCTGGTCGGTTCATACCAGGACTGGGCAAGGGCTCATCGCCCCGGAGACGTGCTGAGCGATCAGCAGGCCGCTCGGCTGGCTTCCGAACTGGGCAGGGATGGACACCATATCCGGGACGCGAACTACGGCAGTGACAAGCGCAACGGAGTCGCGATCCCCACGACCGGCCCGGACATCGACCAGACCGCGAAGTCGCGCCTCAACGCCTATTTGACAAGCGATGCGGGAAAAACCTTCGTGCATGAGCAGGACGTCGCACAGGTTAATAATTTGGTTGACAAGGTATCACTCCAGCTCAAGAGCGCATCCTTCTACAGGGAAGCATCGGCGGAGGATCAGGCAAAGATCTTTGCGGTAACGGCCAAGGCCTACAACCAAGGACCAAAGTTCTTCGACGAGATCGCCTCCGATATCAAGAATGGCAAGATCCATAGCCTCGGCGACATCAACAACCGGATCGACGGCTTTCCCGCCTACATGCGCAGCGGCCGCGACGATGCCCTCAGGGGCGCGGAAACCTATAACGCGCTTCAGCGCGCCGGCGATCACAATGCTATGCATGCGCCCTGGCAAGCCGTCGGCGCCGATCCCCTGGTCAGCCCCGTCCAGGCTGGCAGCGATCGCACGCGCCCACATCTCGCCAGCCAGTATGCCACCGTGAAGGGCGCGTTCGTCGATCCGGCGCAAGGGCGCGCCGTCGTGGAAGCGCTTGAGCAGGGGAGGTCGTACGGCCGCGGCGATCCGAACCGCTCGAACTCGCGGGGCTTCTATGCCCAGGGTACCGATCTCGTGCAGTGGGACCGCGACGGTCATGGACGTGCCTTCATTTCCGGCCAGTGGTCCAACTTCGACCGCAGCCAGCTTTCGCTCGTGCACAACGGTGACCATAGTCTGGACCTGAAGATCACGCGTGAGGGAACGGCGTCGACCCTGTTGCATGTGACACCGTCCGCATCGTCGCCTGCCCATGCAGGGCAGCATCCAGATGCGACGCATGCGCCCCACTCTGAACCCCATGTGCTGAAAGATGGGTCACGCGGCGCCGATGTCGCTGCGTTGCAGACGGAACTGCACGAACGCGGGTATCTTCCCGGGAAGGCCGACGGCGCATACGGGCGTCAGACCATCGAGGCGGTACGTGCCTATCAGCATGATAATGGCCTTGCGGTCGACGGTTTAGACGGCCCCGCCACCCGTCGCGCCCTGCTCCGCGAACCGTCGCAAACGTCCCAAACCCAGCTCGCCGATGCAGCATCCGCGACGTCGGGGCACGGTGATTATTGGGGAGCGCAAGTTAGGGCTGGGTCGGAGCTGATGCGTCAACGACAGGCATCGCAGGCTGTACAGGATACCAATCGGCCCGTATCAGGACAGGTGGCCAAGGCCTGTTGAAGCTCAATTACTGACCGCCGGTATCAGGACTGCAGTTGGCACAGGTATTCGGCGGCGCACAGCGAGGGCGGCGTGGGCGCCGCGGCGGCGAGGGATCGGTCGGAAACGCGCATTGAGGTCTCCGGAGGTGGCGTCATGCCGTCGACGCAGGGACGCGGGCGAAGCGGTTGGCCTGCACCCGGGCCACGAATTCCGATCGGCGGAAGTAGATGGCGCGGCCGCAGCGCAGCGGCTTGGCGCCGCGCACCACGATGAAGGCCTCGTCGGTGCGGCAGTCGTTCATCAGCTCGTCGCGCCGGATCAGCGGGCGCGACACCTCGCTGTAGGTCAGGTTGGACTGCTTCGAGCGATCACCCACCATGAACCCCTTGCCGGAGGTGCCGGTGCTGGACCCCTGCGAGGTGGACATGGCCGCGTAGCTGCCGAAGGTTTCCTCCAGCTCCTTGGCGGTGTCGAGGTCCTGCACGGCGGCATAGGTCCGGTGCGACACGCCGTCGTACCACTCGCGCTTGCCGTCCTTGCCCCACTGCTTCTCGAGTTGGCCGACCGACTGGTAGAGCAGCTGCAGGGTGATGCCATACTTGCGGCCGGCGTCGCGGGCGGTCTCGATGATCTTCATCGGGCCGAGGCGCGCCACTTCGTCGAGTAGGTAGAGCACCCGGCCCGATACCTGGCCGTCGGCCTCGTAGGCGGCGTTGAGCAGGGCGCCGATCACGGTGCGTCCAATCGCCGGCGTGGTCTGCAGCGCCGCCAACGGGATCTGCAGGAACACCGAGACCCGGCCGGATAGCAGGTCGCGCGTCCGGAAGTCGCTGCCCGAGACGATGGCGGCGAAGGCCGGGTTGGCGAGCCAGGCGGTGCTCTCGTCGGCGTTGGCGTAGATGCCGGAGAAGGTCTCCTCCACCAGCCCCTTCAGGGTACCGGCATAGTCGCGCGCCAGCGGGCTCGGGCTGTTGGCGTGGATGCCTTCCAGCAAGGCCCGCAGTTCGCGCTCGGGGGTGGCGATGCCGGTCCGCAGCGTGCGCAGCGTCTTGGCTCCCGGCGGACAGGCCGGGTCCCACAGCATGTGCGCCAGCAGGCACGCCACCAGGGCGCGCCCGCGCGATTCGAAGAACTCGCTTGACCGGTCCTGCCCGGGTTGGCTATCGCCGCACACCCAGGACACCACCGAGAGCAGGTTGGTCGTGGCCAGCGGCGATTCGGTATCGATCCAGTCAAGCACGTTGAAGCCGGTGCCCTCGCGCAGGCCGAGCTGATGCACGGTGTGACCCATCGCCTCACGCGCGCCGGCCAGCATCGGACCTAACTCGCCGGACGGGTCAAGCACCACCGCGGAACCGGTCCAGCAGAGGAGTGTCGAGGCGGCGGAGGTGGACTTGAAGGAGCCGGCGCCAGCGAACACCAGGCTGTGCGTCGGCCCGGACCGGCAGGGATCGATTAGCAGCGGCGCCTTGCCTCCCTGCCCCCAGGTCTCCTTCCGGGCGGGATCGAACGTCCGCACCGCGACGCTGTCCTCGTCGACGCGGTAGGCCTCACCGACCACCACGCCGCCGTATTCCGGCGAGGGGCCCGGGAAGATCTCGCGTGCCCGCCGGATTTCCAGCCAGTCGGCATGGCCGTAGTTATCAGTGGCGCCGCGCATGGAGCGCCGCGGGTCGGCACCGTACCGCGGTTGCAGCGACGGCCCGAGCGGACGGCGGCGGAGCAGGATGCCCGCCCCCATCAGGACGAGCACGGCGAGGCCGGCGCCGGCGCCGATGGATAGCCATTGAGCCACCATCGCATTCGAGCGAAGCAGGAAGAAGTACGACCACCATTGGAAGAACGGGTAGCGGAACGCGCCGACCAGCCCGGTGCCGAGCAGGAACACCAGGGACGCCACCACCGTCCAAGCGGCGGCCGACAGCAGGACGCCGAGGACGATCCTGAGGGCCAACCGGTTGCCGCTTCGGCCTGTCATCGGAACGCGTCTTCCAACGGATGACGATCAGTTATCGGTCAGTAGGTTCGCGACGGTCTCGCCGCGGCGGCGGGCATCGGCGGCCAGCCACACCTCTCCGATCTCGTAGACCTCACCACTGGTATGGAAAGGCACGATCACGTCGATCGCGGCGGATAACATCTCGATCAGAGTCTTATCCTCAAGCGCCGCACCCTGCTCGCTGCCCTTGACCAGCGAGAACAGCTTCTTGAACCCTTGCACCGGCGTCGCGCCGTGGATCGTCGAGATCGAACCCGGATGGCCGGACACTACCTCGTTCAGGTAGGTCCAGGCGGCATCGTCGCGCATCTCGCCGAGCAGGATTCGGTCCGGGCGCATGCGCAGGCTCGCCTGCAACAGCCCTTCGGCGGTGACGCCCCCTAGGCCGATGCCGCTCTTCGAGTAGAGCAGGCGGACGTGGTTCTCGTGAGGGATGACGAGCTCGAGCGTGTCCTCGATGGTGATAAGTCTCTCCGATGTCGGAATCGCACTGATCAGCGTCTTGCCCATCGTAGTCTTGCCGGACCCAGTGGCACCGCACAGCAGCATCGTGAGGCGGTTGCGTACGCAGGCGCGCAGGAAGCCCTCGATGTCTCCGCTGTCATAGAACGCCAGCACCTCGGCGCTCTGCTGCTGCTCGGTCTCGCGACGCGCGGTCCACTTGTTCCAGCGCGCGGTGTGATAGCGCGCCTTGACCAAGGACAAGGCGGAGACTGAGGTTCCTGGTCTACGGATCGTCAGGCTAGCGGTGCCGTTCGGCACGGCGGGAGGTAGACAGATCTGCAGGCGCTCACCACCGGGTAGCTCGGTGGCGCAGAGCGGGCTGCGCTGGCCGACATCCTGCTTGCGCAACGCGCCCGCAAGGATCGCGATATCCTCCAGATCGTCGTATTCCAGGGGCAGATCGTGGCGGGCGAAGATGCCCTTCTGCCGCACGAACACCTCGCCCGGCCGGTTGATGGCCACCTCCTCCGTTGCCGGATCCTCCAACCAGTGCAGGATCGGCCGGAGAAGATGGCGGAGCTGGGGTGCCGCCTCACTGACCATGGGCAGTCCCCGTCGAGGCCGGCACGGTCACTGGGTGCCGCCCTGCAGCCGGGCGACGCGGAGATCGTAGATGTCGGAGAAATCGAGATCCCTGGCGACGAAGATCGAGATGTTGTCCCCCTGGTTCTTGATCAGCGTCGGCGGGATGTTGATGGTGTTCTGCAGCGCGGTGTTGGTGACCTGCTGGTCGTTGCCCTGGAAGCCGCCCACGAAGGTGCTGGTGTTGTTTCCGGAATTAGACGCCAGCGCGGTGCCGACCTGGATGCTGCCCTGCAGCAGGCTGAGCAGGATCGCGCCGCCAAAGCGCTCCCAAAGATGGTTGTTGACCCGGCCATGCAGGCCGGAGCGGCCGAGCGTGTCGGTTCCCGGCGAGGACAGGGTGATGACGGCGTGATCGGGGGTTTCGGCCCGATCCCACAGCACGAACACCCTGTCCTGGCCGTTGACCAACCCGTTCTGGATCTCGCCGACGACCTGGGTGCCGCGATCGAGCAGGACGACGTTGCCGGTGGTGCCGCGGACGTCCTGCGGCAGCACGCACTTCACGTAGCCGGCAAGCTGGGTGTCGATCGCGGTCTGAAGCGTACAGGCAATCATGGTGCCCTCGGTCACCAGCATGTCCGGATGGGGCAGCAGTGATGCCCTCGCGCTCTTGACTACGGTGGGCTGCAGCTTGGCGGAAAGCGCGTTCGGCTCCGGGCCATTCTCGGCCGGATGCGAGACGGCCGGCACGACCGGCCCCGCCGCCTGCGAGATCGCGTCCGGGACGCTCCCCGAGAAAGCGAAGATCGGGCTTTCCGCCGGCGTCATCTCATGCCGCCCGCCCAGCAGGCCGGGGCGGGATACCGAGGGCGCCGCGGCCGGCAGCGGCAATGGGGCCGCCGGGGGCGGCGGCAGCGGCACGACCGGGGCCGCCCGGAACGTGCCGGGAGAGGTCGGAATGGCGATGTTGACCTGCCGGACCGCCGGCTTGCCCTTGGTCAGCTGCTCGATCCAGATGACGGACAGGAACACCACGACCAGGAGCAGGCCGATGCCCACCTTCTGCGCGGAGGTGAGCTGACGCCCGGACGGGCTGGAAACGACCGAGCCGTCGCGATCGATGTCGTTGTTCGGCGGCCGCTCGTTCCTGCCGTCGCTCATAGCGGCGCCTCCTTGACGACGCGTTGCACGTTCGGGCTGGTGGTTTGGGTGCCGGGATTGCTGCCGACCGGATCGTACGCGCGGTTCCAGATGCAGAGCACCGTCTGGCCGTCGCGCAGGCGCCAGCCGCGAGCCACGGAGTCGACCTGCAGCAGATCGCCCTTGACCGCGTAGTTCGGCGTCGCCTCCTGGCCGTCGGGATCGATGACGAAGACCGACGGGATGCGGACGTTGGCGGGGAAGCGGAACACCGTGCTGTAGCCGTTGTCGAACACCTCCAGGGGCAGGATCGAACGGTCGCCCTGGGCGACGTAGCGCCAGTTGCGCGGGCCGCTGAACGGATCGCGGGCGTGCTGCTCGAGCTGCTCGTGCGCCAGCTGCAGCTGCGACTGCGCGTTGCGCGCCTCGAGCTCGGTTTCTTCCTTCGCGGCCTGCGCGGCGGCCGCCGCGGCCCGGGCGGCGGCCTCCTCGTGGGGATAGGTGAATTGGACGCTGTAGTAGACGTCGGGCGCGTCCGGCCCGAGATCCTTAATGTCGGCGGTGACGATGTCGAACACGTAGCGGTGGGTGCCGCTCGGGCTCGAGGTCAGCACGATCACCGGCTGCAGCGGCAGCGCCAGCTTCGACTTGAAGAACAGGAAGTTGCCGCGCGGGCTCGCGGCCAGATCCTTGCTGTCGTTCACCGCGACCGCGGTCACCGTTTCCCGCGCCCCGAAGCCGACCACCAGGGTGGCGCCGACCGCGGTGCTCAGGTGCACCACCTGGCCCGGGTTGTAGGGCACGTAGCGCATGCGTGGATCCTGCCGGCTGCGCAGCGGCTCCTGCTCGGCCAAGGCGGCGGTGGGACCGGCCAAGGACAGCGCGGCGGAGCACAGCGCCGTGCACAGATGGCGTCTCATTGGATGCTGTCCTCTGCAGACTGGTAGGAGGTGATCACCACGCCGCCGGGGTTCTGCAGCCGCAGCGCCACCGGCAGCGTGCTGACGGTGGCGAACTGCAGCGTCGCGGTCCAGGTGGTGACGACGGGCCGCGCCCCGGTCATGGTGAGGATCCGGCGGTAGCGGATCTGCTGCACGCTCCGCGCGATGTCGGCGGACGAGATGTGCTCGATCTCGATCGTCCCCTTCCGGCCGACCGTCACCTGCGGCGACGTCGGGTTGGGATAGTTGAAGAACGACTGGTAGCCGGCGCGGACCAAGTCGGTGCTCATCTGGGAAACGATGTCGAAGGCGTAGCGGCCGGTGTCGGCGCTGTAGCCTTCGCGCAGGCGGACATACTCCCAGAGTGCCGCGTTGATCACCGCCTGGCTCTGGGTGGCGGGCAGGCGCGACATGCTGACCGAGCTGTCGACCGAGCCATCGGGACGGACCCAGAGATAGACCGGGACGATCCGGGTCAGCGGCACCAGACCCGCGATGGTGAGCGCCTGCGCCAGGTTGCCGAGGATGGCGATGCCGGCGACCGTGGCCAGCAGCCTGGAGATCCGCTGCGAGGTCCTCGCACGGGCGCGCTGGAACGACTCGACCTGCTTGTAGTGCTCGGCCAGCGCGGCGCGATCGACCGGATAGGCGAGCGTGTCGTCGGTCACTGGCCCCGGCCGATGGGCTTGGGCGTCTGCAGGTCGGCCGGGGTCGGCTGCCAGCGGCCGGTGTTGAGCGCGAAGATCGGGCCCTTGCACACCGCAAGGGTTTCGCTGTCGTCGCACGCCGACAGCCCGATCAGCGCGATCAGGACGAGCGTCCTCATGATGTGCATCTCCCGCTTCGATCTTGGCTTGGTCATGTGACGGCGGGCTTCGGTTACCCGGCCTTCGCGACTGAGTTCTGCGGGCCGACGTTGCCGCCGCCGCCGTACGAGGCGTAAGGCGACTTCGCGCCGCCCAGGCCGCCGACATTGGTTTCGCCCCGCCCGGTGGCATACCCCCCCGAGATCGCCGCGGCGGCACCCGGCATGCAGAGGACGATGAAGTCGCCGGTCAGAAGGAAGATGTCGAGGTCCCAGACGTCGTTGATCTGGCCGGCGACGGGGGTTGCCGCTTGTGCGATGGCAAGGAGTGCAAGTTCCGTCTCGATATACCCGGAGTCCACCGTCACGACGATGGTGGCGACGATGTTCACCAGCAGGAACAGGATCGCGTAGTAGATGAGCTGACCGATCCAGCGTTGGGTGATCGCCTTGGTCGACTCGAACAGGTAGCCGATGATGAACAGGGGGCCGAGCGCTACCAGGACCGAGGTGACCAGGTTGGCTGCCTCATACAGTGCAAACAGGGTCCAGAGCGTGCCGTAGAGCACCAGCTTCGCCGTCGCCACCGAGCTCGCGTCCTGGTTGTTGGCGGTCGGGATCAACGCGGAGATCGCCTCCAGCAACGTCTGCATGTAGGCCAGCAGCAGGTCAAGCGTCAGCGGCAGGGCCGTCGGTGTGATGGCGCCGTTGCTGGTTGTCAGACCTGCGATCCAAGTCGGGACCGATCCCAGGAACCATTGCTGCACAAGCTCGGTGTATAGGGTGGAACCGGACACGAGGCCATAAACCAGGACCACCTTGACGATCTGGGAAATGCCCCGTCTCGCATCGAGATCGCCCCGCATCACCAGGGTACCCTGGACGATGATCCAGATCACCAGCACGGCCGACAGGGCCGGTGCGATGTCGCCCAGCAAGAGGTTCAAGAGATCGGCAAGGCCGTTCTGGAAGCCGAGTACGAACGCAGCGTCGGTCGATACGAAGGGGAGCGGGTTCATGATGACACCAAGGGGCGGCAGGGCGCCGACATGCCGACGCCCTGCCTGAATCGAGTTCGAGACGCGCCGCAGATGCGGGCGACCCGATGCGCGCGGATCAGGAACAATCCTGCCGACATCATCGCAAGCCACCAAGACGCATTATGGCGACTTCCGACCCATCAGCAATTTTACCGTAATGGTCACATTAGCCTACCTCAAATACTGGCCGATGACCACCTGTCCCATGTCAATATCTCATGAAACCGCAACGATCATGCGAAAGATCGAGGTGGGCGGAGTTGCCATCCACATGGTCATGGAAGCGATGGAAGGGAGAGAGGGCCTCCCTGCAGCGCCGCGAACAGGCTCGACGTCTTCGTATGTTCCTGTCGCATGGACTCCGCTTCGTTCTCGCGGTTGATCTCCGCCTGGGCGGTCGCGAGTGCCACAAGGTTTGCCGCCTGCGCCTCTTCCGCCTGCACCGCGATGCTCTCGACCGCGATCCGACCGTTGATCGCGGTCACCTGGGTGATGTTCGTGGCACTGGAAAGCGCTTGGCTCATCTCCTGCAGATCGCTCAGCCTCGTCTTGAGGGCGTTCAGGTTCGCGGCCGCCATGGCCTGGATGTTGGCGGAAACCTTCTGGACCGTGTCCTGCGCCACAAGAACCGGATCCGTGCCGGGGCTGTCGGTGTTGTTCTGACCATAGAAGGTCGAGCTGCCGTCGATGGTGCCCGGATTTCGGAAGCTCAAAGCCGATGCGATCGTCTGCGACGACGATGACGCGCTCCCGGTGCCGGAGTCGGGCATTGCGTTCTGAACGGTTGATTGGTCTTGATCAGAGAACTTGCCCGTCACGTCGGTCGATTGGTTAAACATGTTGAAGGTATTGAGGGTGTTCGTCTGGATCTGGGTGTCGGTGCCGGAGATCGTGTTGGCGGTCGCTGAGATCGTGTCGGCGGTCGTTGAGATCGCCGAAGTCGTGGCGTTGATCGCGGCAGCATTGTATTCGACCAGGCCGGTATTGTATTCGGTATCCGCATCCTGGACTTCCCACTGCGCGTGCGCGCACCGACCGAAGCACAGCATCCCCATCACGACCATCACGGCAAGGCTGAATGTCCGCATCGGTCTTCTCCTTATCAATCGACGGCTTCGTGGTAGCGCGACATGAACTGGTCGAGCCAGGCCGACGGCTCTTCGCCCAGCTCGCGCCGGAGCTTCTCGGCGAAGCGAACGGTGTTGGCGCGGCCCGACAGCACGGCGACGTATTCCCGCAGGCTGCCCAGGTCGAACTCGCAGATGACGCTGCCGGACTCGCGCTTCAGCAGGAACTTGCGGCGGCCGATCGCCATGTCCTCGCGTACCGCCTTGAACTCGCCCTCAGTGCATTTCAGCCCGTCGACGTAGGCGGCGCGATCGGCGGTCGGGGACGGGTAGAGGATCTTGGTCATGCACTGCGCCACCAGGCTGGCGCCGAGCTTGGACTCGAGCACGTGTTCCGGCTGCTGGGTGGCCAGGATCAGCATGCCGTTGTTCTTGCGCACGGTGAGCAGGAACTTGTCGACCACTGCGGCGAACTGCGGGTTGAGCAGGTAGGCGCGGAACTCGTCGCAGCTCATCACGAAGCGGCGGCCGTCGACCACCGACCCGACCCGATGCAGCAGGTAGGCGGCGGCGGGCGCGCAGACCTCCTCGTAGTCCAGCAGGTGGGTCATGTCGAAGCCGGTGATCGAGGCGTCGAGCCTCACCTCGTCCCGGTCGCTGTCGAAGGCCCAGCCGAGGCTGCCGCCACGGCACCAGCGCTCCAGCCGGGCCCCGGCACCCTCGCTGGGTCCGTGCAGCAGGAACTCGCGCAGCCCGCCGAGCGAGCGCATCTCCGGCTCATAGGAAAGCTGGCGCGCGATGCCGCGGTCGAGCCGGCGGCCCTCCTCGGACGAGATGCCACCGCGTCCGTCCCCCTCGATGAGGCCGGTCACCCAGGTGCGCAGGAAGTCGCGGCTGGCCGGGCTGTCGGACAGGCCGCGCAGGGGCGCCAGGCCGCTCGGCTCGCCACGGCGCAGCACCAGGTAGGTGCCGCCGGTGGCGCGGACCAGCAGCTCGCCGCCGCGGTCCTTGTCGAAGAACACCACCGCACCGCCGCGTTCGGCCATCGACTGCTCGAGCATGGCGAGGATGAACATCATCAGCGTCGTCTTGCCCTTGCCGATCGGGCCGAAGATCGCCGTCATGCCGACGTCGTCCACGTGCGGCACGTAGTCGTAGGGGGTGCCGCCATCGGTGCGGAAGCGGGCGAGCGCGGTGCCCCAATGGCCCTTGCGGGACCCGACGGGGAAGTTCTCGAAGGAGGAGAAGCCGGCGAAGTTGCGCGAGTTGATGGCACCCGGCCGCGTGCGCCACTCGACGTTGCCGGGCAGCTGCGACCAGAAGGCGGCCTCCATGCCGATGCCCTCCTGCACCACCACCGAGCCGGCGTCGGTGAGCCGGGAGCGCGCGCTGGCGCCGCGGTCGCCGAGCTGGGCCAAGTCGTCGGCATAGACCGCGAGGCTGAGATGGTGCGAGCCCATGACGAACTCGTTGCTGGCCAGCGCGTCCTCGGCCTCCGCCAGCTCCGCCACCTGGGTCCTGGCCTTGTCGCCGGAGCTGGTCATCTGGCTCGCCTTCAGGCTGAGCCGGCCGTGCGCCTGCGCCCGGGTCAGAAAGGCGTAGCTCTGGCTGAGCACGAACGGGAAGTCGGCGCTGAGCAGGGTGTTGAGCATGCCGGGCCGGGTCTTGGCCGGGTATTCGCGGAACGAGAAGATGGTGCCGACATAGCTTTCCGCCGGCGTGCGCACCTCGAAGCCGCGCTTGCCGCAGATCACCCGGTCGGTGTAGATCGACGCCCCCAGCGAGCCGCTGACCACCGGCACCGGCATCCAGCGGCAGGTGATCATGAGGCGGAGCGCCTCGCCGATCTCGGTGAACACGACCTCGTTCTTCTCGCGCACGCCGAGCCGGCGCAGGCCGTAGGGCTCCAGCCCGTTGGCGACGACGTGCCAGAGATCCTCCAGCACCCGCAGCACCGCCTGGTTGCCGCCACCGGCGGCTGACCGCCCGAGGCGGGCGAGCTTGCTGCCCATCTTGCCGAGCCCGTTGCGCGGCGAAACGATCAGCGTGAAGAAATAATCGTTGCGGAACAGCCGGCCATCCAGGATGCGGCGGCGGTACGCCTGGTCGAGGTTTTGCGAGAAGCTGCTCTGGAAGCGGCCGGGCGGCAGCTCGGGGACATCGGGGTGGCGGATGAGGTGGGTGCTGAGCAGCACGTTATCGTCGGCGATGTTGCGGAACAGCGTGTTGAAGTTCCGGCAGCGCGCGTTGCGCATGACCGGCTCCTCCAGCTCGAACGCCATGCCGCTGAGATGGCCCATGGCCATGACCGAGCCGTCGCGCAGCAGCACCGCCTGGTCGGACACGTGGCCGACATAGGGTAGGTAGATCTCGCCGGACCGTTCGCCGCCGCCCTTGTGCCCGAGCATCAGATCATGCCCCGGCCACGGGCCGGCACCTTGATCGGGTTCGGGCTGACGGAGGATCCACCCCAGGCACTGCCGTCGATCGAGCGCGCCGCCGTCTGCAGCCAGAGCAGGACGACGTTCACCGCGTTGTAGTCCCGCGAAACGATGACGCGGACCCCGAACCACAACGGCGCCATGACCAGCTCGTAGAGCGGGTTCTTCAGGAGCACGATGATGAACCCGGCAAGCATGATGAAGGCACCCGCGATCGGAAGAGGCACGCCCGCCACCAGGGCCGGACGGGTGGCCGCGATGTAGAGCGTATTCTCTTCCAGTCGCTCGATCATGGATCAGCCCATTATCGAGTGGCCGAGGAACCCGGCGCCGAACATGATCACGATCCCGCCGATGACGCCGGCCACCAGGCCGAGCGATGCCCGACCGAACATCCAGGCCATGCCGATGCCGATGATGCCGATGACGCCGAGGGTCTGGCCGAATGGCCCGAGAATGAAGTTGGTGACGTTGAGGAGCATGGTCGCAGGGTCGAGACCGCCCGTGACACCCGTCGTATCGGTATCGGTCTGAGCGTTCGCCACGCTCGAGAACGCGCTTGCGATGGCTAGACCAAAGGCAAGCGGTCTTGCCAACGCGAAACCCAGCGCTGGAAACGAACGGCCGTGGGCACGAGATCCCGTGACGAGGCCTCTGGCCGCGTCTGCGGCGTGTGCGATGCGAATGTTCATGGGCTTCCTTCCGTTGTTCGAGCCGAGGGGTTCGCAGGGGCGGGCGGCTCCGTTGCCGCATCTGCGAGCACCGCCATACCAGACTCCGACGCTGGCATCGTCGGCTCCGGGGTTCCAGGAGGCCGTGCGGCCGCGTCGGAGGCGGCCCACACGTTCCAGAATGGCGGCGCATTGGTTTCGGAAGGCGGCCGCCGCGTGGGTTGCGCGTCGCCGGTTGCGACGGACGGCGTTTCCACATCGAGGCTCGGCACGATCTGCCGTGCCGCCAGCTCGACCTTGTGGACGTAGCCGTTCTCGAAGCCGCCTTCTGCGTCTCCGGTGTTGTATCTCGAGATCGCCTCGCGCAACGCATTCTGCTGCGCCTCGTGAGTGTCGCCCCCGGCATAGTCGCCGGTCAGGATCGAGGCCGCCGCGGCGATCGAGCGGCACGGATCGAACGCCTGCACGGGGGTCAGGCCCAACTTGGCGAGGTTGGCCGAGTTGATCTGCATCAAACCGAGATCGACCGAATGGCCCGCCCTGAGCAGCCCGGTTGCAACCTCCACCGCAATCTCCGGTGTGGCCGGCACGCCAGCGGTCGCCGTAGTGTTGTCGTTGATGGTCAGCGGCTGGAACCGGCTCTCGGTCTGGGCAATCGATGCCAGCGTCGCGGGAGCGACGGTCGACCCGCAACGGAGCGCCAGGGCCCCGAACTCATCCATCGTAAGGGGTTTGGCACTTGCAGGTGGCGGTTCAACCGCCAGGAAGAGAGCCATGACAGGGGCGATCATTACGCCTAATGGCCGTATGCCCAACGTCATATCTCGACGGATGAACCAGAGCGTGGGTCTGAAGAGACGTTTAGCTAGCGCAAGGTGGAACATCCCATCAACGGCGGACGGTCGGCCAATCGAGCGCCTACTCGTTGCACACGCTGCCGATCGTGAGGTGGAAAACCCGGGATCCTGCACTTCCACTCCAGCATCGTTTGCGATCGCACGCAAGAAATAATAGATAAGCAGCCGACCTCTGCATCACCCGTTATTGGGCGTGCCGGAGGAAGCATGAATTTGCGGGCAGACGCAACCTTTTTTAGCAAAAACCTAAACCGCCGCAACGTCGCTATAAAATGCTACATAAGCTTAGAGGCTCCAAGAAAAAAGATAGTAATTATTGAGTTTGTCAATGTTGAGTGCCATATAGCAAGCGACAAATATCTTTCTAATACAGTCGTTACTAATGGAGTATAAGTAGCTACGCGATCGAATGGTATGGGATGCACTCGGCCGCGCCGCACTTCACCAGCGCGGTCCGAAACCAGGTGCCATCGTAACTGTAGTCACCTAACAGCTGATGCGCTTAGGGCAGGATCGACTGCAGCAGGATGCCCCGTGGTAGTCGCTGGGCTGTTCCCCGATAAACGAGATGGCGACTGGGCGTCCCTACCCCCGTCGTAGACGGCATGCACCTTGTAGATCATGTCGCGCTTGGTGCACTCGATACGGCGAGATCAACGTGCACGTTGATTCCCATCCTAATCAGACTGGTGGTAATACTGTAAGTCTTGAAGTGAGTGCTGATGATCATCAACCGGTCGGGCTCGCCTGCGCGGCCAGCCAGACCAGCGAAGATGCGGTTGAACGCGAGAGGCGGCTCCATCGGATGAACCGATCGTAATGCGTCTTGTAGGCCATGGACGGCGGGTGCATCACGGCGGTGCAGGCCGTTGCGGATAACGTGCAGGATGCGGCCGAGTAATGGAAGATCATGCCGATAGCGGTGAACCTCAACCCATCACATGGCCGTACCCGTCAGCTACCTATCGCGGCTGGTTGACAGGTAGGAGGGTTCATCATCCCAAAGGCAAGGACGCCGCCGCCATTGACGGTGCAAGCGTAGGTCTTGCCACCGGCCACATGGGCCAATACGAAAGTGTTGGTAGGTCCGTCGCTGCGGCGGTCGGTCAAGGTGACGGATGACGGAGGTACACCGAGTACACCCGCAATCGACGATCTTACCCTGTCGTCGGACATCAGCTGGTCCTGACAACCAGACAGGCTAAGCACCGCGGCTAGACCAATCAACAAGAGGAACAGGTTGCGCACGACACGATCTCACAGTTTGAAAGCTAGATCTTGCCCAACATCGCAACGATGTCAAGCTGATGACAACGCTAGCATCGGCACATGCAAATGGACGTGCGCCGCAGGATCATCGTCTCCAGTATCTACAGCTTGCTTACTTGATACCGATCCTAATGCCACTTGGTCTAGCGCACCGACCTCATTACCGCTTCGCCGCGAGAGGCCGGGCCGTCGGCGCAGGATCACCTGCCGGCGGCGCGGCGTCGTGCTGCCCCGTGTTTTCCTAAAGGCGTTAGCCTAGGACGGCCAGCGAGCCCCAGGCGCTCGCTGCGGCATCAGCGACCGCATGGCCGACAGCGGTTACAAGGTGTGTGCGGATCATGGGGATCCCGCCCACACCGCCGCCGTCAGGGATCGCCACCGGCCTGCCAGTGACGGTCGGAGGCGTGGGGGCACCAATGCACGGCGAGCTGCGCGTGCACCGTGCCCCCGCCTGCCAGGATCCTGGCGCCTACCGCATGTCGAGCCACCCCAGCACGGTGCCCAGGTCCTGCGGCACCTGCAGTATGCGGTTGCCGGGCAGCAGGATCAGCGCGCCGTCCTCGCCCGCGCTGACGGCCGCCACCGCGCTTGCCGCGACCGCGTGCGCCCGGCCCTCAATGTCGTGCACCACCACGAACCGCCCCACCCGGGTGCCCGGCTCCGGCCGGTCGTCGGGGAGGCCCCTCAGCATGCGCGCGCCATCAGGTCAACGTGGTCGGGGTCCATCGCCAGCAGGTCCCCCACCAAGGAGCGGACCAGCAGCCGATCCCAGGGGGCGGGCCCGGTGTCGAACAGCTCCCCGTCCCACAGCGCCAGGGTGTGGGTCCTGGCCCGGACGCCAGGCCCGGTGCGGGCCCGGGTGGCCGTGATGCGCCGCAGCAGGGGCGCCTGCCGGGCGGTGATCCGCTCGATCAGGCGCTCGCACGCCAAGTCCTCAGTGATGCTGTCGCCCGAGGCGCTGACCGCCTGTGCCTGGCGCTCGAGG
>CALMVO010000103.1 GCA_937873205.1 uncultured Acetobacteraceae bacterium
GCGCCACCGCTCCAGCGCGCGGCCAGCAGCGAGGCGCCGACCGCGCCGGCCAGCGCCAGCGCCGCCAGGAAGGTCATCGCCGCCACCAGCGCCGGCAGCAGCCGGCCCGACAGCGCGCGCCGCAGCGACAGCCCGTCCGGCCTCCGCCCCCTCGATACGGGGCCGGCCGCCATGCCGGCCTCACGCATCGTCGAGCAGCCGGCCGCGCTGCAGGCGCAGCGCCGGGTTGGGGAACCGCCGCACCAGCATCTCGCTGTGGGTGGCGACCAGCACGGTCGAGCCCATCTGGTGCAGCTCCACGAACAGCTGCATCAGCCGCACCGCCTGCACCTCGTCGAGCGCCCCGGTCGGCTCGTCGGCCAGCAGCAGCGGCGGCCGGTGCACCACCGCGCGCGCAACCGCGACCCGTTGCTGCTCGCCGCCCGACAGCGCCCCCGGCAGCGCCCGCAGCTTCCGGCCGAGCCCGACCCAGCGCAACATCTCGGTCACCTCGAGCTCGATGCGGTCCTCTGCCAGCCCGTCCAGCCGCAGCCGCAGCGCCACGTTGTCGAAGACGCTGAGCTCGGGCAGCAGCCGCAGGTCCTGGAACACGGTGCCGGTCCGCCGCCGCAGCCGCGCCAGCACGGCGCGCCGCGCGCGATGCACGGGCACCCCGAACAGCTCGAGCCGGCCGGCGCTGGGGCGGGCGCCGAGGTTCAGCAGCCGCAGCAGGCTCGACTTGCCGGCCCCGGACGCGCCCAGCACCCAGCGGAAGGCGCCGGCCGGGATGTCGGCGTCGATGCCGGCAAGCACGGCGGCAGCATGCCCGTAGTTCAGGCTCACCTCGCGGAGCCGGATCATGATTCAACAAATGGAGAGGAATCGATGTCATCGTGGGACCTCCTGGCGGAGCCGCGGCGAACACCGATGCAAGTGCTGTGTCCGTCCTGCGAGACGGAGTACGAGATCCCCGAGCTGCAGCGGCCGCGCAAGCTGCGCTGCGCCCGCTGCGCCAGCGAATGGCGCGTCGCCCCGGAGTCGGAGACGGAGGCGGCGCCTGCGCTCGCCGACGTCGAGGCCGAATTCCCACCGGAGCCGGAGCCGGAGATGCCGGCGTCACCGGAGATTGCGGCGGCGCTCGACCCGCCGCTGCCGGAGCAGCGCCTGGGACCGGCCGCGGCCGGCCATGCCCGGGCCAGGTTCTCCACCCGCCGCGGCGACCTGCTGATCGGCCTGCTCTGGCTGGCCAGCCTCCTGCTCATCGCCGCCGGCCTGTGGGCGCTGTGGCACTGGCGCGGGCCGGTCGCGCATCGTTGGCCGCCCAGCCTGCGGCTCTACCGGCTGCTGCCGGGAGGTGTCCCGTCCGGCGTACCGTCCACCGGGCTCGGGCGGCGGGCCGCGTAGCGGGCCGGCTCACATGCCGCGCGCGGCGAGCGCCGACAGCGTCGCGCCGATCGCGGCGGCGGCCATCATCAGCAGCCCCAGCGCGATCAGGCCGGCCGGCGTCACCCAATAACCGTCCAGGTGCATGCCGGCCGGGATGGTGCCCGAGATCGTGTTCAGCAGGTCGCGGGCCTGGCCGTCGCCGTTGCCGGCCTGCGCGGTGACGGCCTGGGCGGTGACGGCGCCGACGATGCGCGGCAGCGACCACCATCCGATCCCGGCGACCAGGAACAGCGGCGCCAGCAGCTCCGAGACCTGCTGCAGGAAGTAGAACAGAAAGTGCATCATCCCCCAGAGCCCGAGCCGGAGGCCGCTGCGGCGCGGCGCGGGCCCGGCCGCGAGCCTGGCCCCGGACTCGTCCGGCTCCGTGCGATCGCGCTGGCGCCAGCTCCAGGGCGCGGTTCGGGTGCCGGTCATCGATCGTCTCCCAGAGGCCGACGGCGGCCGCCGCCTCGCACACGCGGTCCAGCTAAACCCAGCCGGGACAGGTCAGCAACATCGGGCCGGCGCGCGGGCCCGGGCGGGCGCCTCATGCCGCCTCCTCCGCGCCGATCTCGGGCGCCTCCGCGGGGTCGCCGCCGGTCACGTCTGCATCGCCGGCGCCATCATGCGCCCGCGTCTGCCCATCCGGCAGCGCCGCCGGAAGCGTGACGACCGCCAGCAGGCCGGCGACGCAGGCGAGGCCGGCGAGCGCGAACGGCGCCCCTGGCCAGTGCAGGCGGCCGCCCGGCCACGTCGCCAGCTCGAACACCAGGCCGGTGGTGGTGGGGCCGGCCACCATGCTGAGACCCTGCAGCGAGGACAGCCCGCCCTGGATCTCGCCCTGCCGGGATGGCCCGGCGGCCGTCGACAGCAGTGACTGGATCGCCGGGTTCGATAGCGCCGCGAACGCCGTCAGCATGATTGCCGCGACCAGGATCGGCGGGGTCGCGGCCACCGCGTAGGCGGCGTAGCCGAGGATCGCAAAGACGAAGCCCACGATCGCGGTGCGGCGGGCGCCGATGCGGCGGGTCGCGCGCGACACCAGCAGCCCCTGCACCAGCGCCTGCGCGATGCCGCCCAGTGCGAGTGCCGCGCCGTTGCCGGCGATCGTCCAGCCGAACCGCATCTGGTTGGCCAGGATGAAGCTGCTCTGCTGCGCTCCGATCGCCAGCCAGCCGCAGCACCAGGCGAGACCGAGCCGGAAGGTCCAGCCGTTGGCCGCGAACAGCGACAGCGAGCCGATCGGGTTGGCGCGCGCCCAGGAGAAGCGCCGGCGCCGCTCCGGCGGCAGGCTCTCGGGCAGCACCAGCAGTCCGTAGAGCACGTTCGCGCCGATCAGCACCGCCGAGACCAGGAACGGCAGCCGGAGCCAGATGCTGCCGAGCCAGCCGCCCAGCGCCGGGCCGGCCACGAAGCCCAGGCCGAACATGGCCCCCACCAGCCCGAATGCGCGCGCCCGGCGCTCCGGCGGCGTCACGTCGGCGACGTAGGCGGTGGCCGCGCTGATGTTGCCGGCCAGCGCGCCGGCGACCAGCCGCAGCCCCACCAGCCACCACAGGTTCGGCACCCACACCCACAGCAGCGCGTTAAGCCCGAGGGCAGCCAGCGAGATCAGCAGCACCGGGCGCCGTCCGTAGCGGTCGCTGAGGCCGCCGGCGATCGGCGCGCAGAGAAACTGCATGAGCGAGAAGGCGGCGAACACGATGCCGAGCCAGACCGAGGCCTGGTCGCGCTGCAGGTGTCCGATCCGCATCACCAGGTCCGGCACCACCGGGATCACGATGGCGAAGCTCAGCGCATCGAGCGCGATGGTGGCGAGGATGAAGCCGGTCGAGGCGGAGCGCTTGGGCATGCCGGCAACGGACCGACCGCGCTCCGCCGCGTCAAGAGCGGGCGCGGTGCGGCGTCTGGCCTGACGCGATCGTCATCCGCCGGTGCCGATCGGCGCCAGCGCCGCAAGGAAGGTCTCGGCGCAGGCGGTCCAGCCGAAGCGCTCGGCATGCGCGCGCGCCGCCGCGCGGTCGCCGCCGAGTGCTGCCATCGCCGCCACGCGCAGATCGTCGGAGACGGCGCCGGCGCGTGGGTCAGCGCCGGCCAGGATGTCGCGCGGCCCCATCACGTCGTAGGCGGCGACCGGCACGCCGCAGGCCAGCGCCTCCAGCACCACCAGCCCGAAGGTGTCGGTGCGCGACGGGAACACGAACACGTCGGCGCCGGCATAGGCCGCCGCCAGCTCCGCCTCCGAGAACGGCCCGGTGAACACCACGCCCGGATGGCGCGCCTTCAGGGCCGCCAGCTGCGGGCCGCCGCCCACCACGACCTTCGAGCCCGGCAGGTCGAGCTCGAGGAAGGCCTCGATGTTCTTCTCGATCGCGATCCGGCCGACATGCAGGAATACGGGCCGCGGGATGCCGTGCTCGGCCGCCCAGTCGCGGCGCGGCTCGGGCGCGAACCGGGACAGGTCGACGCCGCGCGACCAGTCGCGCAGTCGGGTGAAGCCGCGCGACTGCAGCTCCTCCCGCAGCGTCCGGGTCGCCGCCAGCGTGGCGGCGGCGTCGTTGTGGAACCGGCGCAGGAACGCGTAGGCGATCCCGACCGGCAGCCGGGTGCGGGCATGGATGTATTCGGGGAAGCGGGTGTGGAACGAGCTGGTGAAGGCGGCGCCGCGCGCCTTCGCCCAGCGCCGCGCCGCCAGGCCGAGCGGGCCTTCGGTCGCGACGTGCAGGTAGTCGGGGGCGAACGCGGCGATGAGGCGGGCCAGCCGACGGCCCGGCAGCAGCGCCAGCCTGATGTCGGGGTAGGTGGGGCAGGGCACCGTCGGGAAGCGGTCGGGGCCTATCACCTCGACGACATGGCCCATCCGGCGCAGCTCGTCCGTCACCGTGGAGAGCGTGCGCACGACGCCGTTCACCTGCGGCGTCCAGGCATCGGACACGATCAGGATGCGGCGGCCGGGCAGGGCCGTGTAGGGGGCGTTGTCCGGCGTCATCGCGGTCCGGCCCGGCTCAGGCGACGGCGGGCTCGGCGCGCGCGTCACGCGCCCGGGTGCTGCGGCCGCGCTCGCCCAGGAAGTCGAGGCGGTGCCGCGCCGCCCAGTCGATCAGCTCCAGCCGTCCGTCCGGGTGTTCGACCAGCGCGGTGCAGCTCTCCACCCAGTCGCCGTCGTTGACGTAGAGTACGCCCTCGATATCGCGCATCTCGGCATGGTGGATGTGGCCGCAGACGACGCCGTCGACGCCGCGGCGGCGCGCCTCGTCGGCCACCGCGCGCTCGAAACGGTCGATCGCCTTGACCGCCTGCTTCACCTGCCGCTTCAGCCACGCCGACAGCGAGCGATAGGGCAGGCCGAGCCGGCGCCGCAGCAGGTTGAACCAGCGGTTGACCACCAGCGAGGCGGCGTAGGCGCGGTCGCCGAGCAGGGCCAGGGTGTGGGCGTAGCGGACCACGCTGTCGAACTCGTCGCCGTGCATCACCAGCAGGCGGCGGCCGTCCGCGGTCTCGTGCAGCGCGTCGCGGCACAGCCGCACGCCGGCGATCTCGAGCCGCATCGGCAGCCAGGCGCGGAACATCTCGTCATGGTTGCCGGGGATGTAGATCACGTCGGTGCCGTCGCGGGCAGCGCCCAGCACCAGCCGCAGCACTTCGTCGTGGTGCGCGTCCCAATACCAGCCGCGCCGCAGCCGCCAGCCGTCGATGATGTCGCCGACCAGGTAGAGCGTCTCGCAGCTGGTGCGCGCCAGGAAGTCGGCGAGGAAGTCGGCGCGGCTGCCCCGCGTGCCGAGATGGACGTCCGACAGGAACACGGTGCGGTAGCGGGTGATCGTCGGCTGGAGCTGGACCCCGTCCATCTGCCTTCTCCCTGACCCTGTCCGGCGACTCCGGATCCGTGCACCGGTCCGGCGTGGCGGGTCGCTCTTACGCCGGCCCGTCGCCCGCGGACGTGACGTTTCGATGATGAGTCGCAGGCCGCCGTCCCGGGCATCCGTCGCGGGCCGCCGTCTCGGGCAACCGTCGCGGGCCAGCGTCGCGGGCCAGCGTCGCGGGAACGTCATGAACGGGGCGGTGCGGATCGGTCATCATCGGCCGGTCGAGTCCGGGGCAGCCGTATGCTGGTGATCTACAACCCCACCGCCGGCCGCCGCCGCGTCGGCCGGCTCTGGGCGGTGCTGGACGTGCTGGTCGCGCACGGCGTGCGGCTCGAGGTGGTCGAGACGCAGCGAGCCGGTCACGCCTCGGCGCTGGCCCGCGAGGCGGCCCAGGGCGGCACCGGCCTGGTGGTCGCGGCCGGCGGCGACGGCACCATCGGCGAGGTGGCGGCCGGGCTGCAGGACGGGCTCGCGACCCGGCTCGGCATCATCCCGCTCGGCACCGCCAACGTGCTGGCGCACGAGCTGGGCCTGCCGGCCGATGCCGCCGGCCTCGCCGCGGTGCTGGTGTCCGGCCACACCATGCCGCTCTGGCCGGGTCTCGTGCGCAGCGCCGCGGGCAGCCGGCTGTTCGTACAGATGCTGGGCATCGGCTTTGATGCGCACGTCGTGCACAGGGTCTCGCGGCCGGTGAAGCGGGCGCTCGGCCGCGGCGCCTACGTGGTGCAGACGCTGCGCGAGCTGCCGCGCTACCGCTTCCCGCCGATGCGGCTGCTGATCGACGGCGAGCCCGTCAGCGCCGGCAGCGCCATCGTCGCCAAGGGTACCCTCTATGGCGGTCCCTACCTGCTCGCCCCGCAGGCTGCACCTGACGCGCCGGGCTTCTCGGTGGTGCTGTTCGAGCAGGCCGGCATCGCCGCGGCCCTGATCGCCGGGGCCGCGCTGCCGCTGAATCGGCTGGGCCAGGTGCCCGGCGCCAGTCACCGGCGCGCCTCCGAGATCGCCGTACCGGGCGGCGCCGCGCTACCGGCGCAGGCCGACGGCGACCCCGCCGGCTGCACGCCGCTGCGGGTGACGGACGCGCCGCACCCGATCGCGGTGCAGGTCGGCCGGGCCAGGAGCGCCGCAGCGCGGGCGGCGGCCTAGGCAGGGCCGAGGTGCTGTCCTAAATCCCGGAGCCACGGAAGAAGGCGAGACCGGCGATGGCGGTTCGGGAAATGCTGCGCCACGAGGTCCAACCGGGCGGCGACCGCGAGGTGCTGTGGATCGACGGCTTCGTGAGCCCGGACGAGGCGGACACGCTGCTGCGCTGGGCGCTGCGGATGGAGCCCTGGCTGCGCAACAACGGCCCGGGCCGGCACTTCCTGCGTGTGCACCAGCTGCCGGAGCAACCCGCCCTCCACGCCGTCGTGGCCGAGCGGGTGCGGGCCCGCGTCGCCGGCCATGCCGACAGCGTGCTGGAGCCGGTGCTGACCAACTACGTCAGCATCATCTCGGAGTCCGGCACGGTGCACCCGCACACCGACAGCGCCCCCGACGGCACCCGCCACCTGCGCTGCAACCTGTTCCTGCAGCTGCCCGAGGCGGGCGGGCGGCCGATCCTCGACGGCACCCCCGTCGACCTCACGGCGCGCGGGATGCTCTGCTTCTTCCCGAGCAGCGCCCTCCATGCCTCGGAGCCGACCGCGGGGGCGCGCAAGCGGGTGATGCTGTCGTTCGGGCTGCTGGTGCCCACGGGGTTTGTTCTTCCGGCGTGAGGAAGGCCAGGGCTCTGCCCTGGACCCGCCAAGGGCCGCGGCCCTTGGAACCCTTCTTTTGAAAATGGTGTCCAGAGGCTCTGCCTCTGGCGGGGTCAAGGGGCAGCGCCCCTGGGCTTCTACTCCGGCTCCGCCTGCATCGCCGCCAGCTCGTTGCCATTGGGATCGACGAACTGGAACCGCCGCCCGCCGGGAAAGCCGAAGATCGGCCGCACGATGCGGCCGCCGGCATTGACCACCTGCACCAGCGCCGCCTCCAGATCGTCCACCTGGATCACCGCGAGCGGCATCCGCGTCATCTCCTGCGGATCCGCCTGCAGACCGACATCGACGTCGCCGGTGAGCGTGCAGGCGTAGCTGGGGCCGTAGCCGACCAGCTCCCAGCCGAAGGCGGCGGCGTAGAAGGCGCGCGCGCCGTCGATGTCGCGTGACGGCAGCTCGATGAAGTTCGGACGCGCGCCCATGACCGGCTCCTGTTCGACCCGCTGTGTTCCTATAACGTTCTCATAACGCGCGGCACCCGGTCAAGGCGTCCATGCGTCGTGGTTCGATTGACGGGCTCGATGCCGCCCTGTCTGCTGCGGCGCGGGGGACCGCGCATGGCCGACATCGTCTTGGTCTTCAGGCTGGCCGGTCACGGCTTCGCGCTGCCCGCGGCGCAGGTGCGCGAGTGCCTGCCGCTGCCCAGCCTGCAGGATCGGCCGGGACTGCCGGCACACGTCGCGGGCTTCCTCGAGCTGGGCGGCGTGGCGCTGCCGGTGCTCGACCTGGCCCGGTTGCTGGGTCTGCGCCGGGCGGAGGATGGGCTGGCGCTGGAGGCGGACGGGCTCTACCGGCACCTGGTGCTGATGGACGGCGTGGCGCTGCTGGTTGACCGGGCGACCGGCCTCGCGCCGGGGCTGCCGGCGCCCCCCGACGCCGAGGCGGACCCGTGGCAGCACGGCTGCGTCAGCCGCCGCGTGCTGGCGGATGGCGAGACGGTGGCGCTGCTCGATCCCGACCGGCTGATGCACCACGACGAGCGCGAACGGCTGCGCGTGCTCACCGAGGCGGCCCGGCGACGTGACCTGGGCTGGGCCGGCGGCCGCGATGCCCGCTGACCCGGGGCTGGCGTTCAACGCGATCAAGTCGCTGGTGATCCAGCGCACGCTCCACCACTACTATGCCGACAAGGACGGGCAGCTGCGCGACCGCGTGGAGCGGCGCATGGCGGCGACCGGCACTGACGCGTTCGGCTACCTGGCGCTGCTCCAGGGGACGGGCGAGGCCGCCGCCGAGGCCGAGTGGACCGCTCTCGAGACCGAGATCACCATCGGCGAGACGTTCTTCTTTCGCTACGCGGAGCAGTTCGCCGCCCTGTCCGAGGTGATCCTGCCGACGCTGCTGCGCGCCCGCGCCGCGACCCGGCGGCTGCGGATCTGGAGTGCGGGCTGCGCGTCCGGCGCCGAGCCCTACTCGGTGGCGATCCTGCTGCACCGGCTGCTGGGCGACAGACTCGCCGACTGGTCTGTCTCCATCCTCGGCACCGACCTGGACGCCGCGGCGCTGGAGACGGCCCGCCGCGCCGAGTTCGGGCACTGGACGCTGCGCTCGCTGTCGGACGCGGACCGCCGGCGCGACTTCGTCCCGGTGGAGGACAGCGACAACCGGCGCTGGCGGCTGCGGCCGGCCTTCCGCGACATGGTGCGGTTCGAGCGGCAGAACCTGCTGGCCCTGGTCGAGCCCGGGGCGCCGCCGCCCACGGCCGACTACGACCTCGTGCTCTGCCGCAACGTGCTGATCTACTTCCATCCCGAGCGGGTGCAGGCGCTGGTGCGCCGCTTCGGCGAGAGCCTGGCCGCGGACGGGTGGCTGCTGCTCGGCCATGCCGAGGCCGGCAGCTTCACCCCGGACGGGCTGCGCGCGGTGACGCTGGACCGCACGGTGGCCTGGAAGCGCGCCGACGTCGCCGCCGTCGCGGCAGCGCCCACCCCGCCGAGCCGGCTGCCGCCGCCAGCCGCCGCACCGACCCGGCCGGCGGCCGACGCGACCCGCCGCCGCGCCGACCGCGTGCGGCCAATCCCGGCACCGGCCCCCAACCTGGCCCCGGACCCGGCGACGCCACGCGAGCCGGAGCGGGCGGCGGTCGAGGAGGTCCGGCGGCTGGCCGATGCCGGCGCCACCGAGGCGGCGCTCGATCGCGCGCGGCAGATGCTGCTGCTGCACCCGGTCTCGGCGCCGCTGTTCTTCTACGCGGCCCTGCTAGGGCGGGGGCTTGGCCGGGACGGCGACGCCGAGGCCGACTTCCGACGCGCGATCTACCTCTGTAAGAGCTTCGCCATGGCGCATTACCACCTGGGGCTGCTGCTGACCGAGACCGGGCGCCCCGAGGCAGGGCGGCGCGCGATCGCCGAGGCGGCGAAGGTGGCGGCGGCCGCTCCGGCGGACGAGGTGCTGAGCTGCGGCGACGGCATCACCGCGGCCCGGCTGCGGGTGCTGACCCGGCTCGACTGGCTCGGCGTCGCCGCGGCGACGGCGCCGTGACCGCGGCGGCCGCCTCAGACGGCGCTTTCCGGGACCGCCTGCTCGGCGAGCGCACCCGGCTGCTGGCGCGCCGCGGCTTCGCCATACCGGCCAGCCATGTGCAGCGGGAC
>CALMVO010000104.1 GCA_937873205.1 uncultured Acetobacteraceae bacterium
ACCACTACCAGATCGACACCGCGATGCAGGCGTTCGGCAATGGCGGGCTGCTCGGCCGCGGCCCCGGCGAGGGTCGGGTCAAGGACCTGCTGCCGGACGCGCACGCCGACTTCGTGTTCGCGGTGGCCGGCGAGGAGTTCGGGCTGCTGGTCTGCCTGTTCATCATCGGCGTGTTCGGCTTCATCGTCGTGCGCACGCTGCTGAAGCTGCTGTCCGAGGACGATCCGTTCGTGATCCTGGCCGGCGCCGGGCTGGTCACCGGCTTCGGCCTGCAGGCCTTCGTCAACATGGCGTCGAGCCTGCACCTGATCCCGACCAAGGGCATGACGCTGCCCTTCATCTCCTATGGCGGCTCGTCGGCGATGTCGGTGGCGCTCACCATCGGCCTGCTGCTGGCGCTGACGCGGCGCCGGCCGCACGCCGCTTCGCTGCGGATTCCGGCCCGCGCGCCGCCGCGGCGGCAGTCGGTGCCGGCATGAGCACGCCCAGCCTGAGCACAATCGTCATCGCCGCCGGCGGCACCGGCGGGCACTTCTTCCCGGCCGAGGCGCTGGCGGCCGAGCTCGGCCGCCGCGGCCACCGGCTGGTGCTGATGACCGACGCGCGCGGCGGCCGGCGGGACGTGGGCGCCTTCGCCGGCTCGGAGCAGCACGTGCTGGCGGGCTCCGGCATCGCCGGGCACGGGCTGGCCCGCAAGGCGGCCGCGGCGCTGGCGCTGGCGCGCGGCACGCTGGCGGCACGGCGGGTGCTGGCGCGGCTGCGGCCGGCGGTGGTGGTGGGCTTCGGCGGCTACCCGTCGGTACCGCCGCTGCTGGGCGCCCGGCTGCTGGGACGCAGGCGGCCGCTGATCGTGCTGCACGAGGGCAACGCGGTGCTGGGGCAGGCCAACCGGCAGCTCGCCCGCCACGCCGACGCGGTCGCCACCAGCTTCGCGCGGGTGCGGCACCTGCCCGGCGGCACGGAGACGGTGCTGACCGGCATGCCGGTGCGGGCCGAGATCGCGGCGGCGGCCGGGGCGCCCTACCCGGGCCCGCACGGGACGCTGCGGCTGCTGGTCTGGGGCGGTTCGCTGGGCGCGCGCGTGTTCAGCGACGTGGTGCCGCAGACGCTGGCTGCCCTGCCGGAGGCGCTGCGCGCGCGCCTGGCGGTGACGCAGCAGGCGCGGGCGGAGGATGTCGGGCGCGTGCGGGCGGCGTACGACGCCGCCGGCATCGCGGCCGAGGTGGCGCCGTTCTTCGGCGACGTCGCGGCCCGGCTGATGGCGAGCCACCTGGTGATCGGCCGCGCCGGCGGCTCCTCGGTCGCAGAGCTCGCCACCGTCGGGCGGCCATCGATCCTGGTGCCGCTGCCGATCGCCGCCTCCGACGAGCAGGGGGCGAATGCCGCCGCCCTGGTCGCGGCCGGCGGCGCCTGGATGCTGCGCCAGCCGGGATTCACGCCGGAGGCGCTGCGCGCGCTGCTGGCGGAGCTGCTGGAGGAGCCGGATCGGCTGCGGGACGCCGCGGCGGCGGCGGGCCGGATCGGGCGCCGTGATGCGGCGATGGCGCTGGCAGACGTGATCGAGGCAAAGGAACGCCAGGGACTCTGCCCCTGGACCCCGCTGGAGCCGAGGCCCCAGGCCCCTGGCCTTGGGAATCGGGGTCCGGGGCCGTCACGCGACAGCGTGCTGCGCACGACGGCCCCAACGGGTCCAGGGCAAAGCCCTGGCCTTTCCTTGGAGACACGCCCGTGAGAGCCCTGCCCCTTTCCATCGGCACCATCCACTTCGTGGGCATCGGCGGCATCGGCATGTCGGGTATCGCCCAGGTGCTGCACAACCTCGGCTACGGGGTGCAGGGCAGCGACATCGCCGAGAGCGCCAACGTGGCGCGGCTGCGCGCCGGCGGCATCCCGGTGATGGTCGGCCACGATGCCGCCAATCTCGGCGACGCCCGCGTGGTGGTGACCTCGACCGCGGTGCGTCGCGACAACCCCGAGGTGGCGGCCGCCCGCGCGCGGCTGATCCCGGTGGTGCGGCGCGCCGAGATGCTGGCCGAGCTGATGCGGCTGCGCTGGTCGATCGCGATCGGCGGCACGCACGGCAAGACCACCACCACCAGCCTGGTCGCCGCCGTGCTGGACGCCGCCCGGCTCGACCCCACCGTGATCAACGGCGGCATCATCGAGGCGTACGGCTCCAACACCCGCATGGGCGAGGGCGATTGGATGGTGGTGGAGGCGGACGAGAGCGACGGCTCGTTCCTGCGCCTGCCGGCGGTGATCGCGGTGGTCACCAACATGGACCCCGAGCACCTCGACCACTGGGGCACGCCAGAGGCGATGATGCAGGCCTACGACCAGTTCGTGGGCAACATCCCGTTCTACGGCTTCGCCGTGCTGTGCGTGGACCATCCCAACGTGCAGCAGATGATCCCGCGTCTGTCCGACCACCGCGTCGTCACCTACGGCTTCACCCCGCAGGCCGACGTGCGCGCCGAGCGCATGGTCGCCGACAAGCGGGGTGCGACCTTCGAGGTCGTGGTCACCGACCGCCGCCAGAAGAACCGCAGCCGACGGATGGGGCCGTTCCGGCTGCCGATGCTGGGCAGCCACAACGTCCAGAACGCGCTCGCCGCGGTCGCCGTCGCGGTCGAGATGGAGATCGACGAGGCCACCATCCGCAGCGCCTTCGCCGATTTCCGCGGCGTGAAGCGCCGCTTCACCCGCACCGGCGAGGCCGGCGGCATCACGGTCGTGGACGATTACGGCCACCATCCGGTCGAGATCGCCGCGGTACTGAAGGCCGCGCGCCAGGCCGGCGCCCGCGACGTGGTCGCCATCGTGCAGCCGCACCGCTACTCGCGGCTGCAGAGCCTGTTCGCCGAGTTCTGCACCTGCATGAACGATGCCGGCACCGTCATCATCGCCGACGTCTACGCCGCCGGCGAGGCGCCGATCGAGGGCTGCGACCGCGACGCGCTGGTGGACGGGCTGCGCGCCAGCGGCCACCGCTCGGTGGTGCCGCTGCCCGGACCCGAGCACCTGGCCGAGATGGTGCACGCGATCGCGCGGCCTGGCGACTTCGTGATCTGCCTGGGTGCCGGCAACATCACCGCCTGGGCACAGGCGCTGCCGGAGCAGCTGGGACAGCTGCAGAAGAGCCGGGGCGGCTTCGCCGCATGAGCGCCGCATGAGCGCCGCTCTGCGCGCCGAGATGCCGGACTGGATGCGGGCGCTGCCGCCGGTGCGCGGCCGGCTGGAGCGGGATGCGGCGCTGGGCGCGCAGACCTGGTTCGGGGTCGGCGGGCCGGCCGAGCTGCTGCTGCGGCCGGCCGACGCGCGCGACCTGGCCGGGTTCCTGGCGGCGCTGCCGCCGGAGCTGCCGGTCGCGGTGATCGGCAAGGCGTCCAACCTGATCGTGCGCGACGGCGGCATCCCCGGGGTGGTGGTGCGGCTGGCGCGCGGCTTCTCCGAGATCGCGACCGAGGCGGACGGCCCCGGTCCCGGCATCGTCTGCGGCGCCGCCTGCCTGGACATGACGGTGGCCGAGCACGCCGCAGGGGCGGGCCTCGGTGGGCTGGAGTTCCTGGCCGGCATCCCGGGCTCGATCGGCGGCGCCGTGGCGATGAACGCCGGCGCCTACGGCTCGGAGATCGCCGACGTGCTGGACTGGGCCGAGATTGTCGACCGCACCGGCCAGCTGGTGCGGCTGGCGGCGCCCACGCTCGGCTTCGGCTATCGCCGCTCGGGCCTGCCGCCCGGCGCCGTCGTGGTCAGGGCACGGCTGCGCGGCGAGCCGGCCGACCCGGCGGTGCCGCGTGCCCGCATCGTCGAGATCCGCGCCGCCCGCGAGGCCTCGCAGCCGACCCGTGCGCGCACTGGCGGTTCCACCTTCCGCAACCCAGACCCGGCGGCGAGCCCGCTTCGGGCCTGGGAACTGATCGACCAGGCCGGCTGCCGCGGGCTGGTCCGGGGCGGTGCGCAGGTCAGCGAGAAGCACTGCAACTTCCTGCTCAACACCGGCGGCGCCAGTGCGGCCGACATCGAGCGGCTGGGCGAGGACGTGCGAGGCCGCGTGCAGGACAGCTCGGGCGTCACGCTGCTGTGGGAGATCAAGCGCATCGGCGTGCCCGCCGGCTCATCTCCGGACGGTGCCGCATGAGCGGGCGTCCCGGCGTCGCCGTACTGATGGGCGGCATCTCCAACGAGCGCGAGGTCAGCCTCAGCAGCGGCGCCGGCGTGCTGTCGGCGCTGCGCGAGACCGGCTATCGCTGCCGCGCCATCGACGCCGGGCCCGACCTCGCGGCACTCGTCGCCGAGCTCGACGGCGACCGCCCCGGCGTGGTGTTCAACGCGCTGCACGGCCGGTTCGGCGAAGACGGCGCGATCCAGGGCGTGCTGGATTGGATGGGCATCCCCTACACCCATTCCGGCGTGCGCGCCTCGGCCGTGGCCATGGACAAGGCGGCCGCCCGCGCCGTGTTCGCCGCCGCCGGGCTGCCGGTGGCGCACGGCCGGGTGATCGAGATCGAGGGCTTCGCGAGCGCCGACCCGCTGCCTGCCCCGTACGTGATCAAGCCGCTGAACGAGGGCTCCTCGGTCGGCGTCGACATCGTGCAGGCCGGCTCGAACCGCCGCGGCGAGATCGTCGGCGCCTGGCGCTACGGGCCGCTCGCCCTGGTCGAGGAATTCGTCCCCGGCCGCGAGATCACCGTCGGCGTGCTGGATGGGCGGCCGCTCACCGTCACCGACATCACCCCCAACCCGGAGCTGGCGCATGGCTTCTACGACTACGAGGCCAAGTATGGCGCCGGCGGCTCACGACACGCGCTGCCGGCCGACATCCATCCGGACGCCTTCGCCGAGGCATTGCGGATCGCCGCCGCTGCGCACGCAGCCCTCGGCTGCCGCGGCGCCACCCGCACCGACTTCCGCTACGACGACACCGCACACGGACGCGACCGGCCCGGCCGGCTGGTGCTGCTCGAGGTCAACACCCAGCCCGGGCTCACGCCGACCTCGCTGCTGCCCGAGCAGGCGGCGCACTGCGGCATCGGCTTTCCCGAGCTGTGCGGCTGGATGGTGGAGCATGCCGCATGCCGCGGGTGAGGCCATCCGCCGGCGGGCTGATCGACCGTCCCTCGCGATTCGGCATCTTCGCCCGGCGGCAGCGCCGGCTGGCGCGGCCGGTGCTGGTCTCGGTGGTGCTCGTCGGGCTGGCCGCCGGCGGCCTGCACCTGGCGCACCTGATGCGCAACGAGGCCAGCTTCGCGCCACTCCGCGCTGAGCTCGGCCGCCGGGTGGCGATGCGGATTACCGCGATCGCGGTAAGCGGCCGCGACATGACGCCCGAGGCGCAGGTCGACCAGGCGATCGGGGTCAGGGTCGGCGACGACATCCTGGGCTTCTCGGTCGAGGCGGCGCGGCGGCGCCTGGACGCGCTCGCCTTCGTCGAGCGCGCCACCGTCGAGCGCCGCCTGCCCGGCACGGTGGTGGTGCAGCTGGTGGAGCGGCGGCCGTTCGCGGTCTGGCAGAACCATGGCCGCTTCGTGCTGATCGACCGCAAGGGTGCGGTCGTCGCCGACCAGGGCATGAACGGCAAGGACGCCGAGGCCTTCGCAGAGCTGCCGCTGGTGGTGGGGCTGGGCGCGCCGGAGGCGGCGGACGCGCTGATCACCGACCTCGCCGCCGAGCCCACCGTGCGTGCGCACGTGGTCGCCGCGGTGCGGGTGGGCCAGCGGCGCTGGGACCTCACGCTGCGCAACGGCTGCGACGTGATGCTGCCGGAGGGCGAGGAGCCGGCGGCGCTGCACCGGCTGGCGCTGCTGCAGCGCGACCAGCAGCTGCTGGCGCGGCCGCTGGCGGCGATCGATATGCGGCTGGGCGACCGGCTGGTGGTGCGGCCGCGTCCGGTCGCCGCCGACGCGTCGGCCGCGCCATCAACCGGGACGGTGCCGGGTACCAAGCCGGGCGCCCCGTCCGATGCCCCGCCCGCGGACAATCCAGATCCGGGCGCCGACGCCCGGGATACCGGCCGGAGGCCCGCATGACCGAGCTCGCTCCCCCGCCGGCCGCGCGCAGCGGACGCCGCGTCCGGCGCGACCCGCCGCCACCCGCCGGCGAGGCCGGCAGGATGCGACCCGCCGGCGAGGCCGGCCCGGTCCGCCTGCTCGCAGCACCCGCCCCGGAGCCGTCGCGGCTGCTGGCGCTGCCGCCGGTGGAGTCCGGCCCGTCGCGGCGGCGGCCATACCGGCCCGGGGTCTTCGGCGTGCTCGACATCGGCACCACCAAGGTCACCTGCCTGATCGGCCGCGGCGACCCGGACGGCACGCTGCGGGTGATGGGCTGCGGCTGGCAGCGCTCGCGCGGGGTCCGGCTCGGCGGCATCACCGACCTGGCCGAGGCCGAGCGCGCCATCCGCGCGGCCGTCGGCCAGGCAGAGGGCCAGGCCGACCATCATCTGCGCGCGGTCACCGTCAACCTGTCCTGCGGCCAGCCGGAGAGCCGGCTGTTCAACGTGCGCTGGCCGGTGGGGGGGCGCGCGGTGGCCGACTCCGACATCCGCCGGGTGGTGAACGAGGGTCGCAACCGCGCGGTGACCGAGGGCCGCGAGGTGATCCACGCGCTGCCGCTCACCTTCTCGGTGGACGAGACCACCGGCGTCGAGGATCCGCGCGGCCACCATTGCGACCAGCTCGCCGCCCGCCTGCACGTGGTCGACGCCTCCGCGACCAGCTTGCGCAACCTGGCCGCGGTGCTGGCGCGCTGCGACCTCGACATCACCGAGCTGGTCGCCGCCCCGCTGGCATCGGGCCTGTCGGTGCTGGTCGAGGACGAGCGCGAGCTGGGCGCCACCGTGGTCGACATGGGCGGCGGCACCACCTCGATCGCGGTGTTCGCCGAGGGCCAGGTGCTGCACACGGCACAGCTGCCGGTGGGCGGGCTGCACGTGACCAAGGACATCGCCGGCATGATCTCGACGCCGCTGGGCAGCGCCGAGCGGCTTAAGGTGATCTACGGCAACGCCGAGACCAGCGCCGAGGACGACCGCCGCATGCTGGACGTGCAGCTGATCGGCGAGGACGAGCACCAGTTCACCCGGCTGCCGCAGGGCCGCATCGTCAGCGTGATCAAGCCGCGGCTGGAGGAGACCTTCGAGCTGGTGCGCGACCGGCTCGACGGAGCCGGCCTCGGCCGCGCGGCCGCCGGGCGCATCGTGCTGACCGGCGGCGCCAGCCAGCTGGACGGCATCACGCCGATGGCGGCGCGCATCCTGAACCGCCAGGTGCGGCTGGGCCGGCCGATCGGCGTGCGCGGCCTGCCCGAGACCGCCACCGGGCCCGGGTTCGCCACCGCGGTCGGGCTGCTGGCCTGGGCCGCCGGCGCCGGCCGCACCCTGCACGACATCGACTTCAGCGAGCCGCGGCCCCCGGGCCTGATCCGGCGGCTCGTCGAGTTCCTGCGCGAGCGCGTCTGAGCATGACGCGCTCCCACCGACAGCCTTCAGAAAACCCCCCAGAAGCGAACCCCCGGGAGACCGCTCGATGACCCTAAACCTCACGATCCCGCAGCAGACCTACGCCGACTTCACGCCGCGCATCACCGTGATCGGCGTCGGCGGCGGCGGCACCAACGCCGTCGACAACATGATCTCGCTGCAGCTGTCGGGCGTCGAGTTCGTGGTCGCCAACACCGACGCGCAGCAGCTCACGCACAGCCGCGCCGACCGCCGCGTTCAGCTGGGTCCGCACCTGACACAGGGGCTGGGGGCCGGCGCCAAGCCCGAGATCGGCCGCGCCGCCGCTGAGGAGGCCGCCGACGAGCTCGCCCGCCACATGGACGGCGCCCACATGGTGTTCATCACCGCCGGCATGGGCGGCGGCACCGGCACCGGGGCGGCCCCGGTGATCGCCCGCATGGCGCGCGAGCGCGGCATCCTGACCGTCGGCGTGGTGACCAAGCCGTTCACCTTCGAGGGCGTACGCCGGGCGCGGGCCGCCGAGGCCGGCATCACCGAGCTGCAGCAGTTCGTCGACACGCTGATCGTGATCCCGAACCAGAACCTGTTCCGCCTGGCCAACGAGCGAACCGGCTGGAAGGAGGCGTTCAAGATGGCCGACCACGTCCTTTACATGGGCGTGCGCGGCGTCACCGACCTGATGGTGGCGCCGGGCCTGGTCAACCTCGACTTCGCCGACATCCGCACGGTCATGGCCGAGATGGGCAAGGCGATGATGGGCACTGGCGAGGCCGACGGCGAGAACCGCGCCATCCGCGCCGCCGAGGCCGCGATCTCCAACCCGCTGCTTGAGGACACCTCGATGGCCGGCGCCCGCGGCCTGCTGATCAACATCACGGGCGGCGAGGACATGACGCTGTTCGAGGTCGATCAGGCCGCCAACCGCATCCGGGAAGAGGTGGCCGAGGATGCCAACATCATCTTCGGTTCGGCGATCGACGAGAACCTGTCCGGCCGGGTGCGGGTCTCGGTCGTGGCGACCGGCATCGACACGCCGGTGCCCCAGAACGCCGCATCCGAGCGCCCCCGCCTGATCGCGGTCGGCGCCGGCGGCGCGGCCGCGCCGCGGCAGGAGGTTCCGGCGCAGGCGCCCATCCAGGCCGGGCCGACCCGTACCGGGCCGATCGGCGCCCCGGTGCTGCACCCGTCCGTGACCGCCTCGTTCGCGGAGCCGGCCGCTCAGCCGGCAGCCCCGGCCCCGGCCCCGTCCCCGATGGTCGCCGCACACGCCGCACCGGTCACGCCGATCCCGATCGGGGCCCTCCGCCCGTCGGCGCCGCATTACGCCGCCGAGGCCGCCTCCGGGTATCAGGCGCCGCCCGCGCACGCACTACAGGGCCAGCTGTCGAACGCCCGCCCCGCGGCGCCGCGGGGCGGCCTGTTCTCGGAGCCGCCGCGGCAGCCGGTCGCGGAGCCGCCGGCGCCGCAGCCAACCCGCAGCCTGTTCGGCATCGTCACCGGCGCGCTGCGCGGCCGTCCGGCGCCCGTCGCCTCGGCGCCGCCGGTCCGCACCGACCCGACGATGGAACAGGAAGCCATCGTCCGGCCGGCCGTCGCCGAGGAGGTCGGGTTGGACATCCCGGCCTTCCTGCGTCGGCAATCCTCCTGAGCAGAGGTTGAGGACGAAAATAATACGAATGATTACAGCCGGTTGGTTGGAAACAACCGGCAATAAACCTTGACTGGAACCGGTCGCCATCCTCGTCGTAGATCGATACTGATGACAGCCGGTCCATCGGCTGCCGCCTGGGGATCGACGGGATGGACGGCATGTCCGCGAGCTTCGGGATCGAGTTGGCCGATCCGTATCGCGGCTCCCGCGCCTTTGGCACGATCCGGCTCGAGAACGGCTGCCAGTCCACCCTGCGCAACCCGATCGGCTGCAGCGGCGTGGGGCTGCATGCCGGGCAGGCGGTGACGATGACCCTGCGTCCGGCGCCGGCGGAGACCGGGATCGTGTTCCGCCGCCGCGACCTCGGCGTCGAGATCCCGGCGCGGTTCGATCGGGTGAGCGACACACGGCTGTGCACCGTGCTGTCCCTGCCCGACCGGCCCGAGGCTCGCGTCGGCACCGTCGAACACGTGATGGCGGCGTTGTCGGCGTGCGCCATCGACAACGCCGTGGTGGAGCTCGACGGACCGGAAGTGCCGGTGCTGGATGGCAGCAGCGCACCGTTCGTGTTCCTGATCGAGTGTGCTGGCCGCATCGACCAGGCGGCGCCGCGCGCCGCGATCGAGGTGCTGAGGCCGGTGCGGGTTATCGAGGGGCAGGGTTACGCCGAGCTCAGGCCCTCGCATGCCCCCGGCCTGTCGCTGTCGCTGTCGATCGCGTTCGAGGCGGCGGTGATCGGGCGGCAGGCCTACTCGATGCGGCTCGGTGAGCGCAGCTTCCGGGACGAGCTGGCGGACTGTCGCACCTTCGCGCTCCGCCACGAGATCGACGCGATGCGCGCCGCCGGCCTCGCCCGCGGCGGGTCGCTCGACAACGCCGTGGTGGTCGACGACGGCACGGTGGTGAATCCTGCCGGGCTGCGCCGCCCGGACGAGTTCGTGCGCCACAAGATGCTGGACGCCGTCGGCGATCTGGCGCTGGCCGGTGCCCCACTGTGCGGCGCCTTTATCGGCCACCGCTCCGGGCACGGGCTGAACAACCGCCTGCTGCGGGCGTTGATGGCCGATCCGCAGGCCTGGCGCCTGACCACCGGGACCATGCTGCCCGCCACGCATGAGGCGGTCGCCGCCTGATCCGGACGCCGGCTTGACAGCGCCGGCCGCGGAACGGCTTCTCCCCCGGAGACCGCGTTGATATAAGGCGGTCGTCCCTCAAGATCCGGCAGGTCGATGTCGTCCTTCGCGTCCAACGTCTCCCGCCTGGTTCCGGCCGGCCTGGCGCTTGCCCTGCTGGGCGGCTGCGCCACGCTCGACAGCATCAACCCGTTCTCCGATTCCAAGCCCGCCGCGGTGGCTGAGAAAACCCCGCAGACGCCCGAGGGGCTCTACAACAACGGCGTCGACGCGCTGCACAGCGGACGCTATGCGCTCGCCGTCACCCAGTTTGAGAACATCCAGCAGAACTACCCGTATTCCGGCTTCACCGCGAACGCGCAGCTGCTCGAGGGCTACGCCTACTACCTGCAGGACCATTATTCCGACGCGGTGCTGCAGATCAACCGCTTCCTGCAGCTGCACCCGACCAGCCAGGATGCCGCCTACGCCTACTACCTGCGCGCACTCTGCTACTACGAGCAGATCGCCGACATTCAGCGCGACCAGCAGGGCACCGTGCAGGCCATGAACGCGCTGCAGGACGTCGTCACCCGCTTCCCCGACACCGCCTATGCCCGCGATGCGCGCCTCAAGATCGACCTCTGCCGCGATCATCTCGCCGGCAAGGAGATGCTGATCGGCCGCTACTACGAGCAACAGCATTATTACGAGGCGGCGATCAACCGCTACCAGCGCGTGGTGCAGGATTTCCAGACCACCAACCACGTCGCCGAGGCGCTGCACCGGCTGGTCGAGGTCTACCTGAAGCTGGGCCTGAACGACCAGGCGCGCCGCACCGCCGCCGTGCTCGGCTACAACTATCCGGGCAGCACTTGGTATCAGGACAGCTACGCCGACCTGCGCCAGGCTGGGGCCCTGCAGCCAGGCGACAATCCAGCGGGCCAGCCTGCGGTCCCGGCGCAGAACCGCGGCTTCCTCGGCCGCGCCTACCACTCGGTCTTCTGAGCCGCCGCCGCCCCGGCCGGAGACGGCCATCGCCATCTCGTGCCGGGCGTGCCCGGACCATATGTTGACCGCATGCTGACGCAGATCTCGATCCGCGACGTGGTGCTGATCGAGCGGCTCGACCTCGACCTGCACCGGGGCCTCACCGTGCTCACCGGCGAGACCGGGGCCGGCAAGTCGATCCTGCTCGACAGCCTGGGGCTGGCGCTGGGCGAGCGCTCCGCCGGCGGACTGGTGCGCGCCGGCGCCGAGCAGGCCAGCGTCAGCGCCTGCTTCGACGTCGCCGCCGGCCATCCGCTGCACGCCCTGCTGCTGGAGCACGGCATCGTCCACGAGCCGGGCGAGATGGTGGTGCTGCGCCGTGTCGTCACCCGCGACGGCCGGTCCCGCGCCGCCGTGAACGACCAGCCGGTCGGCGTCGCCCTGCTGCGCCGGGTGGGCGCGCTGCTGGTCGAGATCCAGGGCCAGCACGAGCAGATGGGGCTCGCCGACCAGTCCACGCACCTCGACCTGCTCGACGCCTTCGGGGTGGCGCCGGCGCTGCGCGATGCGGTGCGGTCCTGCCACCGCGACTGGCTCGCCGCCCGCACCGCGCTGGCCGAGGCGCGCGGCGCGGTCGAGGCGGCAGCGCGCGAGGAGGACTGGCTACGGCAGTCGGTGCAGGACCTCGCCGGCCTGAACCCGCAGCCCGACGAGGAGGCGGAGCTGGCCGGCACCCGGCAGGCGCTGCAGCAGGGCGAGCGGCGCGCCGAGGCCATCGCCGCGGCGCTGGCGGAGCTCTCGCCGC
>CALMVO010000105.1 GCA_937873205.1 uncultured Acetobacteraceae bacterium
CCCGACGCCCAAGGTGCTGATCTACGACCCGGGCGAGAACCACTGGGACAGCATGGCCGACTGGCCGCTGGTCGCCCCGGCCGCGCTGACCCCCTACTTCTTCCAGCCCGCCGGCGGGCTCTCCACCGCCGACCCCGGGACGGGCGAGGACAGCTACGTGTCCGATCCGGCCAAGCCGATCCCGTTCGAGCCGCTCCCAGCCCGCTTCGGCGACCACGCGGCCTGGACCACCTGGCTCGTGCAGGACCAGCGTACCGCCTCCACCCGGCCCGACGTGCTGACCTACCGCACCCCAGTGCTCGACCATCCGATCCGGTTCGCCGGCGCCCCGGTGGCCGACCTGTTCGTCCGCACCACCGGCACCGATGCCGACTTCGTGGTCAAGATCATCGACCTCTACCCGCCCACCGACCCGGCGGAGCCGGAGATGGGCGGCTACCAGCTCCCGATCAGCCTCGACATCTTCCGCGGCCGCTACCGCAAGAGCTTCGAGCACCCGAGCCCGATCCAGGCGGGGCAGGTCCAGGAATACCGGTTCCGCCTCCCCACCCTGAACTACACGCTGCAGCCCGGCCACCGCCTGATGGTGCAGGTGCAGAGCACCCTGTTCCCGCTCTACGACCGCAACCCGCAGACCTACGTGCCCAACATCCTGTTTGCCCGCCCGGCGGACTACCGTCCGGCCACCATGACCGTCGAACGCGGCACCGGAGGCCGTAGCGCCGTGCTGCTGCCGGTCGTGCACGCCGCCCCGGCTCCCGGCTGAGCCGAGCCGTCCGCCGGGCCGCGAGGCCCGGCGCAAAGCGTCATCCTCTGCGAAGGGCCGGCAAATTTCCGCCAACTCCACTCCGTCGACCGGTTCTGGCCATAAGCGGAAAGTCCGCTTCGTATGCAGGTGACGGTGAGAGCGGACATCAGGGGTCACGACCTAAGGGAAGGTGTGCGACTTCGGATCTGGGCACTGGACGTAGGAAATCCTGTTCCAGGGCTGTCTGCCAGATGCATAAGAGAAATTTCCAGCGACCGGGCTCTGAGGCACATCTTTGGGTAATGGACAGATGACATCGATCGGCGTATGCGGCAAACTCATTGCGAATTAGCATCATATTACTCCGGTGCTGAGCTCTGGCAGCATGGATCCTAGGGACATGGAGCGACGGTGAGGGTGCTTCTTCTGGGGGCGACGGGTTTCATCGGAAGGCATGTGACGGCCTACCTGCTGCACGAAGGTCACACCGTCGTCGCAGCAGTACGGGACACGGTCAGCGCCCGTCGCCGCTTCCCCGGGATCGAAACGGTACGGATCGATCTGAACCGTATGGCATCAGCGCAGGACTGGTTACCCTTGCTGTCGCAGGCCGAGGCCGTGGTGAATT
Organism: uncultured Acetobacteraceae bacterium; assembly: GCA_937873205.1. Lineage (GTDB taxonomy): Bacteria > Pseudomonadota > Alphaproteobacteria > Acetobacterales > Acetobacteraceae > Lichenicola. The sequence continues at coordinate 1,377 of CALMVO010000105.1, forward strand.
GCGCGGGCATCTTGCAGTCCGGAGCAGGTCAGTCGGCGCATGCGATCCATGTGACCGCCCCCATTGCCCTCTTCACCGCATGTCAAGCGGCCGAAATTCGACGGGTCGTGCATATCTCGGCCGTCAGCGCAGACACCGACGCCGGTACCGAATACGCCGCCACCAAGAAGGCGGCCGATGACGACCTACGGGCTCGCGATCTCCCCTGGGTCCTGCTGCGCCCCTCCCTGGTCTACGCATCGGGAAGCTATGGGGGCACGTCGGCGATAAGGGGGCTTGCCGGATTTCCATTCGTGACGCCCATGGTGGGTCGCGGTGACCAGCGTTTCCAGCCGATCCACGCAGACGATCTTGCCCGGACCATCGCAGGATGCCTGGCACGTGATGATCTATGCCGGAGAACGCTGGAGCCGTGTGGTCCGGAGACGTTGACGCTCAGACAGATCACCGAGCAGACAAGGATGTGGCTCGACCTCCCGCCGGCGCATGCGCTTCAGGTACCTGAGACACTCGTCCGGCTGGCAGCCAGGATCGGTGATGTCGTAGGAGCCGGTCCCCTACGGACCACTGCCATCGACCAAATGGTCTACGGCAACACGTCGGACCCGGCAGGATTCGAGCAGGTGATCGGCTTCCGCCCTCGCACCATGAGCCAGTCTTTCCGCCACGCGCCGTCCCACGTGCAGGACCGGTGGCATGCCCGCCTGTTCTTCCTACGGCCTGCCCTCACGGTTGCTTTGGTGATCCTATGGGCCGGCTCCGGATTGGCAGGCTTCTTCAACCCGCCAGCAGATGAGACCCGGATCGTGCAAGCACTGCATCTGCCGACATCCTGGTCCCGGCTGATCGGGAACGCCTTCTCCCTGATGGATATCACCATAGCTGGTGGCCTCGCGGCAGGGCGATACGACCGGTTGCTGGCCTGGGTGCAGGTTCTCCTTGTGCTCAGCTACACGACCGGGATCGGCATGGCCGATCCGTCACTCTGGGCCGACCCCTACGGGGCCCTACTCAAAAACATCCCGGTGCTGCTGGCGATGGTCGTCTGGGCAGCGCTACTCGACGAGAAGTGAGCATGGTCGTCTATACGCTGATCAAGACAGCCCACATCATCAGCTCGACCGTGCTATTCGGCGTGGGGGCCGGGACGGCATTCCATATGCTAGCCACTCATCTTCGGGGTGATATTCGCGCCATCGCCTCAACCGCGAGGAACGTCGTCCTCGCCGACTGGATATTCACCTCCACGTCCGGCGTCATACAGCCCGTTTCAGGGATCGCACTGGCCTGGCTGATGGGATATCCGCTGCTGTCCTCCTGGCTGGTGGCGACCTACCTGCTCTATATCGTTGCAGGTGCATGCTGGGTCCCTGTGGTCGGGCTGCAAATGCGGATGGAACGCCTGGCAGTGGCCGCTGCGGCGTCTGGTGCGACGACGCTACCCTCGGCATACCATCGAGCATTCCGGATATGGTTCTTACTCGGGTGGCCTGCCTTCCTGGCATTGGTGGTCGTCTTCTGGCTGATGGTGGTAAAACCAGTCCTGTGGTGAATGGCCGAAGACGGACAGTCAGCTTCTGGGTCAATCTGGGCGAAACGGAGCATTTCCTGTGCACCGGTGATCGGCTTCGGTGGACCTTCGTGCTGGGGTAAACACCATACCGTCACACCTGGGGGCGGGAGGACGGTTTGAGGCAGGCGATAGGCATGCATAATGGCTGTAAACTTGCCTAATCACCGCGCGAGTGCACGAAAGTAGAGCGTCACCGGAGCAACATGAATGAGCTTCACAAAGGTAGACTTTCTAAAACTCTCGGGTCCGCGGCGCTATTTTAACGTTCGCCAGTCTGGTGACGAGCCTAACTTTTCCGTCCTCCCTGAGCTCATTGCTGCCGCACCGCGAGAGTTTCGGACAGTGGGTTACGTTCGCGTTGGGGATGTCAAAGGCCTGTTCTATCCGAGCGAAACTGACGACCGATGCAGTTGGTCCGGTTATGCACCCCCGCGGGGGACCTTCGATCTCGCGGACGCCGGGCACCAGATAATTGTTAGTTCAGCTGGCCTTACCCGAAACTTGAAAGCATCCGATGCAAGACCTGGGCAAGAGACGCATGAGTTTTATGATGACTGCAACCTTCTGTGCGTTACAGCTCAAGCCATCGACCTCGACGAATTGATGGAGCGGCCTTACCTGTTTTGGAACACCTACACGCTCCTTTTAAGAGATCCCGACATAGGTGAAGATGAAGAAGAATACTACAGATCGGAATTCTCGAAGCTTACAAACTTGATTCCGGTCAAATACGATGCTCGTAGGTTGACGCCACCCTTGAAGGAGATGCTAAAGCGTCACTCGGTCTTGCAATTCTCAGACGAAGCCGTCCGGGATGCCAGGGCTCTTTGGTCGTGGCTTGAGCCTCGCCTCAATTTCCCGGGCTTGAGGACTAGGGGGGACATTCCGATCCGTTCTCTACCCGACTGAGCAATCTGAAGGGTGCTCCAGTCACCGAAGCCTCAGCCGGTCGATGTCCGCTTCTGGGAAGCTGTCACGGTCGCTCTTACTACCGCTTCGAGCGCGAAGCGGACTCTGAAGTCCAATTAACTCGGCCCTTCCGTCCGTCGTCCCACCACCACTGGCACCTCGACCAACTTGCCGTGCCGGGACAGCGCCAGGTGGATCGAGCTGCCCGGCGCGGCGGCGGCGACGGTGCGGATCAGGCTGCGGTTGCTGTCCACGCGCTCGCCGTTCACCGTCTGCACGACGTCGCCGGCATGCAGGCCGGCGCGCTGGCCGGGGCCGCCCTTGTCGACATCGACGATCCTGACCCCGCCGCCGGGCGCGTTCTCCAGCGTGACGCCGAGCCAGCCGCGGTCGATGTGGCCCTTGGCACGCAGCTGCTCCACGATCGGCTCCACCAGCGCCGACGGGATCGCGAAGCCGATGCCAACCGAGCCGCCGGTCGGCGACACGATCGCGGTGTTCAGCGCCACCACCTGGCCGCGCATGTTGAAGGAGGGCCCCCCGGAGTTGCCCGGGTTGATCGGCGCGTCCAGCTGCAGGAAGTCGTCGAACGGCCCGGCGCCGATGTCGCGCCCGCGCGCCGAGACGATGCCCGCCGTCACGGAGCTGCCGAGCCCGAACGGGTTGCCGGCCGCCAGCACCCAGTCGCCGATCTGGACGTCCTGGCTGCGGCCCCAGGGCACGTAGGCCAGCTTGTGGTCGGTCTTGACCTGGATCACCGCGATGTCGGTGAGCTCGTCGCTGCCCAGCACCCGCGCCGGCAGCTCGGTGCCGTCCGAGAACGACACCATGATGTTGTCGGCGCCGCCCACCACGTGGTTGTTGGTGACGATCACGCCGCTGGGGTCGATCACGAAGCCGGAGCCCGCGCCCAGCATCTGCTCGCGGCGGCCGC